>MNGN01000031.1 GCA_001918745.1 Crenarchaeota archaeon 13_1_40CM_3_52_17 | reverse complement strand
TCTTCCAGCGGTTGGTTGCCTCCCTGATCAGGAGCGCTCCCCCTCCGTAGAGCCCCACGTTGGCCACAAAGCCTGGCGGGTTGAGGATGACCATCAGAATCGGAGTGGAACCAGTCAGGAACTCTGCCAGGCAGGCTGCGAATACAACTAGAGAGACAATCGCGTACCATCGAACATTGCCGGTCGCCAGACCTGGCTTCGCTGCGTTCTGGCGATCATGGATGTCTGCAGCCACCCCTGCACCGTAATCTTTGCTCAATAGAGAGTATTCACCAGGGCCAGGCTCAGTTCAACTCGGCGAAAGAGTCTAAGCTTTCCCACCTTCGGCATCGACGTGTTAAGAATAGTTGAGCTCAGAATTGCACTGTCCAATACGTCTTGAGACGGTTAGTATCTGTAGCTGTCAATGAGTTATTTTTGGCATCAGTTGGAGGAAGAGATACGTGGAGTCTAGATTAGTCGGAGTATCGGACGAGGGCTACGCATTAGCGTATTCAGGGCATGGTTCTCCCAGAACCACGTGACTAGGTTCTCAATGCTAGTCAATAAATCCCCCTTGTAGCGAGTCACTGGCCGCTGATCAACGTGAGCGATTGGAATGCGGGAGTCATTTCTGAGTTTCGCAAGAACCATGGAAAGGTAGGCGGTAATTTCGAGGGAGCGCCCCTGTTACTTATCAATCACAAGGGAGCGCGGACCGGAAAGCCAAGGACTAACCCGGTTATGTATCTCAAGGACGGCCACCGCTATCTGGTCTTCGCTTCAAAAGGAGGAGCCGACACCAACCCCGACTGGTATCACAACCTCAAAGCCCACCCCGATGTGAAAATCGAAGTCGGAAATGAGACGATCGCCGTACACGCAGAGGAAATAACCGGAGCCGAACGCGACCGAGTGTACAAGAAGCAAGCCTCACTATACCCGCAGTTCGCCCAGTATCAACAAAAGACCAAGAGGACCATCCCTATCGTAGCATTCACACCCAAGACCTGAGGAAAATAGCCAGAACTCAGCGATCTTAGTATCTTCTCATCGGGCCGGTTATCGCAGCTTGCTGTCGAGGAACTCTAATGTCCTCTTCCATGCCAGATCTGCCGCATCCCGGTTGTACTCCACCTGCCTATTCTCTTCGACGAACCAGTGTTTCGTCCCTGGGTAGAAGTGAAACGCTACTTCCTTCCCAGCCCCACGAATCTTCTCTTCGGTGGCACGCACATCACCAATAGGTTCCCACTCATCCTCGGGCGCAAAATGTCCGAGATAGGATGCTCTCGCCTTGGAAAAATCAATCGGGTAAGTTCCATAGAAAACAACAACCGCTCCAACATTTTCTGGTTTCAGCGTGCTAAGTAACAGGGACCATGCTGCGCCCATGGAAAAGCCTACAACGCCAATCCTTCGTCCCGACACCGATGGGAGTGACTGGAGATAGTCTGCGGCGCCCAAGACGAGCTTCTTCACTCTCTCGTCGACTATCTTCGCGTGGAGCTCCTTTGCTTCGGATACAGTCTTTGCCACAGAGCCATCGTGAAGGTCAGGCGCTAATGCGAGAAATCCCTGGGACGCCAGCCTGTTAGCGAAGCTCTTGAAGAAATCATTGAGTCCCCACCAGGCATGGAGGACAAGGATTCCTCCGCGAGGTTTCTCGGGCGACGCCAGGTATCCTTTTCCCTGTCCGCTCTCCGCTTTGAATTCGACCATGCGACTATTCACAGTCATCGAAAATAGACCCGTGAAAGCTTTCGAAGAGAGCAGTCATTAATCTTTGGTCATGGAAAAGAATGGCCGGAATCGATAGTCGCCAGTCTGGCCATCTTGTAGGCTATCATAATCATCCAAGCGAATAGCAATCCTAGAAAGATCCTCTGGACCAACCCCGCGGTCGAGGACAGGGCAAGTGCTGTTATCGCTAGGTAGCTCACGAGCATCAGTATCGACAAGATCGCAACGCGGAGAGACCATGCCGGAGTCTTCGTCCATTTCGGAGCGGTCCTACTGGATCGCCAGAAAAATAGAGGCGCGAACGCGAATACTACGAAGGAGAAAAGTGCGTCGAGACTGTGTGCAATCTGCACGAGCGAAGTCCCCTTGAACGAGCAACCAGGATCACAAGGAAGACCTGCTACTAGCAAGGTTCCGATCCCGTACAATCCAACGAGGATTGAGGTTGACCGAAAGTGTCTATCATAGACACCTAATCCAATCGCGAAGATCGCTGTGGGAACTCCAAGAATGGCGAAGTTCAGAGCTTGAAGCTCCATAGTCGGAGCATTCGTTGCTCCCAGCTCGCTGATCGTCTGTGTGAGAGGATTGTACCCCGGCCATAGATAGCTGAGAGCCGTCAAAGGTTATCGCAAAAAGGATTGGCCCGACAACTCCTGCCACTGCAGATACGGTAACTAGAGATGTTGTAGCGCAGGCATGACTAGCAATAACGGCCTCAGCCAATTGCCTTGCGTAAGAGGACTTCGCCTGGGACGACCAACATTTCCCTGTACATGTTGAGCGTGTGAAGACTCCCGTGTTTCTTGGAGACTTCATTGAAGCTCGTTGGTGTGAACCCTTCTGACGCGAATAGTGCTTCGGATGGTTTGTTGTCCTCTTCGACGCTAGCAAATACTTCTTTCACGCTGGATGCTTTGAAATGCCGCAGGGCGTCTTCCAGGAGTAGTTTCCCGATCCCCTTCTTTCTGCTTGCCTTCGCAACTGCGATGTAGTACACGTAGCCCACGCCCTCCATCAGCATTTTCAACATGACCAATCCGACAGGCTTGCCTGATGACATCGCGGCCCTGACCAGCTCGATATCTCGAAGGGTCCTCCTCGAATGCATCAGGTACCATCCTTCGAAACTCTCCTCAAGTATCCATTCCAGGCCCGTTCTCTTTCCCTTCGGGACGTCTACGATTCCGAGATTTTCTTGCGCCGTCAAAGGCCGAAAACCAGTTCCGCGTTGAGACGAAGAATCTTCTCCTTGTCTCTCTCATCCACTTCCAACCTCCTCACCAGAGCTAAAGTATCCGTATGCCCCGACACCGGGTAGTCGGTTCCGAAGAGGATCTTCTCGGCGCCTGCCGCAAAGTAGACCGCTTCACTGATTTTCCTGGATACCCACTCCGCATACTTCTCCCTATACGGGCCCCCGGTGATGAGTCCGGATATGTCCGTGTAGACGTTCGGGTGCTTGTAGATCAGCTCCGCCACATCCTCAAACCATGGATTGCCAAAGTGGCAAAGCACGATCGTCAGCTCCTCTCTCTTGTTAGCCAATGCGTCCAAGGTCAACGGGTGAGATCGAGTGAGGTCGCCAGTGCTGAAAGCCGTGTCCCCCGTATGGAAGAGCACCGGGAGCCCTTCTGCCTGGGCATAGTCGTAGACTCTGTCGAAGACATGGCTTTCCGCAGATGCCTTCACGTAACCCAGCCTCACCTTGAACGCCTTCACCGCCTTCCTGTTTTCCTCCGCAAGTTTAACTGCACTATTCACCTCTCTAGTAGTGGGCTCCACCGTAATCACGGGCGCGAGCATACCACCGCTCTTCTTGCACAGCCTGATCACTTCGTCGTTTGGAAGGGGCTTGCCTCCTTGCAAAGGCGGACTGAGGAGTAGCCCTCTCACGATCTTGTGCTTTCGCATCGTGCCCAGCAGGTCGTCTAGAGTATACCTCAGCCCGTTACGCTGCGCGAAGCGATTGAGTGCGTCGTCTCGGCGTTCAGACAAATGCACATGGACGTCGATTATTCTTTGCAAACATCTCTCATTCCGCTCCTAAATCCGGATAAGCTTGTTCTTCCATCAGTTCCCAGCTCGGTCCCGGAGACCGCGCCCACATTCCCCAAGAAGAATGTTGGCAGAAGGTCGCTCTAGAGAGGAAGAAAGGCCCGCCAAGCAACCCCGGCCCGATACGCAGCCACGGGTCCTTTAAAGAACCCCTTGTCTGCAGAAAACAGGATTATTTCTTCGGTTTCTTTTTCGCAGTAAGGAAATCCAGTATCGCCTTGTTGGCCATATCGGGTTTCTCGGACAACAGGAAGTGTGTGGTCCCAGGGATGATGCATAATTGCGCTCCCTTGATCGACCTGAACAGCTCCAGCGTGTGTTCTATAGGAATCGCTTCCCTGTCCCCAGCAATCACTAGTGTAGGGGCACTAATCTTCGCCAGTTCTTCCTTTGTGATATTGGGCTCGTTGAGCCAGAGTCTCTTCGTTTTCTCGACGACGACCGGAAAGTGAGCGGGACCGTCAGGTGAAGCCTCATCGTGGCGTTTCACCAGAGGAGACGCAGATTTCCTGAGGGACTCTGGAGTGAGCAATCTTATCCAGTTCAGATCCTCCTTAGACTGAGCATTGGTATCAAAGAGCCCGCCTACAGAGACAAGGCGCATGACCATGTCGGGTCGAGATATGGCGACTAGAAGGGCGACAATCGCCCCGTCACTCCAGCCGACTAGGTTCACCGCTCCCAGTTTCAGCGCTTCAATGAAGTCTACTGTAACCTCAGCCATTGTCTCGAAACTGAAGGGTTCAGAGGTATCCGCAGTATGCCCGTGCCCGGGCCGTTCGAAGGCGATAATCCTGAAATGCTTCGCCAGCTCCGGCGTCTGTGAAGCAAAGTCTTCCACAGTCCCGAACCCTCCATGCAATAAGAGCAAGGGCTCTCCACCCCCTGATGTCTCGTAGTAGACTCGCGAGTTCGTTAACCGGACATACACGGAACTTGCAAAGCTAGCCGTCTAGTTAAGGCAGTGCTCTTGTCGTGGTTGATCGCGAGTTCTCTACGCATCTAGTCGCTACTGTTGGACTGGACGCTTACGAAAATGTTGCCTCAAACTGAGCCGCTGAACTGCGTTGCGAGTTCTTTCTCCTTTTCCGGGATTGCGAAGACTTGGTCTTCTTGGGAATCGACTCGCGAATGTCCATCAGCCACATGTCCCAAAGTTTGCTCATGGACACGTCCCTAGCAGTGGAAGGATGAAAGGAAGAGACTGGACCGAAGCGTAGACGGAAACTAATCTGAACCACGTCATAGCCAGTTGCGTAAGGCTAAATCATCTCTTTCTCCCACTCTCGCCTGCCTTGAAACATCAGCAGCCGCCACATTCCAGTGCGAAATCGACGGTGAGGGATCAGTGTAGATGCGGTTGTGGCTGCAAACGTAAAGGGGCAATCGCGAAAGGATTGTACGGTGAAGTCTACCAACTATCGTTCTGCCGACAGTGCGAGGAAACCCACCAGAGGAAGGGGAAATTCCGAACGGTGCCTCTCAGGGATCCGAAAGGTCAGGCAATTTAGGCCGAAGCTCCATCTATCGATAGAACGGAATCGTTTCACTTCTCTATCTGGAACGTGACGTGTGTAACGTCCTTGGATGCAACTGCTTCCCTGATTTTCACATTAACATCCTTGTTTATTCCCAAAAACAGTTGCTCCCCGCCACCGAAAAACACTGGCGAGTAATGGATCGTGAACTCGTCAACTAATCCAGCGTTGAAATATTGCTGAATAACCTTAGCGCCTCCAGCGATCCGAATATCTTTGTTCCCAGCTGCTCTTCGCGCTTGTCCAAGCGCGCTCTCGATACCATCGTTCACGAAGTGGAATGTGGTGCCCCCGGGGCGCACCCAGGGCTTCCGAACCTCGTGGGTGAGGACAAACACTGGTGTATGAAAGGGCGCTTCTTCAGGCCAGAAGAGTTCTCCGCCCTCGAACATCCTCTTCCCCACGATACTCACGCCAGTTCGCTTGAAAGTCTCTTCCAGCATTCGGTTGTCATGACCTGTCTCGCCGCCCTCGCCGAGCTTGAGGTTCTCTCGGAAGAACTTCTGCTGGAACACCCAACCCTGCAGCTTCGACCATAGGCTAAGCCACTGCTTGTACTCCGGATCCGCTGCGTGGGCCATATCCATTCCCTCAGGGGCAATAAAACCGTCGAGTGATGCAGCTATGTCGAAAAACACATTACTCTTCATTTCTCTCTATTCCCTTCCTCCGAATTTTCGTTCGTATATACCTTCCAATCCGGATCTAGCTTACAATCTCGCATGATATTCAGCATGCTCAAGAGTATCATTCTGCGACATACCAGGATTCGAGTATCTCGTTTTTCGAAAATTTCCAAACTCGACAACGTCGAGTCTCGAAAAATATTGCTGGGTGCAACATTCCATATATTCCAACACGCGGCGAAACCTAGTGAAAACAACAATGATGAATCTCAGGAAACTCTCAGTTCTTGCTATCACAGCATTACTACTAACCGGTATCGCCGGGGTATCAGCCATCTATGGAACGGCAAGAGCAACGACAACATCCACCTCTCTACCTGCGACGTCCCCTAACGGACCTGATCACATCCCTCATCAACAGTGTAGGCGATGACACGTTCTCGATCATAGACCTCACTACTCTTGTCAGTTCGGTAACGTCCCCCACACCGCTCACGACATCTACATCGGCGGCAACGATTCATTACACGCCAATGACCGCCGCGCCCGCGAGCTCAGGAACCTCCACACAACACTACGGACCATACGCAAGCGGCTCAACGGACTCCGGTACTTGCGGAAACGACTGGGCAAATGATCTGTTCGATCGACACTTCACAGTGTTCAGCCAGGACGGTACGTTCTCGATAGTGGAGCAGTTCAAGGACGGTAGCTTTACGACTCCAGCGAGCGATTCTCCACCCACGAACTTCAGCACTGGCGTGTGCGAGGCCTCAACGATTCCTCAGGGTACAGTGAGTAACGGCGTAACGGGCAACTTGCACGGCTACTTCGTCATTCCGCCTTCCCCCGGCGAAATGCAGACCTCTTCGGATCCTCATTGCAATGGGGTCACTCATGTGACGGACCCTAGTTGCGATACTACCACGTTCATCGACACCCACTTCACTCCATGCTACGCAGCGGGAACCTGTTCGGTGACCACGTTCTTCTTCCATTAAGCAGCTGGAGCACAGGGTCTAATCATAAGCGAGTGGAAGAACGCTTCAGTTGATCGCGGCGGAAACCACGGCGACATTCGCAGCGCGAATGTCCCTTAATAGCACCCCACACGAGCATTGACAAACTCCCAATTTTTTTTCTTCTGAGAGGGTCACTCCTACGACTAAGATGCAATTCTCTATACCGCTGCGGGATCGAATCGTCTCCGATCTAGAGGTCAGTTCAGATTAGTCACTTTCATTCCTACGTTGCGCTCGGCCAGCCTATCCAATACGAACTGGAAAAGCCTCGGGTTCTGAGCAATTCTTTCAGGTGTAACTATTCCGGTTTCTTTGATCTTTCCGGCTCCCACGAGTAGGGCGACTGAGGTGCATGGGTAGGCTGTGGTCCGAGCCATTGCCGAGACCTCTGATTTGCGATTGTAATGGTCCAGAAGCTGGTATCGTAGATGAGTTTTCTTCCCCCCGGACAGGCCCTTCACGTCAACCCTGAAGGCCAGAAAATCCTCAGGAGAACCACGTGACATTGCCCCCCGCAGGAGCTCTATCGTCAACTGTCGAGGCTCCACCTCATCAACGCCAATCTTGACCGGGTTACGTTCGAAGAAGCCCAGGATTCTAAGCGTTTGCATCATGTCCGCGTGCCCAGGATATCTGAGCGTGAACTCGTGCATCTCTCTAGTTTTCGGATAGCTTTTCGGAAGAGACCCAAGACCGTCAGTCAGAAAATACTCCAATTTCCCAACTCCGGGAAAACTCGTGAGCCCGCGCCCGGACAACGCCTCAACCTTCTTCCGCTCACCCTCCTCGATAACCTGCACCGGTCGCGAGTACTCGTTCACCACATCCTCAAGAGAGAAAACAATCCTATAATTCAAGGGAGGTTGAGGCTTCTCCGGAAGACCACCTACAAAGATCTCCACCGAGTCCATTCTCTCCATCCTCCTCGACGCATCGCCAACGCACATGTTCGTGAAACCGGGAGCTACACCACACTGAGGAACAACGCGACAACCAGCATCTTTCGCCCTCCGCTGAAGGAGGAAGGCATCCCGCGGTGTATAGGAGATGTCAACGGTATCTTTACCTGATTTGACCGTTTCAGTCATCAAATCAAAACCAAGACGACCTGGCAAGGCACCGCACACAAGGTCGACCTTTTCCAGAAGATTATGAAACTGCGTCTTCTGCAATATGCTCAGCCTAACTGTCTGGAGCTTTATAGGGACCCGTTTCCTCAATTGCTTCAAGTTCTGAGAGCTCGCATCTATCGCAACAACAGAATCAACCTCGTTCGATCCCGCCAGGTCTCGCACGATCTCTGAGCCCACTTTTCCGCACCCCACAACAAGAATTTTCATGACTGACTTCCGAAACTGATTCCGCAAGATAAAATAGTTCACTACGGCCTGAAGCTACGGAGCGCACCGGATAGATGGCAGGCGGTTGAAGGGGTTGGGTCAGTTTCTCTATCGGATCCAGCCTGTACGTCATGATATGCTAACGGGTGGTTCCACTGATTTTGAATCGCGTATCGTTTCTGAACATTTCAATTACTTGAAACAGCTTACCAGCGATGGTGTGGTGATTCTCGCTGGGCGTACCCAAAACACGGATAATGGCAGTTTTGGGATTGTGCTGTTCAACGCGGAAACCGTTGAGGCTGCGCGCGAGATCATGCTGAATGATCCTGCTGTGAAGAACAAGGTATTCAGGGCAGAACTGTTCCCTTACAAAATGGCCCTGTTCGGCCCTGACAACGCCAGATAGGGGTTAGGAGAATATCGCCTTGACTGCGTCCGCAGCGACGCGGGGGAGAAGGGTCGCCACGTTTCTCTTCTTGAGCATTTTCATGATAATCTTGCCCTGAAAGTCCATATCCCCTTCCGCCTCGATCTCGACAACATTGTCCCGCAAGACTGAGAACAATCGATCGAGAGTCTCATCGGATAGACTTGCAAATAATTTCCGTGCTAGACTCATCTTTCGCAGGTCTGACCCGAATTTCTCTCTCCACTGCGTGTCATAGTTTCTCAGGAACTGTTCAGCCTCTGTTCCATTGTGGTTTGCAGCAGATGCCGCGGCTATTCCTCCAAGCTTTCCACAATAACCTCCGATAACAATGCCACCACCAGTCGTCTGCTTTACCTGTCCAGCCGCGTCTCCAACCATAATGAAGCCAGGAGACCAACATCTTGCCACTGGCCCGGAGACCAGGACTGATCCCGATTTGGTCGCATCGATAGTCGACCTTGGCCATTGCTCCTTGACAAGGTCATCCAGAAATTTCTTGACATTACCCTTTTTCGAGGCAAGGCCCACTCTTGCGCTGTTCTTCCCGGTCGGGATGCTCCATGCGAAGAATCCGGGGGCTCTCTTGGATCCGAAGAAGAGCTCAACCAGATCACCCTGCTCCTTCATCTCGACAAGCTCGTATTGCAGACCCGGCAGGATTTGCGCCCAATCCGGGGCCTGAAGACCAGCCTGCTCCGGCAGCCTGCTCCCTGCACCACTCGCGTCAATGACGACTTTACTCGCAACCTTCGACCCATCCGCTAGCGTTAGAGAATCCTCATCAGCTCTCCTCTCGAATTTGGACGCCCGAGTCTTCGTTCGAAGCTCCACTCCCTCCGCAACGGCCCGCTTCGCAAGAAACTGGTCCAATTTCATCCTGTTCAGAATAAGCGCAACAGGATCTTTCTTCCGAACCTCTATCGATTCACCATGAGGTGGAAAGAACCTCGCTCCATGGATCAGCTTCTGGCTGAAACTCGAGTGCGCTTCTAAGCCCAGAAGTTCCAATCCCGAGAGACTCACGACACCAGAACAATGGCTAGGCAAACCAACCTGCGGATGTTCTTCCAGAAGCAGAACCCGGGCGTTCTTCTTCGCCGCTTCTAGCGCAGCCTCGCATCCAGAAACTCCCGCTCCGACAGTAACGATATCGTAGTGATCGGAGGGGCTTCCCAATGGGAAGATCAGACTTCGAACTCTATTCTAAGCGTTAGACTCTTCAGTTCTCGCGCGAGCTTCTTAACAACTTCAAAATCAACAGGATTCCGCCACGGCCTTCGACCATTCAGGATAACCTTGGTCTCCCGGCTGCCATCTGGCAGCCAGATTGTGTTGATTGTTAGGATCGAGAATGGTATGAAAAGTCCTTCAAGAAAGTCTCTATCATCTCCTCCTTGGCTGAGGACCTTCACCCGTCTACCGACACGGTCACCTAGATTCTTGGCCAGCTTGGCACCGCTCGCAAGAAACGTGTCCATCCCTCTTCGGTCGACCATGAGCGCCATGATATCGCCCGCTTCGACAGCCTTGTGGAAGGTAACGTTCTGGAGGGTCGGATTCTCTTTCTCCAGCTCAGTAATACTCCGAATAACCCGGATATCTAGGTCGGTAATTTGACCTTTTTTCACCTTCTCTTCGCATCGAGAGCAAAAGATTCCGCTCTTGACACAGAAACTGTCAAGGATAGTCTTTACCATTAATACCCGAACCTGTCCCGACAGAGTGGTAGGGTCTTGTCTACCTGAGCTTCTCGACCCTTGGGAATCTCGCGCCCGAACAAGCGTTAACCTATCTCAGTCGTCTTAAACCGACTTCTAAGCCAAAGAAGCCCCTGCTTCATAAATGCATTACCTTCAGTGGAACCCCTTCAGCGGTTTTGTTAAGTCCGCTGACGCCGGTGGGTGGAATTTGCTCGAGGCGGCCCGGCAACTTAACAATGTCCTCCCTCACCTTTCCGTGCCATGGACGAGATATTCGAATTCCGGTCGGCGAGTCAATGGGATAAGTGGCTAGCTGAGAAATGCTCTGAGTCAAAGGGGATATGGATTCGCTTTTTCAAGAAGGCTTCTGACGTTTCTTCAATAAACACCTCTGAGGCGCTGGATGTTGCGTTGTGCTACGGATGGATTACAGGCCAAGCCAGGCCTTATGGTGAAAGGTCATGGCTGGGCAGATTCGTACCTCGGAGACCAAAGAGCATCTGGTCAAAGGTCAATACCAAACGCGCCGAGACACTGATAAAACAAGGAAAAATGAAGCCAGCTGGCCTAAGGCAGGTCGAGGCGGCGAAGCGAGACGGCAGGTGGGACCGGGCCTACAGCCCGCCAAGTAGTGCGAAACTGCCCGAGGATTTCATCAAAGCACTCAGAAAGAACAAGGAGGCGGAAGCCTTCTTCAGAACGCTGAACCGCACCAACATCTATTCCGTTGTGTTCAGGCTAGAGAACGCAAAAAACGCAGAATCGAGGAGGATGAAGATCAGTCAGATGATCAAGATGTTCGAGAAAGGGGAGAAGTTCCACTGATCTGCCAAACCTGGTGACTCCCGTAACAGCCAAATACCAAAGAGGATTCTGACGCGAGCAACTTCGGATCTGATCACTTGAAGCTCTTTGAGTATGAGGCGAAGTCTATCGCGCAAAATCTCGGGATCAACACACCCAAAGGTGCGGTGGCTTCCACAGCGGAGGAAGCTAAGGATATTCACAAGCGTATTGGTGGAGAGGCCGTAGTCAAAGCCCAAGTCCTCGTCGCTGGACGCGGAAAAGCCGGCGGAATAAAGTTCGCCAGCAAACCCGACGAGACACGGGACCGCGCAACCGAGATTCTGAATATGACCATCAAGGGCGAGCGTGTCAAGAAGGTTCTCGTCGAACAGAGAGCTACAGCGAAGAAGGAGCTCTTCGCCAGCATCGTTCTAGATCGCGCAAACCGATGCCAGACAGTTCTCGCCAGCGACCAAGGCGGAATCGACATTGAAGAGGTCGCACGACAAACCCCCGAGAAAGTTCTCAGACACCCCCTCGACCCCGTCTTCGGAATGAGAAGCTATGACGCCCGGCTTATTGCCTTGAAGCTCGGATACCAAGGCGCCCAACAGGGGACCTTCACCGACTTCCTATCCAACCTCTATCGACTGTCCGTGATCTATGATGGCGAGTTGGTGGAGAGTAATCCTGTTATTGAGATGCAAGATGGCCGCTTCGTCGCCGCTGATCTAAGAGTGATAGTAGACGACAACAGTCTATTCCGACATCCCGAGTTCCAAGAGAGATCGAAAGAGATTAGCGGTGAAGTTACCGCCTTGGAATCGAAAGCTCACGACAACGGTCTCGCATTCGTAGAACTTGATGGCGACATAGGCATCATCGGAAACGGGGCGGGACTCGTCATGGCAACACTCGACCTCGTCAAACAATACGGTGGGAAACCGGCCAACTTCTGCGATGTCGGAGGCGGAGCCAATGCCGAGCATGTGGCCACAGCACTCCAGATCATCCAGGGGGCTGACAAGGTTAAGGCAATATTCGTCAATATCCTAGCCGGAATTACTAGATGCGACGAAGTCGCGAAAGGAATAGTTGATGTTAAGAAAGTCATGGGTCTCAAGAAGCCACTCGTCATACGAATGGTCGGAACCAACCAGGAAGAAGGGCGAAAGATACTCCAGTCCGCGGGACTGATGGCTATGGATAAGATGGACGAAGCAGCCAGACTCGTTGTGAGCAAGGTGGTTGCATAGATGGCAGTTTTGATCGGGAAGCAGACCCGTGCGATTGTTCAGGGAATAACCGGCAACCAAGGATCGTTCCATGCTAA
Source organism: Crenarchaeota archaeon 13_1_40CM_3_52_17 (assembly GCA_001918745.1). Classification (GTDB taxonomy): domain Archaea; phylum Thermoproteota; class Bathyarchaeia; order 40CM-2-53-6; family 40CM-2-53-6; genus 40CM-2-53-6. The sequence continues at coordinate 95,461 of MNGN01000031.1, read as the reverse complement.
ACTCATGCTCGACTATGGAACCGGGATTGTCGCTGGCGTCACTCCCGGAAAAGGCGGGACGACCGCAGTTGGCCTGCCTGTTTTCGACACGGTAGCCTCAGCGCTCGAAAGAACAAATGCGAATGCCTCAATCATTTTCGTCCCAGCCCCGTTCGCTAAGGAAGCTGGGATGGAAGCAATCGATGCCGGCCTTAACCCTGTTGTGATAATTACAGAAATGATACCGGCGCGAGACACAATGATACTCATAGAGTACGCAAAGAACCGTGGAGCAACCATCATTGGTCCCAACACACCGGGAATAATCACAGTAGGCGAGGCCAAGCTCGGCATAATGCCTGGCGACGTGTTCAAACCCGGCAAGGTCGGCCTCGCGTCAAGAAGCGGGACCCTAACCTACGAAATCGCAGCATCACTGACCCATGATGGAATCGGACAATCCACATGTCTTGGAATAGGTGGCGATCCATTTACGGGACTCAACTTCGTTGACGTTCTCAAACTCTTCAGAGACGACCCCGACACCGACACAGTCGTTCTGATTGGAGAGATCGGAGGCTCTGGGGAGGAAGACGCTGCGAATTACATTCGCGACACGAAATATCCGAAACGAGTCGCGGCGTACATCGCCGGCCGAGCAGCACCCCCAGGCAAGCGAATGGGCCATGCGGGCGCAATCATAACCGGGACAGAGGGAACAGCAGACGCTAAGATGGAGAGTCTGAGAGAAGCCGGTGTACTTGTCGCTGAAGTTCCATCAGAACTTCCCAAGTTGCTACTCCAGCAGGTCTCCCTGGTGCAGTAGACCAGTTGATACTTTACTTTGCGCCTAGTTCTCGTTTCTTCCAGCGAAGATTATCTCCCCGGCAACGGCGACATCTGTAGGCGTTCGGCGAGTTCCGTGAGCCGCACGTCCTGCATATTTTGAAGAACAGCCTGTGACGTTGCGCTAGCTGTTTCTTCATCACATCGGTGATCGGCATGGGAGATACAGCACCGATGGTTCTGTCTACAATATATTATTGCTGTTGAAGATCAATCTTGGAGAGCTGTTCACAGAGATCCTCAAGATCACGAATAGTTAGCTGGTAGACTCTCTTTTCAGGCAGAGTCATAGCCTCTAGAGTTTTACGAGCCCTTTCCCGTGTCATTTTCTGGGATAGGTAATGTTGGAAAGAGCTTCTCACGACCCGTCTGCGCTGGTTGAATAATCCACGTACAAGTTCCTCAAACAACTCGCTGTCTACACCCCTATCGATTTCGTTCGGTGATATTCGTAGAAGGATAGACTCCACCTTGGGGCGGGGTCGAAACGCGGTGGCGGGGATGTTCATGATCGGCCGAATCCTCAAATCACGTTGGGCCGTAATGGACAATCTTCCATATTCAGCAGTTCCTGGCTCAGCTAGAAGCCTTTCTCCAAACTCCTTCTGAAGCACCAGAGACGCAAGCTCAAGCTTTCTCTTTGCTAGAAAGAGGATCAGCTTTGACGATAGAACGTACGGTGGTGTTCCCACCATCTTGTTGAACTGTGGAAGAGGGATCTTGAGTACGTCTCCCTCGATCACAGAAACAGTCGGATTATTCTCGAACTCTTTCCGTAGGTGCGAAACTAGTCTTCGGTCTTTCTCGACCGCGAGCACTCGACCTGCCTGTTCTTCGAGAAGGTGGGTTAGGGTCCCGTACCCTGCTCCAGGCTCGAGAACAGTATCAGTGCGAGTCAGCTCGGCGGTCGATACTACTCTTGAGGCGATGTGTTTGTCTGCTAGGAAATTCTGGCCTAGTCTCTTCACCGGTCGATATAGGACGGGCGTTGCCACAAGCTCATACACTCCTTGTGAAAAGCCGGTACTTCGACTCTGTGCTCAGCTCTTCCATGATTCTTTTCGAGACGATCTTCGGAATGTCGCTGAGCCCAGTTCGTTCCTGGATATCCTTGTAGCTGGTGAACGGTTTCCTCTCTCTCATGTTCACAATCTGCCACATCGACTTCTTGCCAATACCCGGCAACAACTCAAGCGAATGCATTCGAGGCGTAACAGGCTGCGAATTGTTGAAGAATTCTACAAACCTTTTCTCTTGACTTTTGACCAATTCCGCGATCAAGGGCACGATCTCAGCCTTCGCATTCGCCGTGAGCTGGTCGTAGCTGATCCTCGTAAGAATTCTGTCAACCTTCTCCCTCCGCTCGCGCCCAATGTAGATTCGCTCGTGAACCAGCACAGTAGCGCCAATCTTAAGCTCCGCCTCCAGCAAGGTGAAGAACTGTTCACCCATGATCTGGACAGTCGGAACCGCCAAGTGCCTCGACTTCTCCGACGACCTACCATACGGAAGATAGTCTAGGACGTACGCGTACTCTTCGTAAACATGTCTTCTCTGTAAATACTCGTCTTCGTGAATTGCCGAGGATAGGCTCTCCTTTCTCCCTTAGAATGTCTCTTCCAACAGCACAGTTGACTCACGTCGGCCGCTGTTAAAGTGGTGGAGAACCATTCGTGGTCATTCAGGACCACACGTTTTCTCCTTAATTGGGTATCGGTCAGAAGCTTCTATCGACTAGACGTACCGTTTCATAATTTCCAGAATGCCGTTCAGTTGGTCAGTGCTTACGAACCTACCCTTTACAGTTAACACTGCCCTAAGCTCTTCAATTGTCTTTGGCAGTGAGTTCACGATTTGGATTGCATCATTCCGATCCAGCTGAAGTTTGGAAGACAAATCCTCGACGAGCTTCTCAGCCTTATCAGGCGAGATCTTCGAGAATTTCCGCGCATAGTCAAGGGTCCTGCGCTGGAACTCTCCCAGCTCTTCCTCCTTAATCTTTCCCAGGATCTCTTGGGCCTCCGCATTCGTTACGATTTTTCCTTCGACAATCTTTCTCGCCATTTCAGCTCGCCTCTACCGAGGTTATGTGCTCCGGTCTGGCGATGATGATACGAGGGGTTTTCGTCCCGGCGACCTCGACGACATAGCTGCGGCCACGCTTCTCCGCGATAGTTCCGACCCGGCCATGGTACCGGCGGTGCGGCATCCCTTTCTGGACTGCGGGGTTGATCATGATTTTGACCATCTGGCCTGGAGCATAGGCGATAAGGAGTCTTCCAAGGGGCTGCTTGCCGCGGTCCCTGGGCTTCCTGCTGATCAGTGTTCTAGTCTTTGTTCTGAAGCCTTTGGAACGTCTCAACAGCCAGTTCTCCAGTGGAGAAAGTTGCGGGCCCGGAGGTTCCGTATATATGTTCGCGACAATCCGCTAGTACATGGCCGGCAACTCTGCCAGATTCTTCTTCATTCTATCTGGAGAACACCCCACCCTGCCGCTCGCAGAACTAAGAGCCATACTCCAAGCCTACGCGATAAAATACAAGATAGTGGGTAATTTCTACAAGCTTGTAGAAGTGGAAGCGGATCGCACCGGGTTGGAATCGATTGCCGGTCGCGGAGGATATCTTGACGAAATGGGAGAAGAAGTTCTTCACACAGAAGACAACATAGCCAGTATCAAGAGGGAGGTTGAGTTCACTGACCTCGAACCATTTCTCTCCTCGCAAGACAGTTTCAGCATACGAATGTTACGGTTCGGTGGAGTCTCGAAAGAGCTCTCAAGAGTCCACCTAGAGGGCTATCTAGGAAAACTACTCGCAGAGAAGACCGGCGCTAAAGTCGATCTTCAATCCCCCAAAAAGCCCTTTCGGGGAATTCTCGCCGGATCGCTTTTCCATCTAGGACTGATCATGCACCAGCGCCCGAAGGGGAGCATCCATCGCCGACGCCCCCGAAAACGGGCTGTCTTCCATCCCAGCACCATGCCCCCAAAACTGGCCCGATGCCTGGTGAACTTGTCGGAAGTCAAAGAAGGAGAGACATTTCTCGACCCCTTCTGCGGGGTCGGCGGCATTGCGATAGAGGCAAGTCTTCTCGGTTGTAATGTAGTTGGAGTCGATGCCCTCTCGCGAATGGTCCGATCAGCTCGCAGAAACCTCGCCCATTTCGGGCTCAAATCCTACGGCCTAATCAGAGGCGACGCCCGGAACATTCCTCTGCGAACCGTTGATGCCATCGCTACCGACCCGCCTTACGGGACCGGGGCATCAACCCTCAAATCGACAACAAAAGATATCCTGGCGCGCTTCTTACCCCAGGCAAAAATCATTCTCTCTCCCTGGGGGAAGGTTGTCTTTGCATCTCCCTTGGGAACCGGAGCCGTTGAACTAGCCGAGTCTCAAGGGTTCAAGATTTTCGATCGCCATGAGTTATACGTTCACAGAAGCTTGACAAGAGAGATTCTGGTGTTGGGATCAAACTAGATGCCCTCCGGTATCGATGTCATTTTCTTGGGTACAGGGGGCAGTCTCCCTACCAAAGAAAGAGGCCTCCCCGCCGTAGCCCTGCGCCGAGAAGGCGAACTCTTCCTGTTTGATTGTGGCGAGGGGACACAGCGGCAGATGATGCATGCCGGGCTCGGTTTCAACCGTCAAATGTCGATTATGATCTCCCACTTGCACGGAGATCACATTCTTGGACTACCTGGCCTCCTCCAAACCATGTCATCATTGATCAGAGACAAGCCCCTCGACCTGTTTGGTCCAGAGGGCATCTCCAGTTATCTATCCTCCCTCCGTCGAACCCTAGGTTTCGCCGCAAACTTTCCCGTACACGTCACAGAACTCAAACCCGGACAAGAAGTAGCAAGAAACGGCTACAACATCAAGACAACCAAAGCAACGCACGACATAACATGCCTCGCGTACGCTATTGTCGAGACCGATCGGCCGGGCAGGTTTCACCCTGAAAAGGCAAAGCGATTGGGCGTCCCTGAGGGACCCTTGTGGAAACAGCTTCAGATGGGCAAAGAGGTCGACGTCGAAGGGAAACAAGTCACGCCTCACCAGGTTATCGAAGATCCACGCCCCGGTCTGAAGATCGTCTATGCCATCGACACTCGTCCCTCTGACGAGGTAAAGGCTCTGGCGAAGGGGGCCGATCTTCTCATGCACGACGGAGGGTTCGCTGAGGACAGGCGAGACAAGGCGAAGGAGTACTTCCATTCAACCGCCAGAGAAGCCGCTAGGGTCGCAAAGGCTGCCCGGGTCCGCAAACTCGCGCTCGTTCACATAAGCGCGGTTACACGAGATGACTCCATCCTCCTCAAAGAAGCGAGAAGCGTGTTCAAAGCGACATTGGTTCCCAAAGACCTACTGGTCTTATCGCTGAAGCGCTCGAGGTAGAGCGTCAATTCCAATCTTCTGATTCTACTCTCCTCTTCGTTCCTCCCGTTGCCCCGCCAGCCAACCAATTAATCGGTCTGGGTCTTCCGTTTCAACGATTACATGGATTGGGCCCAGAGGCGATTCGCCTTCCGGCGCAGAGAACGATATGTGGCCCGCGTACGCAGCTTGCTTGTTCAGGTAGAAGACTATTCGATTGCCTTCCACTGAGCGTCTTAGGACGGATCTCGCCGCCGCGCGAATTCTGTCACGCTGGAGAATCATGCGGAACCTCTCGAGCGAAGGCTCATTCTTTCCTTCGATGATCACCTTCCCACTCCACTCGTCTACCCGTTGAACCTCTACTTCGCCTCGAAGAATGTTGGTGACAGCCTTCTTGACTTTCTCGGGGTCCTCAGTCGGCCGAACTTCCGTTTCGCTGTGAACCAGGAAGCTCAGTTCGGGAGTGTCTTCAGCAGACGTGCTGTCCGCCTCTTGAGGTCGTTCCTCGTATCTTCGTTCTCAACGACTCGGTCAGCGATGGCGATGAGTTTTCCAACTCCAACCTTCAGCTCTCTCTCATCGCGCTCCAGAAAGTCGGCCCAGTTTCTGGGACGGTCAGACCTTCCCCTCTTTAGCAGTCTCTGGAACCTGCTTTTCGGGGAGGCGTGGATAGCGATGGTGGAGACGCTGTACTTCTTGTTCAGCTCCTCAATCTCCTCGATGTTCCTGGCACCCTCATAAACGAAAATGTTCCCATCGATCTTGTCTATGAGCGGAGCCAACCGCTTAGCAACAGCACCCATCCCCTCTTCCTCTCTGATCCTCAGCATTAGCCTGCCGAGATTCGTTCTGCTGGGTGACAATTTCCGCCGCTTCGCCTCGGCCCTGATGATATCCCCAGAAACAAAAACAGGAATTCGACGGTTCGCGGCAACGCTAGAGGCTAGGCTTTTGCCAGCCCCGGGCATTCCGACGATTACAATGACTGTCTTCGACTTGGCTTTGGCCATGCGAGTCCGTGCGCACTTGGGTAAGAGAGTGTTATAGCTCTTAAACGGACCAGAGTGTGCGTGACAAGCATTTGTCAGAGGCCCAAGTCCGAAGCTTCGTTTCGATAGACCTTGAAGATCAGCAGGTTCTATCCCGCATAGTATCAATCATGTCTTCGTTGCAGGCACTAGGAGGGGATTTGAAACCTGTCGAGGGAGAGAATATCCATCTCACGTTGAAATTTCTAGGAAACGTATCCACGCCTCGACTGGCCGAGGTCCAGTCCTCCCTCAAGCAGCTCACATTTCCCTCGTTTTCAGCGGAGATCAAGGGCGCGGGCGCTTTCCCAAATCTCAAGCATATGAACGTAATCTGGGTCGGAGTGAACGAGGGGTGGAGTCAAGTTGAGCAAATCTACGAGCAAGTCGAGAAGCTACTGTATACTCTCGGCTTCAAGAGAGAGAACCGTCCCTTCAGTCCCCATATCACCATAGCCCGGGTCCGGTCAATCAGAAAGAGAGACGAGATAGCCAATTTTCTTCAGCACCTAAGCGACGAGAGTTTCGGCACGATTACCGTGGACAAAGTCCAGCTCAAACAGAGCATCCTTTCGAGTTCCGGCCCGAAATACTCGACCTTACTGGAAATTCCTTCGCAGCCACGATAGTAGCAAATCGGTCCAGTTTCAAATACTAACTTGCCACGTGGAGTTGGTTGATGCTGACCTCCATTCAAGCTGTCTTGGACCAGGTTTCGGAGAAGATTGTTCCCGGCGTGGCTGAAAGGGAACGAATGTCTCAGCTGGCTGAGAGACTGAGGGGCCAAGTTCAGAACATACTTGACAAGGCTGGATACGGAGGCAACGTCTCGATTCAAGGGTCTTTCGCGCGGGACACTTGGTTGAGCGGCGAGGCCGACTTGGATATCTTTGCAAGTTTTCCTCCCACAATGGATAGGCAGGAGTGGACGGAGAAGGTCCTCCCTGAAATTCGGAAGGGGATCCGTGCCAAGACTATCGATCGGTATGCTGAGCATCCCTATCTGGAATTCCACATCGAAGGTGTCCGAGTAAATGTGGTCCCTTGCTACTCCGTGGAACGAGGCCAGTGGAAGAGCGCGACCGACAGGACACCCTACCATACCGACTACATGACAAAACACCTAACGCAAGAAATGGTATTTGAGGCGCGGCTCCTAAAACGGTTCATAAAAGGCATCCGATCATACGGCGCCGAGATAAGGGTCGGCGGCTTCAGCGGAATGCTCGTCGAAACCCTGATCCTACACTACCGATCATTTCTGGAGACACTCATACAAGCTTCGAAGTGGAAGCCCGTTATCTTTCTAGATATCGAAAAGCCCGCTGGCAGTCAAGATTCTAGAGCCCGGGAGTTCGGCTCTCCACTGGTCGTAATCGATCCTGTAGATCCGAATCGAAACTTGGCTGCTGCCGTTAGAGAGGATAAGCTGTGGGGATTCGTAGCTGCTTCAAGAGAACTCCAGAAGAGTCCCGGGGTATGGTACTTCTTCCCCATGAAATACAAACCGAGAACCAAGGCACAGTTTTCCAAACTCTTGGAGCATCAAAACAGGGATATAGTTGCCGTATCTTTCGACCATCCCCGGATAGTGCCTGATGTTCTTTGGGGCCAGCTATTGAAGATCGAGAAATCCATAACAGAGCTAATGAGTCGAGAGGACTTCCATCCCCTACGGTCGACCGTCTGGAGCGACGAGGCCCGATCAAGTGCAATTCTTGTCGAGTTAGACACTTTGACCCTACCCGATGCTCAACTGCGCGAGGGTCCACCCGTTTCGAAGATGGACGACAGCCAGGGATTCCTCGATCGACACTTAGACGCAAAAGATACCGTGCGCGGTCCGTGGATAGAGGCCGATCGATGGGTGGTTGACAAGAAACGAAGAATCCTCTCAGTCAATCATCTTATCACTACGGCCCTCAAGGATTCGAGGGTGGGTTTGACCGTCCCTGACCAATTGAACAGCTCCTTCCGGAAGAACGTTAAAGTCTTGGAGAACAGGAAAATTCTCTCGTTGCTTGGACGAGAAGGTTTTGACCAGGGGTTATCAGAGTTCTTGGCGGCGAAGCCAGCTTGGCTCAAAACCCATCACTAGCACCGCTATCATCCCTAGCAAATCCGCCCTACAATCGTCTCCTAGCATATCCAAGTGGTGACCTTGATGAAGTCGAGTCCAGAGTACGCCAGTTGAGCAAACTAGGAATAACTGCGCTGGATTTTCAGGGCCGCCTGAAAACTGATCGCTTGTCAGTCCTTGGTAAAGGAGTCGTTGGAATTGTGATCACAGGAGTCAGGGACGATCGACGAATCGCTGTCAAGATTCGACGGGTTGATGCGCGACGCCCGAACCTGATTCACGAGGCCGAACTTCTGAAGTCCGCAAATTCGCTTAGTGTTGGGCCTGAATGCTTGGGCGGTACCCCTGACGTATTGGCGATGGAACTGATAGAGGGCTTGTCGCTTCCCTTATGGTTAGAGAGCCTCAAGGGCAGGGGGCGAAGAGCTCGGGTCCGGGGTATGGTGAAACCTTTACTGGAACAGTGCCTGAGAATGGATGCTTATGGGCTCGATCACGGAGAGCTCAGTCGGGCTCACAAGAATGTCATTGTGTCAAATGACAATTGGGCTCGGATTCTCGATTTCGAAAGCGCTAGCGTGATGCGACGACCCAGCAATTTCACCTCCCTTGCGCAGTACCTTTTTCTCGGGGGCAGTATCGCCAGGAAAATGCTCAGAGTGTTAGGCCCCGTCGATAGACACGAGCTTCTGAGGTGTCTTAGAGACTACAAGGCTGGCGGATGGAAAGATGCCTTCGAGGCAACAACCAAAGTACTAGGCTTGGATTAGCACTCGGCTTCAGGCTGTTTTCTTGTCGATGACGCCGAGCCTTCGTGCCCGGTTCTCAGCGTATCTGAATGCGAGGAAGCCCATTGCTAGCAGGATGACTCCTCCAAGAGTCGCAAGTCCGATGTAGGAGAAGTAAGAGTACACGTCGCCTCCTTGGATCATTGCCTGCCTTGAGGCTCGCATGAATTCTGTAAATGGCAGCACGTTTGCTACGTCTGACACAGGGTGTGGTAGGAAAGACACAGGAAAGAGAGCTTCCGAGAACACCATCAGGAGTCCGGCAACGTAGGTGGGAAGAGCCCATTCGAACTTTGTCGCGAATAAAGCGTATGCGCTAAGCAGTAATCCCAGCCCAAAGGCGGCAAGGATGTTCACTAGCATCGCGAAGAACAACAGAGTGACAGATAGGGGGGTTACAGTGAAAGGAATGCTGGTGTTGAATACTGACGAGAGGATGAAGAAAGACAATACCAGAGATACGATGACGGTCAGGGTTGAAGAGAAGAACGAGGCAAGCGTCCTACCGGTCAGGTAAGGCAGCGATGAGTGTGGAGAGATAAAGACTTGGGGGAAAACGTAGGTCCATTTACCCTCAGCTATGGCCAGTGTTGGGACCCAAGAATATGCGGCAACGTGCGTGTATAATGCGGCACCGATGAGAATGAAGGCGAGCTGACTCGGGCTAAAACTTCTGGCAGCAGACGACCCGACGAAATACACGCTTGAGGCAGCGATCACCCCAGCAAGTGGACCGACTGTCCTCATTGAGAATCCTAACAACGGATTCGTCCAGTTGAACTCCCGGTACCATCCAACCCGTACGGAAGCCACAATGCTTCTGAGGACGCTCATCTTTGTCTCACAGCGATTGAACCTGTCCTTCGTCCCTTGTTTTCAAGGAATCGGAGAGCTCTGGAAGATGCGAGAAGGAGGATGAGGGCCATTAGGGCCAGAATGAGGGCTTCGATGTAGAGTGGGATGAATGCCACCTTGATCGGAAATCCAAGGCTTTGTCGCAGGGCGTCCATTCCGATTGTAAGAGGAACTAATGACGCCGCAGCTTGTACTGCGAACGGAAAGGGCGAGATTCCTCCAACCGAGGGAAAGTAGACCCCGGAGATTAGAGACACGGGCTCGTGAAGAGCCTCATTTACTGAGTCGGCCTCCCTACCATATGCCAAGTAGAGGGAAGATAGGGCCATTCCCATTGCGTACAGAGATGCTAGGGTGAGAGAGAAGACAAGGACGACCGCTGGCCAGAAAGGATGGATTGGTGGAGCGAAAATAACCCATCCTAGAATAGCCACCATTGCTGCGGATGGCGCCGTGCCTAAGATCCCGCCGAGAGACATCCCGACCAGTATCGCCGTGATAGGCGCAGGAGAACTGATGTAGATCTCGAATAGTCCAACCTGCTTGTCCCAGTTGAACTGGCTTGCCATTGACCATAGAACGTTACCCCAGAACGAAATCATGACTCCGCCGAGGATAGCAAATCCGGCGTAGGCTCCAAGCCCGTAAGCTCTGTAAACCATCGTAAAGGAGAAGGAAGTAAAGAATGGGAATCCGACATTAACGGCCACCCAGAGCGGTTCTCCGTAGATGCTTTTCGCCCTGACCCACAATCTGGCATATGCGGTTCTGAGCCACGGATTACTATGCAGCTTCATGTTCTCTCTCCCTAAACCCTCGCCCCACTAACGCGACGAATACCTCCTCTAGCGTTGCCTGTTGTCTCCAGTTTGACACGACGGTCATTCCTGACTTTCGAACTGAGTCAATCACGGATTGGGCGGATCCGTCGCTGTCCACTACAACTTGAATTCGCGATAACCCTCTTTCCTCATCGACCGACGATGTGTAGCCCTTGACCCCGTCAAGCTTCCCAAGTGGTTCAAGGCTTGCGGGAGCCGGAACCGGTGAGACCTCCAAGACGAGTGACGGCGCTCCTAAGGACCTTTTCAGCGCCGCAGGAGTATCGCAAGCGAGGATCTTGCCTTTGTCAATTATGGCAACACGGTTGCAGATCGCATCAACTTCGGCCATGTTGTGAGTTGCAATTAGAATTGTCCTGCCGTGCTCTTTTGCCTGTTTCAGGATATACTCGCGTATGCTCAACGCGGTCATCACATCGAGACCAATTGTTGGCTCATCAAGAAACACGACCTTGGGATCGTTGATGAATGCTCTTACCAATGTTACTCGTTGCTTGTACCCCGTGGAGAGCGCGTAGAATTTCCTGTCCAGATAGTTCTGTAGTCCGAGCATGTCTGACAATTCATTGATTCGTTTGTGCGCTTCTTCGGAGGGTATTCCGTAAAGCTGCGAGAAGAACCAGAGGTTTCCACGGGCGCTGATGAAATCGTAACCTGCTCTTTCCGCGCCACTGGCCATGTTGATTACGGCCCGGATTTTCTCCGGCTCTTTCTCGACGTCGAATCCCATCACGCCTGCCTTTCCGGAAGTTGGTAGAAGAAGCGTGGAAAGTATCCTGATCATAGTCGTTTTTCCAGCCCCGTTAGGGCCAAGAACGCCGAAGATCTCGCCCTTTCGGACTTGCAGATTCACGCCGTCGAGAGCAGTGACCTTGCCCTCCTTGCTATCGAACTCCCGTCTAAGTCCATCTACTTCGACGGTGATTTCGGCATCGACACGATTCATAACGTTCCGTAGTCCAGGCTGGTCTTCCCGGATTTTCGGTGCGTCATTTAACCGTTCGTCGAGTACGTTCAAATTCTCATCGATCGCTTCGAGCCGCTCGAACGCGTTTCAAACAAGATAACCCGGTCCGTTGAGATAAGCGTTGTTTGGACATTTACCAGAAACGTTCCTTCAAAGCCTCTCTCTCGGCCTCCATTATCGCCTCAAAGAAGCCGTTCGTGGGCCTTCGGTGTTTTCGGAGAATATCCACGGCTGCCTCCGGCGTAACTCTTCTTCCAGCTAGGGTGTAGACTGCGAGCCTACCGTACTTGTTGACAAGTTTCGCGGTTTCGTCTGCCCTTGATAAGACGTTCTTTTCTCTCTCAGAGAGATGAGTGCCATTCTTTGACAGAATCTTCTTCATGTCTTCGTCGGACACTGCCAAGGCGGCAAGAGTCTTCGATCCACATTCAGGACATTCAGGAGTGGCGGGGATGTCTTTGACTCTTTTCATCTCAACATACTTCCAGCAGTTAGTGCAGACGAGCGTCTTGACCTCATTGAGGATTCTCGCCTTCGCCGACCCGACCAGGATCTGGCCGAGTTTCTCGGTCGGAATCAAGTCAGTCTTGCGACTGATCCTCTCAAGGCCAATCCTCGCGATCGGCGTTGCTTCTCCCGCGACCGTCTTGACCACCTTGAGCTGAATCTCGTGCCTGGCGATGGATTGCAGAACTTCTTTCGTGTGGGGAATGTCCATGTCCCTTTCCAGGGTCTCACGAACGGCCTCGTCCATGATGACTGTTCCTTCGAAGCTCTTCGCGAGCTGGCGGAGGGTTATGCTGCTGAAGTCTGTCCATCTTGAAATTGCTCCAAATCTTCTCGCGACATGGACCAGCCTTCGCTTGAACAATCCTGTTCTCTTCGACGCAGTTATCGCAACCTCGTCCACCTCGATCTCAGAGAGACGGCGAACCATTTTCACAACGTCATTTGCATCTACTCCGCCGACAGCCTGGAAAACAATCCTGTAGGGATCTTGCTGGATCCCGACGCTCACACCTGCCTCGTCGGACAACAGGTGTCCGATAAGCCGGGCTAGCGTCCTGTTGACCAATGTTCCCATGTGGGAGTTGACGATGATGAAATCATCCCACTCCTCAACAGTAAGAAGGTGATCGTTGGGGACCGGGAGTCCTTGTTCGAACTGCTCGTATGTTTCCGATATTGCTCGTTCTAAGGTCTTAGGGTCCGCAGGATATTCTTGACTGAGTGTCTGGGCTATCTCGTTGATCTTCTGGCCTTTCTCGTAAAGGTCTCCTACCCTCCTTCTTATCTCCCCAACTTCGCTGGCGACCTTGTGGGGGACAGGTATCTCCTCGCCCACCCAGCTCGGTATCGCCCCTGTCGGGTCGGAGATCGGTTTGACGAAAATCTTGTCACCTCTGATACTCTGCATCATCCATGGCGTTCCCCGGACAATGAACTTCGTACCGGGTTGGCCATACTCGGCTACGAAGGCTTCGTCAAGCACACCGACCGCGGTGTCGGTCTCCTGCTCGATGACGAGGTATTGTTTCTCGTCTGGTATCATTGAGAGCTTGTTGAAGTAGTACGTGTAGAGGTCTTTGACTCTCGACGGCCTCATCACCATCTTGTCTTGTTGCGAGACCCAGGAGAGGCGCGGAAAACGCGAGTGCATGTAGTTCGCGACGGCGGCAACGTCGTCCTCGGTGAGGTTTCGATACGGATACGCTTTCGATATTAGCTCAACAAGCTCGTTAAAGTACCATTTTCTGTTCTGTATCAACAAGCCCGCGAGCTGGTGGCAGAGCGCGTCGAGCGGTTTCTCGGGAACCGACACTTCCTCCAAATCCTCGCTGAGAGCTCCTCTCGATATCACGAGTGCTTCGAGAGCGTCGTCCGAGTCGCTTGCGATGATTACCCCATCAGCCATCTTGCCAACGCTATGGCCCGATCGTCCGACTCGCTGGATGAGACGTGTCACTTGGTGAGGGCTCATGTACTGGATAACGTAGTCTATCCTTCCTACATCAATTCCGAGCTCCAGGCTCGAAGTGGCGACGAGCCCTCTGAGTTCTCCTTCCTTCAAGCCGCGCTCAGCGCTTATCCTGGATGGCTTAGCCAAGCTTCCGTGATGGATCGATATCGGAAAGTCAATGTCCCAGACTTTGAATCTGCTCGCTAATACTTCAGCGATCGATCTAGTGTTCGTAAAGAGGATGACGGACTTGTGGTTCTTGATCATCTCCTTCATTATTCGGAGCCTGGCCGCGACCTCAGGGTGAGTGAAGATTTTCGAAGCAAGCTGATGATCCGGCCCAGATGGTTCGGGAAACAATGTCTCCAGTCGCATCTTTCTCGCAACAGGGATCCGGACGATCTCAACTGGACGCTTGCTTCCGACGAGAAATGCCCCAACTTTCTCAGGGGACCCGATTGTTGCCGACAGCCCTATGACTTGGAAGTCTCTCTGGGTAATCCACCTTAGCCGTTCGATAGCAATTGCTAGCTGGCTGCCTCTCTTATCCTCCGCCAGCTCGTGCACCTCATCGATGATCAGGAATCTGACTTCTCGAAGGTGCCTTCGCATGATACGGCCAGGGAGAAGAGCCTGGAGGGTCTCAGGGGTCGTGATTAACATGTCAGGCGGATTGCGAGCATGAGCGACTCTTTCACGGACTTCTGTGTCCCCATGCCTCACAGCTACCCTGAGGTCGATCTTTTTTCCCCACCACTCCAGTCGATCTAGAAGGTCTCGGTTCAGGGCGCGAAGCGGGGTCATGTAGAGAATCTTGACACCGGGACCTTTATCCGTACTCATCAAGAAGCGGGTGAAGACCGGGAGGATCGCGGATTCGGTCTTTCCGCTTGCCGTGGGCGATATTAGAAGGACGTTCTTTCCTTCGAGGATTGGGGGAATGGCCCTTTCTTGTGCTTCAGTTGGTTTTTCAAATCCTCTTTCCTTGACAGCTTCCGCTAGTGGTTTCGGGAGAAGGTCAAAGATCGTAGCAGACAACTGGAACAAGCAAGACCTAGGCTGTTCGATAAAAACCTAGAAAGCGTTAAGGGGCAATTGTTTGGGGTTGTAGGTTTCAAAGAGTTCCGGTGTTGCTTGAATAAGGATCTGGATAAGGCTTGGAGGGAGAGATTGGTGAAGAACCATCTTGACCTTATCATACTTCGACTCCTCAAGAGCAAGCCGCGCTGGGGCTACGAGGTCAACCTCGAGATCCGTGACCGATTCAAAGTCTACTTGAGCGCTGGAACACTCTATCCGCTCCTTCATTCAATGGAGGAGAAGGGCTACTTGCAGGCTGTATGGGAGGCCGAAGGCGGCCGAGGCCGAAAAGTCTACCGGATCACCCCTAGAGGTGAAGAGTTCCTGACGGCTGGTGCTCGGGCTGCAGAAGAGTTTTTGAGGCGGATTCAGTACGAGGCCGAGATAGGACCCTTCCAGCAAAAGCATGTCTAGACTAGACTTGAGACTTTGAGCGCTTATATTCGCAAATTCTGGAAATTTATCAAGAGAAATGAAACCGCACGGGGACTTCTTCTAGTAGGTATCGTGATCCTCGGCGCTCTAGCAGTCTGGGGCGGAGTCCGGCTGGCCCTTAACACAGAGTATCCAGTTCTTGTCGTATCTTCAGGAAGCATGTGCCCACCCATCAACTGCACGTTACCCGTCGGAGCCCTCATCGTAATTAGGGGTCAAGACCCGAATACGATCGTCGCGGGTCCTCCCCCGAACGGTTCAATAATCGTGTTTCGTCCCTATCCCTCTCAGCCCGATTTCTTGGTGGTTCACCGAGTTAGACAGGTCAATATTACAAATCAGACGGGTAAAGGATACTTCTTCGTGACCCAAGGGGATAATTACGTCACTAATCCTGGCCGAGATAGCTGGCCCGGCTACCCCAACGGGGTTCCCTATTCCGTCGTGGTGGGAACCTACCAGTATACGATTCCAGTCCCCTACCTGGGGTCAGCCATTCTGGATATTCGGAATTTCATGTACAATGACACCACGGGAGCTCCAAGGCCCGAGGGAATCTTGGTGATTGTCATCCTAATCATAGCTCTGTTCGCCTTCGAAGTGATTGAACCCTCTAAGAAACCGAAGCAGGAAGCGTCTTCCTCTGAGGCCAAAGTGGACCAGGCTCCGACTCAAGCTCCATCGTCTTCAATTCAGAAGATTCTCGTTTATGGGGCAACCTGAATACCCTGGACTTCCACCTCTGTCGTCCAAAGCCAAGAGAGATGAATTAGCGGTTGCTCGATGGAGGAGATATGCCTCTCTATCAGCTCGGTTCAAAGAAACCAAGAGTCCATCCAATGGCCATGGTGGCTCCCAACGCGAGTATCATCGGTGACGTGGTAGTCGGTTCACGAACTAGCATTTGGCCGGGAGCGGTGCTTCGCGGTGACTACGGGCGGATCAGGGTTGGAGCCAATTGCAGTCTACAAGACAATGTTGTCGTTCATTGTTCCGCCGAGAATGCTGGCGTCATTGGCAATGGAGTTACAGTCGCTCACAGCGCGATTGTTCATGCCTGCAGAATCGGCGACGAATGCCTCATCGGAGCCGGAGCCATCATTTTCGATGGGGCGAAAATCGGCGCTCACTCTATAATCGGGGTTGGCACCGTCGTTCTCGAGGGCAGAACTATCCCTCCGCGCTCAGTCGCAGTGGGTTCACCCGCCAAGGTACTGAGGAAGGCAACCGACAAGGACGTTCGGATGATAAGAGAGTCCTTTCGAGCCTATGTGAAGATGGCCCAAAAGTATACCGCGACCGGCGCTTTCAGCCATATGATTGGCTAGGAGTCCTCTCTCCTCGCCAGTAAAATCTGTTATATCTGACCCTCAACTATCGTAATAGCACGACGGCGATGATTGGTCAAAGTTACTCGGACCAATAAGATGAGCGAGAAGGCATTTGCCTGAGCCGTCGAAGAACATCTCACCCCTCAGCACAGTTTTGATTGGGAGATTTCTCGGACGATGTTCCTGAGCGTCTTCCATGATCTCCTGACGATCGGTGGAAAATCTCGATTTGCCAAGTAGTATTCGCTTAGGAACCTGATGGTTTTTGGATCCGTTGCATACCCTGATCCAACGTCGCCGTATTCTTTCTTTATTTCCTCGATTCTCGAATCTCTGCGAACCTTCGCGAGGATACTCGCGGCGGAGACTGATGGATATTTTTCATCTGCGTGATGTTCAGAGACCAATTTGAGTTTGAAGCTGAGGTGCTCCAGAATGTTGTTCTTGAATCGTTCTGGGCGGGTATCTGAGGCATCGACATAAGCTAGATGAGGTTTCAGTTTCTCGATCACTTCAGCCATTGCTTTCGCTTCCAATAAGTTGAGTCTTTGAAATCTTGGAGAGCGGTTTACCACCAAGTCCAGATGAGCCGCCTCCAACTCGACAATGTGATATTCATCAACAATCTTAGGGATCTCAGTAGAGAGTTCCATTCTGGCCTCCGGCGACAGTTTCTTCGAATCCTTGACTCCAAGCGACCTAAGCTGATCGAGTTTCTCTTCTTCTATACGGATCCCTGCAATGACTAGTGGTCCGATTACTGGACCGCGGCCCGCGTCATCCACACCGCACACTCGCAAGTTATCTCGCTCCTACCGTTTCATCCAGCTGTCGACGATCGAGGTTATCCTCTGAAAGACTTCCTCGCGATTGTTCCTCAACACTTCCATGTTCACGGTCTCGGCTGTCTCAGAGGCTCCCTCGACTTCAGGGTAATGTGAGCCGTATTTCACAGCCGCAATCACGAACCCCTCCTGAGAGAGAAGTTTGGCTACAGCGTCTCTGAACGCACTGCTCGTCATTTCCATGGGTCCAATTTCATCAACGAGGGCGAGATCGTCAGGCCTTTCCGTAGCTTCTCTCAGTCCCCCTACGCCGATCAGCTCGAGGTCTCGGCTGACGACAGTGTATTTTCCTATTCTTGGACCCGCACCGTCGTCCAACCTGGCTAGCCACCCTTCGGCGCCTGATGAGAGGTTGGTTATTCTGAACCCAACGCGTTGGTCGCCTTCCCTTACCTCGTGGGTTGTAATACCCGCTATTCTCAGCCCTTTGGTCTTGTAGTGTTGGTGAATCCGTTGAATCAGGGTCGTCTTTCCAACCCCAGGTGCCCCCGTCACCAGGATTATTCTAGGATGCTCACGTTTTTGGCTCAGGAGGCATCCACCTCATTTTGAAATCTAGGCCAAGGTAGTAGACTTCCGAGCTCTCCGGGCGACTCGCCTTCGGTTTCAATAGTTTGCTCTTCTCGAAAAACTCGTCGGCTTCGTCCTGAAACCTTCTAAGTTCCGGTCCGTGGAACAGTTTGATGAACGCGTTTCCGCCTTTCTTGAGAACCTCTTGCAGTATTCTAAGCGCAACTCTTGCAAGATCGACCTGCCTAGCATGATCCACCTCCCATGCTCCGATGATGGTTGGTGCCAAGTCTGATAGAACCACGTCAGCAGGTCCCTTTAGCTCGGAAATGATCCTCTGCGGTAAGTCCTCAGAGTATATGTCCGCCTCTATCAGCCTCACGTTGGAATAAGGAAGAGGTTCGATCTTCTTGATATCGACTCCGAGGACCAAGCCCTCCGGTCCAACTGCTTCCCTTGCAATCTGCAGCCAACCTCCAGGCTGGGACCCGAGGTCAACAACCTTCTGACCCGGAAGCATGAGATTGTAGATCCTCGTTGTCTGAAGAAGCTTGTAAGCGGCTCTACTCCGGTATCCTCTGAGCTTGGCAAGCTTGTAGTACTGATCCTTCTTCCTGCGCTCGATCCACTGGTTTGGCATAACTATAGCAATCGATCCTAGCTGACTCGGGCCCCGTTCGGAACATCCCTCTCGATCGTTAGAAGAGACAGCTTCTCTCCATCTGAGGCCGCCAGAAGCATGCCCTCGGATTTTTCGCCAGCAAACTTCGCAGGCTTCAGGTTCAGAACGAAGGCAACTCTCTTGTTCATCAGTTCCTCCGCCGTATAGTATCCAACTAGACCTGTTACGGTCTGTCGCTTTCCTTGAGGGCCAAAGTCCACAATGACTTTGTAGAGCTTTTCGGTTCGGGGAACGCGCGAGACCTCCACAACTAATCCAACTCGGATCTCGAGCTTTTTGAATTCGTCTATCGATACTTCTTTGGCCGGATCATCCATGACTATGTCCGTGATACGAGGCGGTTTTTAGGGTTTGGAAATTGGCTAGGCTTTGGCTTTCGGCCCAGCTATCACCGTGGAAGTCCGTGACGCCTGCAAATATTTGCCTGCCATCTCTTGAAGTTGGCCTACATTGATCCTCCGGAAAAGCTGTCGCCTTTTCGCGAAATAATCCAGTCCGAGTGCGTAGTGGACGAGATTATGGCTGGTCCGGGCGATTCCTTCAGTTGATTCCAGTTCCATCAATGCGGAACCGGTCTGGTTTTCTTTAGCATCTTCAAGCTCTTGCTCCAGAACCGGCTCGTCGATCACCCTCTTGATCTCCTCTTCCATTAGCTTTCTGGCACGGTCCACGTTCTTCGGATTTACCCCAGCGAGGGCGGTCCAGTTGCCGCCTTGGAGTCCGGCGTTGAGAAACGATGTGCACGAATATGCAAGCCCTTCTTTGTCCCGCACCCTTTGTCCAAGCCTCCCCATGAAGCCCAGTTCGCCCAGGATTGCGTTCAGTAGGTTGAGTGGCTCATAGTCTGGGTCCAGCCGCGCGACAGCTAGTGTTCCCATCATGATCTCTGTCTGAGACTTGTGAGGCATGACAATCTCCTTCTTGTAGGAATTTGGTGGGGTTCCTGAAACGTCTTTCATTGCTGCAGAATCTTCTCTCTCACCGAATGTCCGGCCGCTCCACTTCAGGGCCTGGTCGGATTTGAACTGTCCCGCGAAGGCTATGATCACGGGAGCTTTGGCGACGTGATCGTCAAAGTAATCGTCTAGGTTGGCTCTCTCGATATTCTTGACGCTCTCGGCTGTCCCGAACTTGTCTTGACCGTACGGATGGTTTTGCGGATAGACCATTGCGACCAGCTCACGGATTCCTCTCCTCGTAGGATCGTCATCTCTCAGACGGATGTCTGTTAGCAGTTCCTCTTTCTCCTTCTCCACATCCCTCCTGTCAAACGAGGGTTTGGTCAGACATTCCGCTAGAATATCCAGGACTCTCTTCATCCAGGGAGTCGTCATCCGTGCCTGGAACAATATCGCGTCAGGCGTGTTGCGGAAGTTGATCGCTGCCCCAATGGACTCCAAAGAATCGGCGATCTTCTCCGGACGCAGCTTCCGTGATCCTCGGATCAAGAGCCTGGTTGCAAGCTCCGCGATTCCATGGTGGTTCTTGGGTTCAAGCGCGGTCCCGGCCCTGATGCTTCCATGGACTGCAACGGTGGGATTGTCAGTGGTGCGGTATACGAGGCATCTCACTCCCTTGGCGATCGAGTGTTCTTCGACTAGTTTGGGAAGATCGGAATCAATGCCCATGAGCGTTCCTCACACCCATTGTTCTACAAACTGTCCTGTTCTCGATGGTCAGATACTTCCTTGCGACCTCCGAGATCTTCTGGGCAGTTATCTTGGACAATTTGTCAACCAGTTTCGTCATCGTCTCGAATGAGATGACAAGTTCAAAGATTCCGATTACAAATCCCTGGCGAGCAACACCGTCGAACGTGTATGAGTACTGTGACCGGATCTGAGCTAGAGATCTTTCTAGTTCGTGCCTGCTCGGCGGCGTCGCCTTTATCCTCTCGATCTCGTCGAATAAGAGTTTCTCGGCCTTGTCAATGTTGACTCCGTCCCAAACCGTAAGGTCGAGAGCGAAGATGGAGGGGTCGATTGATGGAAAGAACTCCGAGGAAGCTTGAGTTGCAATCTTCTTCTCGACGAGCGCCCTGTAGAGCCTGGCACTTCGGCCAGATGTCTGACCGGGGCCGAAGGCGAAGAGTCGTACTCCGCTGAGAACCGCGTCCAGCATCATTAGTCCGTAAACGTCTTCGTTTCCAAAGCCTGGGGTGTGGTAGGCGACTTTAATGTAGTCAGCTTCCGATGGCACTCGCAACTCTACCCGTCTCTCCCCAGCCTGAAGAGGTTCTACAATGTTGGGCTCAGGAGGCTTCTCAGCTTTGGAGAGCGGCGAGAAGCTTTCTTCGATCTTGGGCAGAATCTTCTTCGGAGAGAAAGGCCCCGCTACAACCAGCATTGCGTTTCCCGGCGCGTAATATCGCCGATAGTGTTCGAAGAGGTCGTCTCGGGTGACGCGTTGAAGGTCGGGCTTTGTCCCGCCCTCCGACCATCTGTAAGGATGGTATCGGAAAGCACTAAGGAACAATTCTTCTGTTGCTAGAAACTCGGGGTCGTTCTCGTTTCCCTCTCTTTCCGAGACAACGACCGATCGTTCTGATTCAACTTCGCGCGGATCAAGAGCCGCATTCATCATTCTCTCCGATTCGATCAATAATCCGGTCTCGATATGGTCCGCAGGTAGGATCTCGTAATAGGCCGTGAAATCCTTAGATGTGAATCCGTTGTATTCTCCTCCCACTCTGCTGACGAGGCGTCCGATATCCCCCTTGGCGAGTTTGCCTCCGCCTTTGAAGAGCATATGTTCGACCCAGTGAGAGATCCCGGTGAGGCCAGGCTTCTCGTTTCGTGAGCCCACCCGGTAGATAGTCCAGCAGCCCGCGACGGGAGCGTTGGGGATCTCTCGAATGAGGACCTTGAGTCCGTTCTCCAGAGTTGACCTTGTTACCTGAAGTTCGCGCGGAAGAGATGCGGTGGTTTCCATTTTAGAATGCTACTTGCCCCTGTTGTGGTAGTTACTCCGCTGTTTCGCTCAAGCCCGCGAGTTCCTCGAACTGTTTCTTGGTGATCGCGTCCATGTCGAGAAGCTTCTGTGCCACGGTCGCGATTTTTGCGACCGAGTGCAGTTTTACTCCTTCTTTCATGAGATGCTGTTCTCCCCCCTCCTGCCTGTCGAGAAGAACGAGTGCGTTCTCGACAACGCCTCCTTCTCCGCGAATGCTCTGTAGGGCAGTGAGAATATTCTTGCCTGTCGTGATCACGTCGTCGATAAGCAGAACTCTGTCGCCCGGCGTTAGTATTCCTTCAACTGTTCTTTCTCTCCCATGTAGTTTGATATCCTTCCTTGTGTAGACGAGAGGCTTGGACAGCGCGTAGGCGAGTACGGCTGCCCAGGGCAATCCACCTGTCGGGATGCCCCCTATCTTGTCGATTCCTTCAATGGACTTTGCATTCATTGCCAAGAGGTCCGAGCATGTGCGGAAAGCATCAGGAAAACTCGGAATCACTCGGAGGTCCAAGTAGTATGGACTGATTCTGCCTCCTGACAATGTGAACATTCCAAACTGCAATGCTCCAGTTCTCACCAGCGTCTTGGAGAAGTTATCTTCAAGAGAACGTGGCATCTAAAGACCCACCAATTCATCTGTCGACGCTAAAAGACGCACGAAGCTCTCGCGCATGAACAGTCAGGTTCCGGTATAGCGATTTAAAGGCAAGCTCAAGATACCCCGACGCGGGGAGCAAATTCGGAACTCTGGATTCCATACGGCGAAACTGAGATTCCGATCAGAGTCCCAGACGACAATTTCTACAAGATTCTAGAACCCAAAAAACCAACCGCGACCGCAAACCTCTCCAATCAGATCGAGGAGTCCCTTTCTCGCCCCATCAATGACTTTTCGCTTTCAAGCATCCTAAAACCTGGGTCAATCGTTGGCGTTTTGATAGACCCTATCGTTCCTTTACATGTTCAGCAGCGGGCAATTGAGATGATCAAGACACAGCTAGGGACCCATGGGGTTACAGAGGTCAAGCTATTCTCTCGAGGTCGAACTTCAAACGTGGAGTCTCGATCGTCCTCAGTGGACCATGGCGTCAAGAACATTGACCCCAAAGGTGGAGCTTTTGCTGAAATCGGCAAAACCAGTCAAGGGACTAGTGTCCTTCTCGAAAGCGAACTTCTCGCTTGCGATGTAAAAATTAGCCTGAGTATGGTTACCCCTCACTTTGCGAGCGGTTTCACGGGCGGACCCGATATCCTGCTTCCAGGAGCATCGTCTCTTGACACAATTGCGAAGAACAGATCACTCATGGTCAAGGGTGTTCCACACCCAGGTGAAACTGGGGAGAACCTCGTGCTCTCAGACTCGTTTGAGGCCTACAAGATGGCAGGCGTGTTCTACAGCCTCACCTTCGTGCCTGATGGCTGGGGGGGAATCAACTCGGTTTTCTCGGGAGAGCTTAAGGCGGTGTTTCAGGAGGCGGTCCCCCGGTATCTGCAGGTCCATGCTCCAAGAATAGACCGAAAGTCCGATGTCGTCGTTGTTGCCGCTGGAAAGTTGTTGGGAATGGACCTCTATCATGGAGTCCGAGTCCTATCCAACGCTTTCGGAGCCGTAAAGAAGGGAGGAACGATCATCCTAGTTGCGGAGTGCTCAAAGGGCATCGGAGACCGGGGATTCCTAGAATTCTCCAGACGATTCTCAGAAAAGAAAGAGCTAGTCTCGGAGCTCCGGCACAAGTTCAAGCTCGGAAGTCATGTCTCTCTTTTCTTGCAAGACGCTCTGGAGAAGCACAGAATACAACTCGTATCTGTACTCCCAGATCTTTACGCCAGAGACTCGTTCAAGCTAAAGCCCTCACGAACAGCCTCGAGCGCCGTCCAACAATCCATTCGAGCGGAGGGAAAAGAAGCAAAAATCCTGATCCTAACAAGGGGAGACCTGACTTTACCGAGTGTCACGCCAGCCTAGGAAACGCCTGATAAGGAACCAATTTCAGGCGTCTAAAGGCCTATGAGAATGGGAACGATCCGCTTTCTCGCAATCTCCCTATTCATTCTACTCTCAATCTCGCAAGCAAACGGCCAGTACTCTCAGTCCAACTCGCCGGGAGCTGTAGCCGCTTCCCGAGTCGTTCCCCTGACCATCAAGGTTGTTCTTCTCGGCTTTTCCAACACCGACCTGAACTCCTCCTACCTGACAAGTGGCATAAACTCGATTCCGGTCAAATACCAGCAGGTCCTGCAAGGACCTATCAACACCGGGGTCATGTACAATTTCACATACCAATACGTGTATGAGGAGGCAAGCTCGGCTCTTGTCCAGAGTTTTGCAAGGTACGTAAATTCCACCGGAAAAGAGCAAGATACAGTTCCGGGCACGCCTCCTCCCTTTTTCGGTAATCCGGCCCTTAACAAGACTAGCACAAAGGTGAGCCTGGTTCAGAACTACTTCTACGACGCGAACAAAGTAGAGAACTGGCTTATTTCAAACCAGACACTCTTTGGAGCGATTCCGAACCCCGGATACACTCTTTTCATTTCAGACCTCAACAGAACAATCATACCCTCGCTGTCATTCCAGCAGTACCAAGTCGCCATTACCAAGTGTTCTTGCAACAGCACAATGGCTGTTCAGGCCCATTATTACAATCGAACAGTCACCGATCCGGATCTCGGTCTGAGTTTACCTCGCCACTACATGACCAGCTGGGGCGGAACAGGGAGAATCTACTATACCGATCTCTCGGCAGGCACGAGCTATTGGACGAATGAGCTTCCGATGCAGGTCGCGGCAGGTGCCAGGGGCGTGAATCTTTCAACCCCATATGGCAGGATTTGGGCCGCCGAGTTCGTTAACGATTACATCTCCGGCGCAGTCTACAACTTGTTCGCGGCGGACCAGCTGTACCCGGTCACATATGCCCAGAGGTACAATTTCCAACTATTCGTGTTTGACAACCGGACAGATGCAGAAAAGGCAAAGGGGCCCAAGATCTCCACGACACTCAACACCACGATGGTTCAGAACCAACTTGCGAGCCTCCTTCCATTTGCCACGGTCACAGTCTCTGCAAAGTTCTCAGACATTACAGCGTACCCGCAACTTGCAGCTGTCGTTGCGAACGCAACAACGAAGGTCAAAGATCCGGCTCTATCAATTCCGATTGTCGATGCTAGGCTTGTCTGGAACTGGTTGTCAGTTTATGGCAAGGGCCATATGACCCAGTTCATCAACGCAACCCACACAACCTCACAGTACGACATTCCCGGCTTTCTCTTCGCATTCCAAGGAAACTACACTTTCGCCTTTACCTTCAAGGAAAATATCGAACTATCGGAACCGCCCGGATCCATAGGCGGTGTCGCCCTGGGCGACATGATTCTAGTGAACCAATCAAACTCCACGCTAACCTATGGATACAACGTCTTTCCCAAACAACCTGGCAAGGGTTTCGGCTTCACTCGCGCAACAATTCATGAGCTAGGCCACATGATCGGCTTGAATCACCCATTCATCTACGATCAAACAGAGGATTTCACAAACAGTGTAATGGCTTACTACCCGGATTCCAATACGTACAGCCAGTTTGACAAAGACACAGTCCTCAGAGGAATCAACGACGAGCTCCTGATTATTGCCCAAGACGCCCTCGCCGCCACGGGAAACAGCTTGATTAACAGCGGAACAATCGCAATCGCAAACCGAGAAATGGCGCTCGCAAACCAACACTATTCCACAATGGATTATGCCGGCGCTGTCCAACACTCGTTGGCTGCGGCTTTGAGTGCTCTCCAGGCCGAGCAAAGCGGGTCACTCTTTTCATCCGGGCTCGTCTTTGGTTTGATCGGTCTCGCCGTGGGTGTGGCGGCCGGCCTCCTCTTAGGGTTCCTTTTCTTCAGAAAGCGAAAGGTCACGACAGCCGTTGGGTACAATCGCTGTCCGACTTGTCAGCAGCCCGTTCGTTGGGACCCTGTGCAGATGAAATGGTATTGCGATAGATGCCAAAAACCCGTCTAGAAAAAAAGCGTTCAGTTGGCCAGGCAAAACCTCAAAGAGATACTCGTAGCTATCTTTGAACCTTTCTCGGAAAAGAAATTCTCCAACTCTGTCGGTATGTATAATAAGGGAAATCAGCTGTTTTCTTGCAAACTCAGGGAGATTTGGAAACTAGGTGTCGGAGCCAGGGTTCAGATCCAAGTTCAAGGATACTGACGTGGCAGTTACTTTCAGGGATCTCATCCTGCTTCCCGGATGGACTGAAGTTGAACCCAACCAAGTCGAACTATCGACCCAGGTCACCCTGAACCACTCTCTTAACATGCCCTTTGTCGCGAGTCCAATGGACACAGTAACGGAGAGCGAAATGGCCATAGCCGTCGCCAGGCTCGGAGCTCTCGGAGTGCTCCACCGCAACTGCACCGCAGAAGAAGAGGTGGAGATGGCAAGAAAAGTGAAACGCGCAGAATCTCTCGTGATAAAGGACGTAATCACAATCAGGCCGACCGAGACAGTCGAATACGCTACCGAGTTGATGCAGAAGCACAACATCTCCGGTCTACCTGTGGTCGAGGCAGAGAAGCTAGTCGGTATCGTTACCGGAAGAGATGTTCGGTTTGCAGACTCCAGCCTGCTCACCAAGGATGTTATGACAAAGAAGGTCATAACCGCGCCCGACGATACGAACATCGAAGGCGCAAAGGAAATTCTTCACAAGCATCGTGTCGAGAAACTTCCCCTGATCGATAAGGAAGGACGCCTCAAGGGCTTGATGACCATCAAGGACATTCTCCTTCGTGGAAGGTTCCCCAACGCGGCCCGAGACGAAAACGGGCAACTGCTCTGTGGTGCCGCAGTATCACCCTTCGATCTCAAAAGAGCCAAGAAGCTCAGCGAAATCGCTGACATTCTCGTAATCGACGTGTCCCACTTCCACAATGCTAACGTGTTCAGCGCGACGAAAAAGATCTTGGAAGAGGTCGACGCGGACGTGGTCGTGGGAAGCATCGGAACTTACAAGGCTGCTGAGGATGCGATAACAAAACTGGAAGGTATCGCTGGATTCAGGGTTGGAATAGGCTCAGGGTCCATTTGTACCACAATGGAGGCAACCAAAGCGGGCTCGCCGACGGTCTATGCGACCGCTCAGGTTGCTGATGCAGTTCGGACATACGGGTCGAAGATTCCGATAATCGCGGATGGCGGGATAAGGGGTCCCGGGGACGCTGCAGTCGCAATGTCACTTGGAGCATCCGCCGTAATGATGGGCAACCTGTTCGCGCGTTGCAAAGAAGCGCCTGGCACGCTCATAACGATTGGCGGTCGATACTACAAACAATACCGAGGAATGGGAAGTCCTTCGGCAATGGCCAAGCGATTCTCCATGGATCGCTATGCTCAACCCTCGAAGGGGCTTCCGGAGGGAGTTGAGGGCTGGGTTCCCTACAAGGGAGAAGTGAGCGTTGTTATCCAAGAAATGTCGGCAGGATTGCAAGCATCAATGGGATACGCCGGAGCCAAGACGATTCCAGAACTCTGGGAAAAAGCGCACTTGGCAGCCATAACCCACTCGGGTGCTGAGGAGGCTCGTCCACACGATGTACTTCTGCCGTCGGATTCTCCGGAAAGAGTCTAGAATTCTAGGATTAGTTCCAACGGAACACCTTTCCACGAACGATTGTTTGTACTACCCGAAGTTTCCTAAGAGCCTCTGGTGGGGATTCAAAGGGGTCGCGATCCAAGATCGTCAGGTTCGCCCATTTGCCAAGCTCTAGAGTTCCCTCATCGTTTTCCGAGAACGAGGCGTAAGCTGCTCCCCGTGTGTAGCAAGTGAGGGCCTCGCTCGGTGTTAACCGTTCTGAGGGCGAGAGCCCGGGGCGAGAGACGGCGGACCACAAGCCCTCAGCCGTGCTCGGATCATCACTAGGAGTATCCGACCCGGCCGCCAAATGGATCCCGGCTCGAAGCATAGATTTGAACGGATACAAGTATTGAATCCGGTCCCTTCCTAGGCGCTGCTCTGCCCAATTGTCCGAGTAGATGAAGCGCGGTTGAACGGAGGCAACTAAACCTAAGTTCGCCATTTTTTTGATCAGATCCGGGGACAATAGAGACGCGTGTTCTATTCGGGGTCTCGACTTCCGACAATCGCGCGGCCCCAGAGATTCATTCAGCGTCTCGACTCCCAATTGAACGGCCCTGTCGCCTATTGCATGCAAGCATAACTGCAGGCCGGTTTCTCCTGCCTTCTCTATCAAGTTCGACAGTTGCTCTCTAGATGTTGTCAGCATACCGGATGACCCGGGGTCGTCGTCGTAGGGATGCCCGAGTGCCGCAGTTCTCGCCCCGAGAGAGCCGTCCAGGAAAACCTTGATCCCTCCAATTCTGAAGCCATTGGCCCACACTCCCAGCTCGTCTTCCATTGAGCTAACTTGATCGAGCATGTTCAGTGGTAGGATTACGTAAATTGTCTGCTCTATCTTCCCCTCCTTCTTCAATTCTCTCAGGGCCTTGAATTCTTGCTCGTCTTCGACTATGCAGTGCAGTGCAGTGACGCCTTGCGCCAAGAGTTTCTCAGAAGCGACGACCAGAGCTTGTCTGGCCTCTGTCTCGTCTCTAGGGACTGATCTACTAACAATCTCTAGGGCCCGCTCTTTCAATATGCCATTGGGTTTGCCAATCGAGTCCCTTTCTATTTCTCCACCAAAGGGTTCTGGCGTGTTCTCGTTGACGCCCGCTGCGGTCAATGCTGCCGAGTTTGCAACAGCGACATGGCCGCAAATTCTTCTAAGGAAGACGGGGTTTGCAACAACGTCGATGTCGGATCGATCGGGGTATCGACGTTCTCGGAGCATCTCTTGATCCCATCCTCTTCCGAGGATCCAATTGTCTCTCAGTTTTGTTGAAGAGGCTTTCGCAAGCATCCTTTGAATTTCCGGGATGGACCCAGAAGGTGAATGTGGGAGTCGGCGAGGCCGGGGAGAGCGGTTGATCCATGGAGGTCAAGAGAATCGACTGAGGCGGACTTGAGTTTCAGTAGGTCTAGGCTGGATCCGGTCTTGGTGACTCTTCCGTCCGTGATTGAGATTGCTTCAACTCGGCTCTCTGTGCTGAGTTGCGGGTAGACCCTCCCGTTGTAGACTACCAGATCGGGATTTGCCAAAGTCTCTTACTGAGAAACCGTCGCTACTGGTACGAGGCTTATGAGAGAGGAGATGGTCGGCTCGATCATAGATGGCTCCTTCAAGGGCGGTCCACAGACCTTGCCCACGCAGACATATGCAACCGGTGCGGTTGATGAGTCATAGCCGAGTTGCCTTATTCTCTCAGCGTCTTTCGCAGGGTCGAGTTGGAGCAAGTATCTTCTAACGGGATAGAGCTTCCTGGCTTGCAGCCCGAACTTTTCAGTCTCCTTAGACCTGGATCCGAGAATGGTGATTCCGACGGGCCCGTTTATTAGAGATTCAAGTGCAAGAGCATATGGTGCGGCCATTATTCCGTATCGCTCATACTCGCTGCCGAAGATCCTCAAGGTCTTCTCTGCAAGCTTCTCGTATCGCTCGTTCCCGGTTATCCAAGACATGCGTAGAGCGGCAATTGCCATTGAACTGTTCTCATCCATGGGTTTGTCCCGAGCCTGAAGTTCCCCAATGTCTGCTGATTGTTCTGGAATATCGTAGAATCCTCCATCTTTTTCATCGCCAAGTGTTCTAATCGAGTAGTCCAGTAATTTCTTTGCGGTCTCAATGTGTTCCCAGCTTCCCGTGTACTCATAGGCATCTACAAGGGCATGCAATGTTAGAGCATGGTCAATCAGTAATCCCTTCAAGGCTGAGACCTCCACGCCGAAGTAGTGTGGCAACGCTCCCTTACTGTCGGCGGTCCCTATGACACGTTCAAGAGTTTTCAAAGCGAACTTCGTGTACTCAGAGCTGTTCAGAACCGAACCCGAGAGAAAGTACGCCGAGGCGAAGAGACCATTGTAGTTTGTATAGAATGTCTTGTCAATACTCGGCGCAGTGCGTTTTTTCCGCTCTTCCAACGCTAGCTTGTAGTATTCCTCGTCAGCATCTTGGCTACCGTAAAATCCTCCCTCTTTGAGGTCTGCAAATTTCGATTGAACATATCGTAGAATACCTTCAGCCTTTTCTTTGAAAAATGGGTTTCCAGTAACCTGATACGCCTTAAGGTAGGTCGCAAGAAGCCGGGCGTTGTCCTCCGCCATCTTCTCGAAATGGGGTATCGTCCAATCTCTCGTCGTTGAGTATCTGAAGAACCCGTCCTCAACATGATCGTAGAGTCCCCCTTTTCCCATCTTCTCAAGCGTCTTGCTGACGATCGTGAGCATTTCCTTCTCCCCGTGGTAGCGGTATCTCACAAGAGCGTATTCGAGAGAGTCAGTTTGGGGAAACTTGGGTTCGAAGCCGAAGCCCCCGTAGTCGATGTCAAAATTGACCGCGACAGACGTCGCGATATCCTTGGCGATACTCTCCGTAAGAGGGTCTAGCGAGGCCCTTGGAATCCTGGGCGGTTCAAGCTTGCTTCGAACCTTTCCCCTGCTCTTTGCATACATGTCGAGTACAGATCGAATGACTTCGCGTAGCTGTTCAGGCGGAATGTAGGTGCCGCCTGTGATGATCTTTCCATCGCTGTCGAGAAAAGCGGTGGTGGGCCATCCTCCCATGTTGTATCTCCTGTTGACATCAGGTCTCTTGTCCGTGTCGACTCTTATCGGGATGAACTTCTTGTTGAGGGCGTCAACTATTGCAGGATCCGAGTAAGACGTTTCGTCCATGACGTGGCACCAGTGGCACCAAGACCCCTTGATATCGAGAAGAATGGGCTTGCCTTCGGCCCGAGCTCTTTCAAAGCTCTCTTTACTCCAATCAAGCCACTGGATCTTTCCCAACTTTAGTCCAACCACAAGATGGCTGAGAATGATATAAGAGTCCCATTCCCGGTCAGTTTGCGTGGTTCGCAGGCTAGATAGGATGGAGTTAATTGTCTAAGTATCGACGCGAAGAGCCTACGACCGTTCCTAAGCATCGCCACTGTCCAGTCTGCGGTACCCCGACGGAACTGAAGCAGGAATATTGCAGCGACAAATGCAGGGTATCTGGAAAGAAGATTCAGAGAACTAAAATGAGAAATATCATCGTCATAACCGGGCTGGTCTTTGTGTTCTACATCGCGTTTCTGCTGTTCGTCCCCAAGTAGCGCGAAGCTCTAGCCATGATTTGATTTGTTCGCTAGTCCAACAATTTCGCGGACCGACCCATACCGGTTCTCTTGAAGGAACTTTGCCATTCCTGCAGTGATCTCTCTGAACACTTCAACGCCTCTGTACATCACCGCGGTTCCAATTTGGACTGCTGAAGCTCCCGCCATCATCATCTCCACAGCTCCTCTCCAATCGGTTACCCCCCCGACCCCGATGATAGGTATTCTGACAGCTGCTTTTGCCTGATAGACTGTCCTTACAGCCAGGGAGTGGAGGGCGGGTCCGGAGAGACCACCGTAGATTCCTCCGAGAATTGGAGCAGCAGCGTCGACGTCTATTGCCATTCCTAACGCCGTGTTGATGGCCGTGAGGGCATCGGCTCCCGCGCTTTCAGCTGCCTTGGCAATTTCTTGGATATTCGCTACGTTAGGCGTGAGCTTGACAATGACTGGCAACTTGACCTTAGTCTTGACCGCTCGTGTCACCTCAAAGACCATTTCCGCTTTCTGGCCTATCTCGACTCCGACCTCCCTGACATGAGGGCAGGACACGTTCAGTTCAATCGCGATGGCGCCCCCTTCCTCTCCCCTGGAGGCGGCTTCTGCGAACTCTTCCGCATCGAAGCCGAAGACGCTAGCGATGACTGGAACTCCAGCCTTCGCAACCGCCGCAACCTCTTCACGCATCTCATCCATTCCAGGATTCGGAATTCCAAGAGCGTTAAGATAGCCACCAGGAACTTCGATGAAAGACGGATTCCGATAACCTTCCCTTCCCTTCCTGTTGAACGACTTTGTGACCACTGCTCCAGCTCCCGCCCTTGAGGCCCGGACCATGACCTCGCTGGAAACTCCCAGAATTCCCGATGCAAGAATCGTCGGGTTGTGGAGCTTTATACCAGCAAACTCCACCGAAAGGTCAGGTTCCAAATGCTGCCGAGACAGTATACTTGTGCCACGTTAATTATCTTCGCACACGATGAGTTATGCCGAAGCGACTGGACCGAGACCCGAGAGCGATTTTGAAAGCCTACCTGGTCGATTCACCTGCAGGGCTTTTCCTGCTGGAAAAGACCGGCAAAATTGCTGAAAAGGCACTCTTTCCCCGTAACCCCAAAGACGCGGCAGTGAAACTCAACGAGGTTCGCAGGGGACAATTGCCCGCCGAATTCTCTGAATTCGCCAACCGCTTGTCTCAGATCGGCCTGGAAAAGCTCACGGTAGACAACGAATATCTTGCACGGATCTTTCGAAACATTTTGACTTCGGAAGTCGTCTTGGACGAAAGGGATGAAACGATCTCAAAGTTGCGGAACCGGTTGCCCAACATGCTCGTCCGATTCAGAATCGTAGAGTCAAAGGATGACTATGAGAAACTCGTTCACGAAGTATCGATGGAACTCGCGCAGGCATCAATTGCGGAGACCGGTACAAAGCGTGACTTGTACGCAATACAGACAGTCAGATGCATCGAGGACCTGGACAAGGTACTGAACCTTCTTGCAGGGCGAATACGAGAATGGTACGGACTGCATTTTCCCGAATTGGACAGGCTCGTCGAAAAACACGACAGCTACATCAGGCTCGTCCAAGGCCTCGGTACCCGCGACTCGTTCTCTCAGGAGTCTCTGGTCGAACTGGGAATACCTCAAGAGCGATCTAGACTAATCTCGGAAGCAGCCCAGAAATCCTCGGGGGCAGACCTCCCTCAACCGGATCTGTTGTGGCTGCAAGAAGTCTGCACGACGGTTCTCCAGATGTACAAGCTGAGAGAGACCGCTGAAAAGTACACCGACAAGATAATGCTGGAAGTTGCTCCGAACATGACGGGGGTTCTAGGTGCAGTTCTCTCGGCTAAGATCCTTTCAATGGCGGGAGGATTAGAGAACGTAGCCAAGATGCCCGCCAGTACGATCCAGGTGCTGGGGGCTGAAAAGGCTCTCTTCCGAACTCTGAAAACTGGGGCTCGCCCTCCGAAACATGGAATCATCTTCCAGTACGCTGCCATCCATCAATCCCCTCGCTGGCTAAGAGGTCGGATTGCCCGCGCAGTTGCGGGGAAACTTGCTATTGCCGCTCGAATGGATGCTTTCGGTGGATCAAACGAGGGCGATAAGATGCGAGCTGCGTTAGAGAAGAAGGTGAGCGATCTCAAAGATCGTTATCAAGGGCAACCACCTAAGAAGAAGCATGGTACGGAATGGCGTCCAGCCCCACAGAAAGTTCGAAGGGGTCTATCTGATCGGGAAGGAAGGGGAAGAGAAACTAGGTACCCGCAGCCTAGCACCGGGAGAGACCGTTTACGGAGAGGAAACCGTCAGAGCTGGCGATGAAGAGTACAGAGTCTGGGATCCATTCCGAAGTAAACTTGCAGCTGCAATATTGAAGGGACTTTGCGAGATCCCGTTTGAACAGAAGTCAAATGTCCTGTACTTGGGAGCTGCAAGTGGGACAACTGTCAGCCACGTAAGCGACATCGTGGGACTACATGGGAAAGTATTCTGTGTAGAATTTGCTCAGAGGTCCTTTAGAGACCTAGTCAATAACGTATCCAAGAACAGGATCAATACAGTGCCGATCTTCGAAGATGCACGGTTTCCCAGCAGATACCGGAGTCTAGTCTCGGATGTCGACTCTGTATATTGCGACATTGCGCAGCCGGACCAAGCAAGAATATTGGCTGAGAACCTTGATACATTTCTGAAGCAAGAGGACGAGTTCCTCATGGCGATCAAAGCGCGCAGCATTGATGTAGCTAAAGATCCAAGCGCTATTTTTCGCCAAGAAACTGAGATCTTGAAAAAGAGGGGATACACGATCGAAGAGATGGTCAGATTGGACCCCTTCGAGAAAGACCACTGCATGATTCGAGGCGGGAAATAGGGCAGGAAGTTTCCGTGGATCGAGATGGCTTTTTCGACGTGATGCTGCAAAACGAATTGCGAAAGCTCAACACACACCTTCCAAAGAATCGGAAAACCATCAGAGAACTGTTGGCTGAGGAACAACCATCTGTCTCAACGGTAGGCGGAGAGAAGGCTCCTATGAAAAAAAGTGAGGTTGAGGCTTTGAATGCTGAGTTGCCTGATGCGTTGCGTGATAAGGTCAGGCTTCCCCTGGTCTTGTTGAGAAGGAGAGAGTTGGGACCCGGAGCATTCACATTGTTAGGAGATCCTTACGAAGAATATGCGGTTTCCAAAATACTAGGGGAATACAATGGAACCTTTACAGAATTTCAGCAGTCAAGACAATCTGCAGCGGTCTTTTATAAGCCGCAGGTCAGCGAGTTGACGCGTCGTTTTCACTCTCTTATCGTACTGGGATTCGGTCTCTCTGAGTGACCCCGACCAAATGGATTGTCTAACACCGCTTGTCCGGTTGTCTAGTGACGAGACTCCACGCGACCATTGAACGCTTATGTACGGCATGGTTCCCACGTACCTAGCCGATACCTCTCTTGCTTGAGGACAGCATTGCAAAGCGTGTCGTTCACACTTGTCTGAGGGTTCACGAAGATGACATGGTCCTCATTGAAACCTGGCAACATACTGTCGATCTAGCTAGTGAAATAGCCCTCGAATGCTATCGGACAGGCGCAAAGCCCCTCATCACACTCAATACCGACCGCCTCTGGTGGGGAACCCTTGCTGAGATCCCTGAACAGTACATGCGCAAGGTCCCTCGCCACGTTCTCAGTGCTGTCGACAATGTAACAGTCTGGATCGCGCTTGGTGGGCCTGAAGACCCGACGAAGTTCCGGGATGTACCAGCTTCAAGATTAGAAATCCTCTTCGAAGGAGACAAACCTGTCCTCGACAAGACTTTCGAGAAAAAAGTTCGAACAGCCGAACTCCTTCTCGGTCATGTTACCCCGCAGCGTGCTAAAGCCTACGGTTTCGACTATGACCGTTGGCTGAGAATGACCGAAGAGGCGATCAAGGTCGACTATCCGAAGCTCGCAGAGCTCGGAAGGAAAGTAGCTCTCCGCCTGGAACGAGGAAGCAAGGTGCACATCACATCTAAGGGAGGCACAGATGTGAGGTTCGAGATCACCAAGAGACCTATTCACGTCCAAGATGGGATTGTTGATCAAGCCGACGTAGAACATGGACTTGTCTCAACACAGTTGCCCTCAGGCAAGGTCGAGGTCGCTCCACTAGAAGAGTCAGCCCGAGGAACAGTCGTCTATGATCTCCCCAGAGCCCTGAAAGGAAGGCTGATACAAGAACTCAGACTGGATTTCGAGAAGGGCCGGATCAAAGAATTCCGAGCTAAAAAGTACGAAGAGGTCTTTCGAGAGGTTTTCGAGGCAACCCAAGGCGACAGAGACAAAATAGCCCAGTTTACTCTAGGGCTAAATCCCAAAGTAGACCTGATAGGATACACAACTGACGAGCTATCTCTAGGCACCGTGACAATTGGCGTGGGAGCCAATAAGGGTATCGGCGGCAAGAACGATAGTAGCTTCACATTCTCAGGAACCATTACAAAGCCGACAGTCGAGATCGACGGGCAAACGATAATGGTTGATGGAAGAATGACTCTCTAATCCAAACAGTCCACTTTTTAGTCAACAACAGACGTGCAACGTGCAGATCTTGCATGGCAAAGAAACACGTTGACGTTTTGATTCTGAACTCGAATGAGACCATAACCCTAGTCACTCGTGACAATAAGACTGGACTTGGGGTGATCGACAATGGAGGTGTCGCGATCAGCCAAGGCAAGATCGTCTTGGCAGCTTCCTCAGAACTGCTGGAAAGAAAATTCCAGTCGAGTACAACGATAGACGCTGCGGACGAGATCATACTACCTGGCTTCGTGGACCCTCACACGCACCTGGTCTTCGCAGGAGCTCGTGATGCCGAATTTCAATCTAGGATTGAAGGAGCCTCATACTTGGATGTTCTGCGCAAGGGTGGAGGAATAATCGAGACAGTGAACAGAACTCGCCAGGCCAGCTCAGAATCGCTGTTTCAATCTGGCAAACAGAGACTCGACACTTGTCTTGAATCCGGCTCGACCACCGTTGAGATAAAGAGTGGCTACGGACTTAGAGACGACGAAGAGTTCAAGATTCTCAAAACGATTAACCGCCTGAGGAAGTATCACTCATGCCATATCGTCCCTACCTTCATGGGTGCTCATGCGGTTCCACCTGGTGAGACTCCATCAGAATATGTTCTGGATGTGATCGACGAAATGCTACCACAAATTGCTCGATCAGGACTGGCCGACTTCTGTGATGTGTTTTGTGAGCAGGGCGCGTTTGACTCGCTCGAGTCGGCTCGGATTCTTGGGAAAGCTCGGAAACTCGGTCTGAAACTAAAGATACACGCCGACCAATTCACGGATAGTAGAGGAGCTGAGGTAGCTAACAAACTCCATACTACTTCTGCGGACCATCTTATCCACTCTCCAACAAAACAGCTCGAAAAAATGGCTGAAACGAGAGTAACCCCAGTCGTGTTGCCCGCATCATCACTTAGCACGCTCAACGGGGAGAACGCAAATGCTCGGACTATGCTTGCCCTCGGCCTTCCCGTCGCCCTAGGGACCGACTTCAGCCCTTCCAACTGGATGCTCGGCCAGTTGACTGTCGCAGCTCTTGCGTCGCGAGAGTTGCGAATGAGTGCTCCTGAAGTAGTCCGGGCGATAACGATCAATGCAGCCAGAGCCTTAGGATTGGAGAAAAGGGTTGGAAGTCTCCACATCGGGAAAGAGGCGGACCTTGTGACTTTGCGAGTACCCAGTCACAGGTGGATTGGGTACACGTATGGTGAGAGTATCGTTGACGATGTCCTTATCGGAGGCAAACTGGTAGTGAGGGACGGTAAGAAGGTCCCTTGACGCAAAAGAGACAACCTCGAGTCTCTTCAGTGTTGAAACACCGAAGACGGATCTCTGCGATAACCGGGACGGAGCTGCACTGCAAGACCTGGCAGATCGAAGGAGCTTACCGGATGATACACAATGTCTTGGATCCAGAAGTCGCCAAAGACCCGGATCACTTGATTGTGTATGGGGGAACGGGGCGAGCGGCTAGATCTTGGGATGCGCTTGAAGCAACGCTTGAGAGTCTGGAGAACCTTGGAGAAGATCAGACTCTTCTTATCCAAAGTGGCAAGCCAGTCGCAGTGTTCAAGACCCACAATCTGGCTCCGCGGGTTTTGATCGTTAACAGCATGATTGTTCCGAAGTGGGCTACCTGGGATTATTTTTACGAGCTCGAGCAGAAGGGTCTCATAATGTATGGACAGATGACTGCAGGGTCCTGGGCGTTCATCGGGACTCAGGGGATCCTGCAGGGCACTTACGAAACGCTCGCGGCCGTTGCTAAGGAACACTTTCACGGAACGCTCGCAGGAAAGCTCGTGTTGACGGCGGGTCTAGGCGAAATGGGAGGAGCTCAGCCTTTGGCGGTCACAATGAATGATGGCGTTGCTCTCGCGGTAGAGATTGACAAAAAGGCAATAGAGAAAAGAATCCGTTATGGGTATTTGCAGAATTTCACTGAAGATCTTAACGAAGCTCTAGAGATAGTTCAGCAAGCGAAGCAAGATCACATTCCACGTAGCGTTGCCCTGCTAGGAAATGCTGCCGAGGTACTTCCTGAACTTCTGCGACGTCGCGTGACTCCCGATGTTGCGACCGATCAAACTTCGGCTCATGACCCTCTGAACGGTTATTATCCGGCGGGCCTTTCGAAGGAAGAGGCTGACTCCCTGCGCCGATCTGATCCGAAAGAGTATCTGAAGAGGGCAAGCAGAAGTATTCTCACGCATGTGAAGGCTATCATCGCTATGTCTCGACGGGGGGCTGTGGCGTTTGAGTATGGAAACAATATTCGACAACGGGCCCTAGACGCGGGGCTAAAGAACGCGTTTGAGTTTCCGGGATTTGTTCAGAGATACATCAGGCCGATGTTTTGCGAGGGCAGGGGACCCTTCAGATGGACTTCGCTAGCTGGAGATCCAGAAGATATTCGCAAGATCGATGATCTAGTTCTCTCTACCTTTCCTCGGGACAAGGGTCTCTCTCGGTGGATTCG
The DNA here is from genome assembly GCA_001918745.1 of Crenarchaeota archaeon 13_1_40CM_3_52_17. GTDB lineage: Archaea > Thermoproteota > Bathyarchaeia > 40CM-2-53-6 > 40CM-2-53-6 > 40CM-2-53-6. Next base: position 57,628 of record MNGN01000031.1, on the reverse strand, counting down.
TAAAGCTCAGAAAGAAGTGAAGTTCCAGGGGCTGCCGGCTCGAGTATGCTGGCTCGGATTCGGAGAGCGAGCAAAATTTGGCAGACTGATAAATGAAATGGTGGCGAATGGAGAACTTGCTGGACCCATTTGGATTGGAAGGGACCATCTCGATTGCGGAAGCGTCGCGTCTCCCAGGAGAGAGACTGAGGGGATGCTTGACGGTAGCGACGCGATTGCTGACTGGCCTATACTAAATGCGCTTCTGAACACAGCTGCCGGAGCGACTTGGGTTAGTGTACATCAAGGTGGCGGTGTGGGAATGGGGTATAGCATTCACGCTGGAATGTGTCTCGTCGCTGATGGTACAGCCGAGGCCGCGGGCAAACTCGAGCGGGTATTGACTACTGATCCTGGAATAGGGATCGTGAGGCATGCAGACGCTGGGTATACAGTGGCGAGGAAAATAGCTAAGGAAAAGGGCATACAGATGCCGATGCTCAAGTAGGCATCTCGGAAGTATATTTCAACAAGGGTCCGGAGTGACTGCTCTTGCGTCACGAGATGCTCTATGCTAGGCCCTCCTCCCTCAGGAACGATTTCCTGTCTGGGTCTCCTGGCGAGATAGCCGATTTAGAGCGCAATCAAGGGTTGGATCGGGAGGCGAAGCTATGAGGGTTTAACGGGGTCGTCCCCGAACGATTAAAGGGAAATCTAGAAAGCCCCCCATTTCCAAGATCAGGGCTGAAAATGAGCGATTTCGACCCTCCTAGAGATCGAGGGATGGGTCGCTAAGCCTAGGTGTCCACGGTTGAGTCGCTGTCTTTCCTGCAACGGGCCAGGCATCTGGCTCATATAGAGACAATCTTTGACCGGAAGCGTCATCGAGCCCGCGCGTTTGTCTCCGGATAGCCTAACCGGGGCGCCTCGAACTAATACAAACGGCACAGTTTCACGGGTTTCCCCCATTAGAAGATGGGCCGCCCCAGCGATTCCGTCTGCCAGAGACTGAAACGTCATTACCACCTTTCTCCCGTACAAGTCTCTGATTCCTCGAGCGTCCCTCACCGGTTGGAATCCTGAGCAAGCAATCGCCAGCCCGATCGTCCCCAAGCGCAGAGGCGTGACGCGACTGTCGACAATAACGACCCCTACGCTTTTCTTGAGCTTTTGATTAACTGCTCTTCGAATTTTCCGCGCGGAACGTTGTGGATTAGCCGGCCATGGAATCACGCTTTTGTCTGGAGCATTCTTCCGGTCAACACCAGAATTCGCTACTGCATCCCCATTCTTGAGTGCGAGAAGAGCGCCTGGAACCCCACCGTAAACGGCGTCAGATTCATCGAGCACGACCTGAGCAAACTCAGGAGCCAGTCCAAACCGGCGGGAAAGTCTTCTGGCAGAGATCGTGGGCTTGACCTTCGCGAGCGGAACAACGTTCCTCTCCGAAAGAGAGACAACCTTGCTCGCGATCGCGACTATGTCTCCGTTCTTGACCTCCAGTTTGGCATTAGCAAGTGCCTCAACGAGTCTCTCGATGATCGAATCGCCGGACAGAATAAGTCTGGATTTGAGAGGGTAGAGATGCAACCTAATCCGAGCCCTTCACGAACCGATTGACCATACCGATGAATTGTCTGGTCTTGACTAGCTCGAATATCCGCTCGATATCGTCGTGGGAAGATCTATCCCAGGTCAGAGGGCGAACCTCGTCACGGATTGCTCGATAGATACTCCTAGTACCCTTTCCTAGACCTGAGGCCCCTCTGAGATGGACTGCCTGAGCCGCGGTCAAGAGTTCTATCGCGACCACATACCGGCAATTCTGAAGAATGCTGGTTGATTTGTGGGCAGCTCCGGGTCCCATGCTTACGAAGTCTTCGAAATTACTGGAGGTTGGAATTGAGTCGCTGCTAGCTGGATGGGCCAGTATCTTGTTCTCGGCGACCAGAGCGGTTGCCGTGTATTGGAGGGCCATCAAACCACTTGCAAGGCCAGGTTTCGATTCCCTCCCGACTAGAAAGGCTGTCAGGCCGTTGTTCATAGATGCGTCGAGCAGGGCGGATATTCTTCGTTCCGATATGTTCGCGAGTGTGGAGAGACCTAGTCCCATAATGTCAAGAGCCATGGAAATTGGCTGCCCATGAAAGTTACCCCCGGACAAGCAGGCTCTTTGATCAGGAAAAATGAGCGGGTTGTCGGTGGCCGAGTTCATCTCGATTTCAAGCGTGGACTCGACATAATTCATCGCATCGATCACCGGCCCCATGACTTGGGGAGCGCATCGGAAAGAGTACGGGTCTTGGGGACGCCCATTCGCAGGATCGTCGCTGATTATCGTCCGACACAATTTGCTGCCTTTTACCAGGGCACGAATATCGGATGCAACTCGCATTTGCCCCGGGTGGCGTCTAACTTCGTGAATCCGTTCATCGAACGGGTCAATCCATCCTCGGATCCCCTCCAGAGAAAGAGCGAGAGCCGCTTCAGATGCCGCGAATAAATCGTAGCCATCGCAAAGATTGAGACAACCAATCGCTGTCATCTGCTGAGTGCCATTGTTAAGGGCCAAGCCTTCCTTGGCTTCGAGATGTACGGGATCCACACCCGCCCTCCGGAGAGCTTGTCTACCTGAGACCCATTTCTCGCGGTATTCGGCCCTTCCCTCTCCCATTAGCACCAACGCCATGTGAGATAGAGGAGAGAGATCGCCGCTAGCCCCGACTGATCCCTTTTGAGGAATGTATGGATGAATTCGTTTGTTAAGGAGCGCGACTATGAGCTCAGGAATTTCTGGCCTGATGCCGGAATTGCCCTTGATCAGAGTATTCGCTCTCAGGAGCATCATTGCCCTAACTACCTCCGCTCGGTGAGGGGTGCCTACACTCGCGGCATGGCTTCGGAGTAGGTTGATTTGAAGCTGTCTGAGATCGCCCGGAGCGACTTTGAAATTGGATAGCGCACCAAATCCTGTGTTGACCCCGTAGATTACCTCGTCCTCTCGCAGTAGCCTTTCAAGAACCACTCTCCCCCTCATTGTTCTCTGCAGAGCCTTCTTGTCTATTCTAACCGTGTCGTTGGTTCTCGCCACGGACACTAGCTCTCTCAGCGTCAGATTCGATCCGTTTATGGTGACTTCGACCAATCTTCCACGAGAATCCGGGACCGTGAGATTTGAGAGATAAGGTTGGCTGTTCATTGATACAAAGCCTTCTTGTTGAGAACGAGAGATGGTCTCTCGCGATTTTACAGGGGTCTGGGGGGTAGGAGATCTTCCGGATTAGTGCCTCGGGGACCGGATTGGATCCATTGTGTATAACGCTGATATCCTCCCCCGATACCTCGGGCTTGACTTTGAGTCTGGTAAAAGACCCCAAACTTGCTCCTTCAGGCAAGATGAAGATGGCCTGGGCTCGAGAACACATGCCCGTTCTCGCAAAAATAACAAGGAGACTGGTCGCCAACAAGAGCTTCAAAGGCTACAAGATAGGGACCTGCCTCCACTTGGAGGCAAAAACCGCCGTTCTAGCAGAATCCATGCATCGAGCTGGCGCGGAGGTAGCAATAACCGGTAGCAACCCCCTCTCGACTCAAGATGACGTTGCAGCCGCGCTATCCGAAACAGGTGTTCACGTATATGCCTGGCACGGAGTGACCGACAAAGAACACCGACAAAACCTGAATCGGGTACTAGACTTGCAACCAGACATCCTGATCGACGATGGCGCCGAGCTCTCGATTCTAGCACACGTGAACGGCGGAAGCCGTTTGCGCAAAATCATTGGCGCTTGCGAAGAAACCACAACTGGCGTGATCCGCCTCAAAGCTATGGAGCGGCAAGGAAAGCTACGTTTTCCAGTCATCTCTGTTAACGACGCGCTGACCAAATATCTGTTCGACAGTCAGTACGGAACCGGCCAATCCGGCCTCGAAGGGATAATGCGGGCAACAAATCTGCTCCTCGCAGGCCGAAATGTCGTCGTGGCTGGTTACGGATGGGTGGGCAGGGGAGTAGCGGAACGTGCGCGCGGAATGGGGTCCAAGGTTATCGTGACTGAGGTAAATCCTGTTAGAGCCCTGGAGGCGCTGATGGAGGGGTTCGACGTCATGCCAATGATCGAAGCCGCTGAGAAAGGTGATTTGTTCATAACTGCGACCGGGGACACCGACGTGATAACTGCTTCCCACATGCTCAGAATGAAGGACAAAGCGATTCTCTGCAACGTCGGACACTACACTGTAGAGGTGAAGGTCAGAGACCTTGAGAAGCTTGCAGTGAAGCGCAAGAGGGTGCGCGCTGAGGTTGTTGAATATACCATGCGAAACAGAAAAAGGCTCTACTTGCTCTCTGAAGGTCGTCTCGTCAACCTAGCCGCTGCAGATGGCCATCCGGCTGAGGTAATGGACATGAGTTTCTCTGACCAAGCATTGTCGGCAGAATATCTAACTGAGAACAAAGGCAAGTTGCCTGCGAAGGTTGTCAAAGTCCCCGATAAGCTCGATTTCGAGGTCGCTAGACAGAGACTCGAAGCCTTCGGGCGCAAAATCGACACCTTGTCCCGACTCCAGCAAAAGTACCTCCAATCTTGGCAAGGCTAGCCCTTTTTCTGCACAGCTCTCCGCACAAGTCTGCACAGCAGTATCCCGCTCTGCACACGCGCGTTTTGAACTACTCCGAGTCAAACCCCTGCCTCTAACTACTCGTTTCTTTCCTTAGAACCGGTAACCCTGCGTTGGGTAGAGCTCAGGGTATTAGGTCGTCAAGAGCAAAATTTTTCCGGTGTGGCGTCCAAACCTAATTAGTTCTGGGAGGGCACTTTGCGACTCCCGGTGTATCGAGCTGCGATTCTGGCCATTCAGTCCCAAGGTCTTCCATCGAGTTCGGGACACAAGCCGGAACAAAGCCCGACTCCCCCCGTGGATGATCACGCTAGTTGCGATCTTCGCTATTTGGGAGGCCGTAGCATTGACGGGAGTGGTTTCCAGTGATCAACTTCCGCCTCTTCATAGTGTTCTTCTCACACTCGTCCAACTCGGGGGAACCCCATTCTTCCTCGCTCGCGTCAGCCAAAGCTTCGTCAACGTAGCAGCAGGAGTTTCTCTTGCCCTAGTGGTGGTCATGCCCCTAGCATTGCTAGTAGGCCTGAGAAACCAGTTGGACGAGGCAATAACTCCGATCATTATGCTCGTAGGCGCTTTGCCCGATCTAGCGATACTAACTCTCCTAGTTACCGTGATTGGCCGAGGTAATGTAGCGGCAGTAGCCATCTCGGCCTTCAGCGCTTTTTTTCCGATCTACTTCACAATTAGGCAAGGAGTCAAGGAGATTCCTATAGACTACTTCCACGTTGCTTCCGTGTTCAAAGCGGGGAGACTCGACACCTTCTCGAAAATCGTCCTACCCTCAATCTTTCCGAACTTCCTAACTGGACTAAGACTCTCATTCGAGTTCAGTTGGAACGTGCTCCTCGCTGTGGAAATCATCGCAAGCGTTGCAGGGGTCGGAAGTTTCATCTCAAACAGTATTCAGGGGTCAGCGCACTCAATGACCTACGGTCTAGCTGCAATCATGACGGTCGGGTTTCTAACTATCCTTCTAGATCGAGCATTCTTCGAAAGGCTAGAACAACGAATCAAGAGATGGCGGTAGCCAACTGAATGCATGTTGAATTCTCGAATGTCACAAAGGTGTATTCCGAACCACCACAAACCGTGACGGCGCTTAACGACATCTCTTTTCAGATTCACGAGGGAGAGTTCGTCTGTATCGTTGGGCCAAGCGGTTGCGGGAAATCCACCCTTCTAAGAATGATTGCAGGACTGGATAGGCCATCCTCGGGGGAAATACGCTTCAAAGGGGACCTGCTTACTGCTCCCCACCCCAAGATCAGCATGGTCTTTCAGAGCTTTGCTCTACTTCCTTGGCGAACGGTCCTAGACAACGTCGCCTTCGGCCTTGAGGTCCAGAAAGTCCCGAAACGCGAGAGGGAAAATACGGCTAGAGAGCTTCTCGGAATGGTGGGTCTCAAAGACAGCGAGAAACTCTATCCGAAACAGCTATCCGGCGGAATGAAGCAACGGGTCGGAATAGCCAGAGCCCTCGCCATAGACCCAGAGGTGGTCTTAATGGACGAGGCCTTCAGCGCTATTGACGAGTTCACAGCAGAAGCCCTCAGGGAAGAGGTTGCAGAGATTCACGCTGAAACTCAGAAGACCTTCCTTCTCGTCACCCACAACCTTCCCGAGGCAATCGAACTCGCTGACAGGATCTTGGTTCTCTCGGCACGTCCCGCTAGAGTTAAGAGCATAGTACCAATCGAGTTGCTTCGCCCGAGAAGCCCGACCGCCTCCAACTTCGTGAGCATTCACAAAGATATCTTTTCTTTGTTGCAATCCGAGCTGGAAGCGAGCATAATGCGACATCGGTTGAGTGGACTCAAAGAGTTTCAGGGACTGCGAAACATGGAGGATCGCTAGTCACGCAATTCAAACTCGTGGTTCTCGGGCTAGCTTTGTTAGTAGTCGGGCTCGTCGCTTATGCTTCAATCCCAGCTGTGCACACGACTCCCGTGGTTAGCGAACAGAACGTTTGGGTTCAAAACGGGTTTCCGATTCAGGCAGGTACTCTAGTTGAACAGCCAAGGAACATTACCGCATTTTCCGGCATGAACAACGAGTTGCGGGCAAACGTTACAGTTTTCGAACCTGGTGCAGGCGCTTCAACGATCCATTTCGAACTCTTAGCCATGAACAACTCTCAGTCATGTTCTCCGTCGCTTCACCCTCCAACCGTTCTCGTGGACCAAACGGTGGGAAATAAGTCGTTCAATATTCCACTTAGGGCGGCAGGGACATACTGCTTCGTGTTCGACAACCAGGGTTCTCAACCATCGAAAACTGTTAACATTTCGGCCCGAGTCTTGGGAAGCACGGAGAAGGTCTTGATAGCCCGGGATGGAAGTGCGAATACTGTGGGTCTCGGGTTAGGAGCCCTTGGGCTCGTTGTTGTTATCTACGGGTACTCCAGAAAGAGCATCATTCCCTGGGAATGACCCCATGGGGGACAACGGATTGCCCAGCTGAGTCAGTACTGGTTCCGGCGAAGAGTAGGTGGGCAAACCTCCATCTTTGCCGAGAGCCTGATGGCGTCTCCGATGAAACGTTACTGCGAGTACAACGAATCCAAGGATCGTCGCTGCCGTAATCGCCGTAGCGAACGAGGGCTCTATTACCACTCGATAACTGGCGGTTAGAACGCTATCTTTGACAATTGAGACCCATCGTGGGTTGGACGTGCTTCCGTCGTCCCATGCGGCGAAGCTATTTGTGAGTCCGAGCTGAATGGTAGTGGACCCGATTGACACTGGAATTTGCGGCTGTATGAAAATGGTGTGGGGACCATATCGCACCGGGAGCCTCAACTGGTTTGAAGCGTCCGAGGTCCAATTGGCACCGTCGATGGTGATGCTAATGCCTTGTGAGGGAGTGTTGATTTGCAAAAGAAGCCTTGGTGCGCTTGTTCGATCAACCAGAACTGAATAAGAGGTTGGGCTGGTCGTTGTCACGATAACCTTTACGAAGTTCGCCTGGTCTGAGAACGTGTTCTCACTAACGCACGGTGAATTGCATGGTCCAAATGGCGCGTCGCTAAGATCTCCGCCTGGATGTGCATCTATCAGGCGGACGCTTCCATGTCCTGCAGCGATACTCTCGTTTACTTTGTAGACTAGAATGCCTGCTCCCGGATAATCTGAGGGAAAAGGTAGGTACTGGTCATATGTCCCTATCTTTGCCCTCATCTCCACAAGATAGTAGGTCAGCGAGCCATCTTGGTTGGCGGCAATTGGGATCTTTACGGATTGGTTGCCAGTGGTTGGAGATTCTAAGTTCTTTAGGGTGATATTGGCGCTTTGACCTGGTTGAACGACGGTGACTCTTGAGCTTGGAACAAAGCCCAGCTGTATTTTGGACCATATCGAGTGGTGAGATGGATAGGTACCGGGTTTGGGCTGGAGTGGGTTACCAGTGTTCGGGTTCCATTCTCCCAATGCCATTATTTCCCAATATCCCAGGAAGTTATTCGACGGGTCTATTTGACCGGTCAAATCGTAAAGGTCGGGAAGTCCCAGAAGGTGGCCTGACTCGTGACAGAAAACCCCCGTCGTGTCAGATTCAGCTACCACGGAGGTGGAAATCTTGTATGATATTAAGGGAGCCGGATTGAAAACATAACCAGGAATGGTGAATGAATGAATGTCAGCAGTCACATGGGTCATCGCCTCGTCGTTGCCTGAGTGAACTACGATTGCAAACTTGTAGCTAGCGAGGTCGACTCCTGCGTTGTATGCTGCTTGTAGCGAGTCAGATACTAGTTGGCTGTCACTCGAAACGGTATCTGCTCCATAGTACGCCAGTGAGTTCGGCAAAGTGTACCATTTAGAAGTGACTGCTGGCGTCATGCCCGTCTGAAATGAAATGGTTCCGTACGAGTCTTCGTTGTAAAAGCTGTTCAAGTTAGAGAGCATCGTCAGAATCTGAGTAGGGGAAGTACCGTTTCCCTTGTCTGGAAACTGAACAGTAACTACTATGGTTCGCTGAGGTCCATTCACCGCTGCAAGGGGTAAATGATTCGGGATGAGCCCGCTTTTCACATCGCTGTGAGGGCCATTTATTGCTCCTGCTGAGAAGGATAGAATTATCAGTGCCAGAAATGTGCTCGTTGTAGAGCGGAATACCATCTGTGGTCCTTCGAGAAGCTATTAGTGAACCGGGCTGGTCTCTAGCGCCAAAAACAGACTGTAACCAAGTGAGTACTCTCCGAGTTTCAGAAGGATTGAAGAAACTGCTGACCTGTGCCGTGGGACGGAAGAATCGTCTTTTGCTCGTAGCTAGGGATTTGTTCGACTCGTGCCGTAAAAGCGTATTCAACGTAGTCTTAAATACCGTGTTGGCTGAGAAAAAGCTCTTCACATATCGAGTGTTGCCGAAGGTCTTCTAATGATTCACAGTAAAGTTGGAATTGTTGGTTATGGGGTTTACATTCCCCGAGAACGGATTGAGACAGCGAAGATTGTCAGGGAGCGAGAGAAGAAGCGGGGGAAAGAACTTGAAAAGGTTCTGGACAAGGTTAGACATGGGCTTCTTCTGCGTGAAAAGGCTGTGGCGGGCCACACTGAGGACACGATGACGATCGCCACCGAGGCGGCGGAGAATGCCATACGCATGGCCGGGATTTCTCCTGGAGAAATCGGAGCCGTTACCGCCGGTTCGGAGTCTAAGCCATATGCGGTCGGAACTATTGCGCGACACGTCGGATCCTTTGTCGGTGTTGGAGAGAACGTATTCATTGCCGACCTTGAAGGTGCGTGCAATTCCGGAATGCAGGGTGTCGGCTTCATTGATGCCGAGATTCGTAGCGGGCGAATAAAATATGGTCTCGCGATCGGGTCGGATGTTGCTCAGGCGGAACGCGGGGACCCTCTGGAATACTCGGCTGGAGCGGGTGCCGGAGCTTTTGTATTGGGGAAGAGTGATCTTATCGCGAGTATCGAGGACATTGCGCCGTATTCAAGCCTCTACATGGACTTTTGGAGACGCGAGGAATCCGCTGTCCCCAAACACTTCGGTAGGACGACTGTTGAAGCTTACAAATCACATATCATCGGTGCGATCGCCAACCTATTCCGTAAGCATCCCGATCTCTCTTTGTCGGACTTTGACTGGATAACATTTCACCAGCCATCGGGTTATCTTCCGATGAAGACGTGCAATGCGCTGACAATGGACGAGATTCCCTATGTTAGCGATTCCTCGATTTCTAAACGGATGAGGCTCACAGAGCAAGACATTGAGAAGAAAATCAAGCCATGGCTCAGAGTGTTGGATACCGGAAATACGTACGCTGCCTCTACGATGATATCCCTCGCGTCACTTTTCGACAAGGCAAAACCGGGAGACCAGGTTCTGGCCGTGTCCTACGGCTCCGGAGCCTATTCAAACGCAACTTGGTTTGAGGTACAAGATGGAATCGAGGAGAAGAGAGGACGAGCTCCCACCGTAATGGACTATGTCGAACGGAAATCCGAGATCAGAATAGACACTTACCACGACTTGATCCGCGAACGACTCTCTAGAATTAAGCGAAGATTGGAGATTCCGCGAATGGTCGGCGAGATTGAACCGGTCAACGGAAGCCACTTCTCGCTCTCCCTCTGCAAAGGTTGCAACAGGATCTACTATCCCGCAAGAGAGACCTGTCTCGCCTCGGACTGTCCGGGACCGATGGAGAAGAAACGTTTTCCAAGATTTGCGAAGCTGAAAAACGTCGCAAAGCTTCCGTTCAAGAAGAGATGGACCTCAAACTTCGAACTCCTCGAAAATGATAAAGTGCTGTTCGTTGACGCGGATATCGCCGACTTGAAACCAGGGGTCCGATTGGAAGGTGTAATTAGAAGGCTGGACTACGAGGGGAAGGACGGACTCATCCTATATGGAATCGCCTATAGGCCAGTATTCCGGGAGGCCATAGCAGTGGCTGTTAAGCCCAAGTCGATCGTCGTCGCACCGACCCAATATGCGTAGACTCCTACTGACAATCCCCTCGCTAGCTTAAACACCCCACAGTCGGACGGATTTCGTGATGAGCCTAGCTCTGACCAGGCAGGAGCCGAGCCTCCAGCGCATAGTGAGGGCGTTTGTCCAAAAGCACCTCAAGCCATTGGCACCTCAGATAGAAGCCGGGGAGTTTTTCCCCAGCGGTTTCTTCGCACCCTCGGGAGAAATAGGTTACTAGGCGCCCCTTTCTCAAGATCTGATGGGGGTCTTGGCCTGGGCTGGGCTCGTGAGACGATTGTGGCCGAAGAGGTTTCGGCTGTCAGTGCTACTGCGGAAGCGGCTAGACTAGCGTCTGCCGCGTTGTACGCGGCGCCGCTTGCATATCTCGGAAATAAGGTCCAGAAGAAAGACTTCCTACGCCCGGTCCTTTCAGGAGAGAAGGTAGGCGCTCTCGCTCTTACAGAGCCTCAGGCCGGATCCGACGCAGGGTCCATCAAGACCCGTGCACAGCGCGATGGCAGAGACTTCATTCTTGACAGAAAAAAAACGATTCATAACAAACGGGGGGTGTTGCGGACTATATCTTTCTGTTCACGGTTACTGATCCCAGTAGACCTCCTCGGTCTGGCTCGGCGCCTTCGTGATTCCGCGGAATTCGAAGGGTCTCGACGTCGTGAAGGCGTACGGTCTTCTAGGAATGAGAGGCGCCATTGTCGTCCATCTGCGGTTTCGCCGGGTCAGTGTCCCAGGAGAAAATCTCGTGGGCGATCTGAACCATGGTTTCCCGATCATCTTAGATGAGCTCGACCGGGAACGTCCTGCCGTGGCTGCTGGAATGATGGGGATCGCTCGCTCCTCATTTGAGGCTGCTGTTTACTACTTGTCGACGAGAGAGCAGTTTGGCCGTCCAATTCGACATTTTGAGGGCGTGAGCTTCAAGATAGCCGACATGGCTGTCAAGCTCGAGGCTTCTCGACTCCTCATTCTTCATGCTGGCCGAGTTCTCGGTCGAGGAGAGGGAGCCAGAAAGGCGGGTGCGGTTGCTAAGCTTTACGCGATCCGGAACTGCCTTCGAGGTGGCGCACGAGTCTTTGCAAGTCCACGGAGGTATGGCTACACAAAAGAATTGCCCGTTGAGCGTTACTTCAGGGATGCCCGGTTCATGACGATTGGAGGAGGTACAGTGAAATCATGAGGTACATCGTACAAAGAGAGGTGTATAGGGAAATGAGTCGACCTTCCTGATGTTACCGACTGCTTTTGCGTGAAGTTACGCGAGACTTTAGTCGATTTCAGGCTGAAGGCCAATCAACAAAGGCCTCGTTTGTATGTCCACCGTTGAGATAGAGAATTATCGCTGGAAATGTGAGAACTTTCTAAAAGGGTATTGTCCGGGCAAGGACTGTGATGTCTGCGCGAAAGTAACGAATCGGCTTCTCCTCAAAGGGCTGGTCAAGATCACTCACGCTGACGAAGTCTTGAAACCTGTTCAGACTACCCTACCGAACAGTCAGCCCTAATATTCCCCGCAAGACGTTCGGGGTTTTGAGGGTGCGATATACTTTTCAATAAACAGATATCTACCGCCTCAGTTTGCGGCTTCTATTCTGAGGTAGGTTTATACCGCAAGTTTCGCATTATAGCGTATGAGCGCCAAAACTTGTCCACTCAAGCGTCCACACTTCGCTCGTATCGTGTTCGAGGTCCCCTGAATTGGTCGACATTCATTATTTCATCTTCATAATGAACGTGGACTCTGCAATTGCATCTGCGATCGCGGGTATCGTCGTTTTCACCTTGACATTTGTTGGGCTCAAACTGATCTACCGGATGTGGCGAAGAAATCTAAAGTGTCCACACTGTGGAGAGACATACCACGATCATCCGGTTTCTCCCCCAATGGAGAAGGCGCTACCTAACGCGTTGTGGACGTAGAATCCGGTTCAGCTCTGCTAGACTGTCAGATCTTCTAGGCTTCGTGGATACTCAGTTATGAATTCCATTCCATCTTTGGTAATCATTACCGTGTCTGAATGTCGGAACCCGGCAAGGCCCGGAACGTAAAGTCCTGGCTCGCACGAAAACACCATTCCAGGTCTCATGACCGTCTTCTCTCCTGGGTCTAGCCAGGGTGGCTCGTGGCCATCGATTCCAATGCCGTGGCCTACATGGTGACGAAGAGCGCCCGCCAGACCCGCCGCTTCAACCGTCTTCCTCGCGATCGCGTCGACCTGGGAACAAGCAACGCCGGGCATAAACGCTCCTAGTGCGGCGTCCTGAACTCTCAGCATGGTCTCGAAGTATTTCTTCTCTCTCGGCCGGGGTTTCCCAACTATCATCGTCCGTTCGAGCTCGCAGGTGTATCCTCCGACCTCGACACCCGCCTCAGTAACTAATACATCCCCTCGCCGGATCCTCCGCTTGGAGAAGACGGCGTGTGGCACAGCCGACCCCGGTCCGACCTGTCCCCGACAGCCTACAACTACGGGCGAAAGGCCCCACTTTAGTTGGCGATACCTAGCCCCAAGTTTCTTCATCATTTCTGTCAACGCTTTGTAGCTCGCCTTCAGTCCGATTAGCGCATCATGCTCTCCGGGTGCGATGTTTTCCATTAGAATGTCGTGAGCCTTCTCAGCCCATCGAGCACTCTCTCTTAACAGGTGTATTTCCTGCCTCGATTTTACCAATCTCAGAGTGTCAACCAGATCTTTACCGTCGACAATCATGGCCTGATGGAGCAAGTCTCGCAGGGAAGGGCCTCGGTAGCCCCAGCCTCCAGCCGCTCCGTCAACGTAGTCCGTCGCGATTTTCGATCCTGCCAATCCCTTTCGGGTCAGCACGTTCACAAAGTGTAGAATCGGATGAGTAATGCCAGGATAATCGGGATAGCTGAAGAACTCTTCTATGAGGGCACAGTCCTGTTTGACATGATCCTCCTCCAGATGAGGACCCATCATGAAGATGGCACCTTCTTGCGGGATGACTAAGGCTAGAGGTCGCTCTGTGGAAATGTGGCTAAATCCAGTAGCGTATAGAATCCGGGTGGGATTCGTAAGATAGAGTGCGGCGCACCGCGACTTCTTCAGTTGATCCCGAATTTTCTCTATCCTGGATTTGTGCTCCGCCTGGCTGATGACCAACTCGCTTGAAACCATGCGATTGAACTGCGATCATCAGTGGTTAAGACTTAGGCGCAGGTCTAGCATTCTCTGCCTCGAATATCGTCCGGAAGGACGATTTGGATTTCTCGGCTTTCAAAGAAAAGGTGGTGGGAGTGGGACTCCCAAAATCAGTCGATGGCTATCTGCTTGGCCTTTGACCCAGTCTTTTTCCTAGTCAGCAATAGCTCCAGCACGCCGTTCTTGTAAGACGCTTTTGATGTGTCAGGGTCAACTTCAACTGGAAGCTCCAGCTCCTTGTAGTAGCGCCGTTTGTCCGTGTCCACCTTCAGCGTCAGCTTTTGTCCGTTGCATTCGAGGGTGATGTCTGATTTCTCGACACCCGGGAGCTCGGCGACGACTTTCACTGAGTCGGGGTTGACTATTGTGTCTACTAGGGGCTCTCGATCTTCCTTTACGTCGAGCTGAGGCCTAACCGCGCCTGATGGTCCTCCCTTCAAAGAGGGTTTGACGTTGCCGAACTCTCTGATTACCGGTTTGCCGTCGGGACCCATGCTGAATGAGTAGCCGTAGACGAATGGACCCATTTCTCTAACGGTGCTGCCATCAGGAAGCTTTCGTTCTCTGATGAGATCCTTTGGAAGCTCCAGGTCCTTGAACATTGACTCGAAGTCTTGTTCGAGCTCGTCAAAGAGGTTAGCCGTGGGAAATCGCCATCGACGACGTAGCCAGTTGGAAAAGAATTCATCTTCACTCAATCATTTTTCACCTCCCTAGTTCTTGATTCATCAAGGGTCTTCCGAGTCTTCTCCAGAAATGTGATGAATTCTGCGAGAACCGTCTTTCCGAACTGGCTTAACTCGTACGCTCCTTGAATGTTCTCGTCGAGGAGACCAGCATCGGAAAGAGCCGATATGTTGTGGTAGACAAGCTTTGGATTTATCCTGGTCCGATAGTCTCTTTTCGCGCCTGACCTTTCGAGTAGCGGCGCTAGCATTCTCATTCTTGTCTCATTTCCCAAGAGCTCTATCAGAGCAAAGGTTTCTCGAAATGTTTCCTGGAATGTATCGCCAAACCAGCCGAGCACTTCCATAGTAGCCTTGCCTGTCTCAAGGGCAAGGCGCACCGGTTCCCCTAAGGTAAGCTGATCCAATTCTCTTGGCAGAAGAATAATCGCGTTGGTATTCTGTGATTTGTTGATTGTTTCGATGGATTTTGCGAAGGCCTCGTCTATTCCGGTGGTCTGACAAAACACTGCCGTCAAGGTTTTGTTCTTGACCCCACATACGTCTACAGTTATTGTTCTGGAATGGTCGTTGGGGGTCAGTCTTGCGTCTAGGTATGTGTCCATTTCTTGGGAAATGAGGCGCGTTGCCGCGTGAAATCGTTCGAATTGCTTGAGTTCACTCTTTCCCACAGGAGTTTGGTGCTTGCGAGCGAAGGTTTTGTAGTCCAGGATGTCTTGTGGCGAGACGCGTTGTGTTTCTGTTGTCTGCGCTAGTTGTAGTCTCATTCGTGGACCCTTATTCGTTACTCCAGGTAACAGAAACGCGCTATAAATGTTACCTTTAGTAACGGCGGACGTATCGGTAACTAGTAAACCGACACCTTAGCAACCCCAGGAATCCTCAGAATCGTTGGGATGGCCTTTCCTGGGATGACCCTATCTCCTATCAGAGTAGGCTTGGGGTCGGGATTCAGTTCAGGATCGTCGACCAACGATTGTCTAATCCTTAATCCATGCTCTCCCAGGACCCTGGATACGTTCGAGAGAATACCGATCTTGCTTGGGTTGTCGGCTGCTGTCTCGACAAATCCAAGTCCCAACTGCTTGGTTGCTGTCCGGAGCGATGGTCCAGTATATTCCAGACTCGAAAAATTGTTTTGACTTTCTTGTCCAAGTCAGTTGTTCGAGTCGTTTCACTTACGGTCCTGCGGTCAACTCCGACCGCTCGAACGACTTTGACCGTTGGGATCTCAACCTCGTTGACAAGAATCCTGTTGCTCCTGATGGAGAATCCATTCTTCACCAGGAACTCAGCGACTTGCAACCATTCAGGATGAGTCTCAAAGAAAGACTGGATTCTCTTCCACACCGAGAATCCCTGGAAAGGTCGCTCTTGAAGAACCTTAAAGGGTCGCATTCAGATGTGCCAGCGATCTTGGAACTAAAACGCGGAGTTTCGATGGTCATAGCGGTAGCTGATGGGGGATGAGCCAGTCGAAGTCGGGGCCAAAGGATGGGTTTCAAGAAGCCGAGTTCCAAAGAACCATTGTACGTCTTATTGCAATGGAAAGGAAGCCTGAGGAGGCGCTTGATGCCCTTTGCTCTCATTACCGGGTAGAAAGGCCTGCTCTACGGATTGGTCTCCCCAGAGGGGAGAAAAAGGCCCTCGGGTGCTACGTGCATAGAGAACGGACTATCTACATTTCGAGCGAAGAATACTTGTTTGATCCGTATGTCCTGATCCATGAATTTTACCATCACTTGAGACATGTTGGGGGGAAACACAGAGGGACTGAGAGACACGCGCGTGATTTCGCTCTTTCCTTTCTCAGGAATGCTCAAGGGACAGCTGCGAGTCGGTCTGATGTCACGTGTTAGGCTTTGAACCAGCTGAAGACGAGGTATCTGATCTCGTCCTGCTTGGTGTTTGGTATTGCTATGATGAATTGCTTCCTAACGGTTGTTGCTAGCCTTCCCGCCCGGACCACCTCGAAGGGTCCCATGATGGACTCGGGATCTTCGACGGAGACGATGAAGGGGGCATGATCTATCCCGGGTCCGTGCTCATACACTGCAAAGTCGGCTCCGAATTTTATCCCGGGCGTGACGATGTAGCCCTTGTTCCTCAGATCTTTGTAGACTTGGTATGCTTGGCTGAATCCACGGTAGGTCTCTCTCGCTTCTCTCAGCAGGACGGACTTACGAACCGGTTCTTTGGTTCTTCCATCGATCACGGATATCCTTTGATGCTCTAGAAGGTATAATCCCTCCATTAGGTCTAGTAGGAGGGGTACGTCGAAGTCTTGGTCTGGCTTGGGTTTTGGTATGCCGACTGGTTTTCCAAAGAAACCGGAGCGGTAAATGTCGAGCCCCTTTTTGGCGTCCCATACTATTAGTCGGGTTCCAATAAGTTCGGCTTCGCCTTGAAGCGTTGCGGGTTTCATGAGTCCTCTAGGCGGTTAGAGCGATTACTCTGATCAGGTCTACAACATCCACCCCTAGGTCGGCCATGTTCTCCATGTGAGCACTAAGGTCTCGTACGAGTAGCAGCGTTCGAAGAGGAATCTTGTCGTCTAGAACCTCGAGGTCGAGAGATCGATAGGCGGTGTCTACTTTCTTCTCTGTCTCTTCGACTCCTCTCGAGAGTTCCATAGCCTTTGCTGGGTTGAAGCCCAGTGACATTACTGTCTCTCGTATCTTGGACATTTCTTCAAGAACTAGGGTGTTCAGTTCCGCCAGTCGCTTTGTGTATTTCTTGTCGACCTTCCAGTTCCGGTCAATCACCGCAGAAAGCCGAAAACCAATGCCTTGAGCATAGTCGGCTACTTCGCCTATCTTGAAAATTAGTCTGATGAAGTCCTCTCGGTTGCTAAGGAGCGTACCGAAGGACGCGACTTCTTCCAGGAGCTTCTTTTTGGTCCCTTCGAAGTCTCCGAGAATCTTCAGCATGTTTTGGTAGTGTTCTTTTGCTTCCTTGGCTTTTCCTTCCGAAACGGTGTCAGTCATGAGTGCTAGTTCACGGGTGATGTCGACGACGTTTCTAGTTTGTTCTCTACAGATGTCGAGTATCCTACGTCGTATGTTTGCTTCGGTTTCGACTGGAAAGGTCATCAAAGAACACTGTCTCGCAACCTGATGCTATCCTTGCCATAAAAACTAGCAGTGTTCTAGTGTAGGTGACGTTGGAGCCTTGAAGCCTTCTTTCACTATTCTGTGGATTGTCGATGCAAGCGTTCCAACCGGGGTTCTCATTTGGCTCCAGCTATCGCGGTCTCGGACGGTGACAGTGTCATCCTTGAGTGTTTCGTAGTCTATGGTTATTCCCAGAGGGACCCCTGCCTCGTCGGCTCTAGCGTATCTCCGTCCGATGGACCCTGCCTCATCATACTCGACCCTCAATCCTTCAGTTATGAGAGTCTCATAGACTTCCGTAGCCCGTTTCTGCAGCCCATCTTTGTTTACCAACGGGAAGACTGAGGCTTGGATGGGAGCAAGGTTGAATGGGAGACCGAGAATGAGCCTATCCTCCTTCATCGTCAGGTTGTATTCGAGGGTCGTGTAGAGAAGGCGTTCCACTCCGAAACTTGGCTCAATTACGTGAGGTAGGAACCGAGTGCCAGTTTCCTTGACTTCTTCTTCAACTACGTCGAAACAGTCCGGGGGAACGGTGTATGACCCGATTTTCACCGGCTGTCCGGCCTTCTTGGCGGTGAGAAGTCTTTCTGGGTCGTCTTTGGATATTAGGTCGGCAACTCTTCCGGTTTGTTCTCGGAATATTCTTCTGAGGTTTTGGTGGTTTGGCTTTATTGATTTTGTTTTGCGTACCCGAGGTGTCGAGTAGGGCTTGAAGACCCGCAGGTCTTCCCCTGTCGCCTCCATGTGTTTTCGAAGATCATAGTCTGTTCTGTAAGCGAAGCCTGCCACCTCGGTCCAACCCCAGCGGTCCAATTCAATTTCATGATCGAATGTCTGGGCGGAATAGTGAGCCCTTTCCGTCGGGAGTTTTTCGAAAAATCTCTGATGCTGTGCGTCGACCCCGAGCTGGGTCAGGAATTGTTTCGAGAGGGCCATAAAGTAAGCCGCCCATTGTGCCTTGATCACTTGCTTCTCAACAGCTTCGCCCACCTGGACCTTGGTTGCGTTTTCTGTACCTTTGTTTCTGGACTCCTCAGTAACAATCGATAACTCCTCAGTTACGACCTCGTCCATGTACGGGCAGTCGGACTCTGCCGGGTCGAAGAAGAGTTCGAAATCCATTATCGTGAACTCTCGCAATCGTATCGGACCCTGCCTGGGTGATATTTCGTTGCGAAGGACAGTTCCTACTTGTGCTATTCCGATCGGAAACCTTTCCCTCATTGTCTCGAGGATTCGGCGGAAGTTGACGAAAATTCCCTGCGCAGCTTCCGGGCGGCCGTAAGCCGGGTCTTCGCCGTATGGACCTATGCTAGTCTTGAACATGGTCATGAAGTATCGGGGGGGCCCGAGCTCTCCGCCGCACTCGGGGCACTTCACATGTCTTTCTTTCAAGAGCGAGCCGAGTTGCTCCAGACTCAGTCCTTCGGTTTCGAGGCCGGTAGCTTCTTTGACCAATTGGTCTGCTCGGAATCGTCTGTGGCAGTTACTGCATTCCGTCATAGGGTCTTTGAAGTTCTCAACGTGTCCTGAGGCTTCTAGCACCTTGTGAGGAGTGATTATTGGGGTTGAGACCTCCACAAAACCGTGTCGTTGGATGAAGAATTGTCGCCATAAATTCTCGATCTGTCGCTTCAGGCCGACGCCTAGCGGTCCTAAGTCCAGGAATCCGCTGAGGCCTCCGTAGATTTCGAATGAGCCCCAGAAGAATCCTCTTCGCCGGGCGGTCTCGGATAATAGCTTGTGTTTGTCTTTGATCTGTTGCTGCAAGGGTTCTCGGCTCAGGGCTCGATCAGAGGAGAGTATTTTCGTCTTATCTGCGTTCTGAACGGTATCAGCTGGCCTTGCTATCGGGCCTTCACGTGCTTTACGATTGGAGGTCTTACCTTTCGAAGTATCCTATATCCGCAGAATGGGCATTTGATCTCTGGGGTCATGGCGAGCTGGTCAGCTGTTAGCTTGGATCCGCAGTTGATGCATTCGTAGATTAGCCCGCCGGGGTTTCGTTCTCGTGGCGGAGCTTCCGGTGGGATTGATTCTCCAAGTGGTTCTTCGGGACCGGACTCCATAGTTCTAAACCAAGAAGTCCAGAAAACGTACTGGGTTTAAGTTAAGGATTTCGAGGTCGAGGTTCCGGCGTTTGGTCTTGTGGGTTTTCCAGCCGCTGACTTTTCTTTCGCGGGAGATTCGGGCATTGTCTCTGGTTTTTTCCGGAACTGGAAGAATAGGAGAATGACGATAGCGGCTGCCAATCCAATGATTGCTGGAATGATCACTTGGAGGCTGCTTTGTAATACAGACACCTGCAGGGTGCCCGTGATTAGTGGAGAGCCGTAGTCTGGAGAGAAGAATGTTAGAGAATATACTCCTACTTTTGCGGGGGCATTGAAGTTAAAGGGCACATCCTTGGATATGCCGTGAGGGACGAGGATTCCGGATTGACTTTGGACTACACCGTTCCCTTCAACGTTCAGGCTGATCGTAATACTCATGTCGATGCTGGTTGAGTTACTTGTCAAGTGGAGGACTAGGGTCAGAGGTTGGTTCTGTGTTGCCGTTGGAATATTGTCGATCTTTGAGATAAGGATTGTCGATTCTTGAGTCGATTTGTCTTGGACAGTGATCGCGAGGCCATTTGGGTCCCTTCCCAAGGATAAGAAGGTCAACTTACCCGCGCCGAGTATCTTCCCCGAACTGATGGTTGTCGAAAAAGCTCCTGACGCCGTCGATGTGAAATTTCCGGAGGCTAATAGCCTGCCAGGGACTGGAGGATTGACTAGGACATAGGCATAGGCAAGAGATTCCAGGCTGTTCTTGCACTCCGGAACGCAAGGGGATGATCCCGACACAGGGCTGCTGTTGACGGTTATTCTGAACAGGCCGGCGTGTTGTCGGAGGCTTGTCACCGGTGGATTGCCAGGTGGGAGCAGTGCCGAAACGCTGTTGCCTGTACCAGTAACAATTATCTGAATACCGCCCGGAGTGAATGTTGCATTCAGCCTGTAGATGTAGTCGGGTTGAAGCGTGAATGTGTCGGCACCAGATGGCACCGCAATGGTCGCGTTTGAACCGTGAGATACGCCGCTTACCCATTCATGATCAATCGTCAGGTTGTTGGCTTTCATAGCGATTTTTGTTGGATTGACGAGGGTGAACACCATTATCAGTTGTCCTCCTGAGGTGAACACTCCGTTCAGCAGTGTAATATTGGAAATGTAGATTCCGGTACCACTCGTCACCGTGGGAGTAGATAACGGTGCAGCCCCGGAACCGCTGTCAACAGCAAAGACGTATCCCTTGACATCGGGGGCCGGTGAGGTGTTGGACGCGTAAGTTAGGGTGCCTCCTGCAGTCAAGCGTTGATTGCTTCCAGAGTACGTGAATCCGGTGACTCCGAGCTGTTCAAGAGTGAATGACGTGGAGTTATACCCGTAATCGTACCCGTTGATGAAAGTACTATTGATGGTCCACTGTCCCAGCAAAGAGGTGTCCTGCGGAAGAGGACTCGTGAAGTTTTCTAGCGAGATCCCCTTCTTGACATTAGTAAATTGCTGAGTAAGCCTAACAACCCCGGTCTTGTTAGCCGATACTATGTTGAATCCTGTGACATTGACGCCTTGACGAAGATTGACCTTGACTTGGAGGAGATCACCGGGACCCCAGTAACTGGTAGTGACGCCGCCCAACGTAGTCTGGACCCCAGCCTCGGCATTTACGGAGTTGGCGGCTATGTTGATACCTGCTCGGGCTATTCCGCTAGTCATGTTCAACGCGACAAAATGAGTGTCAGTGCAGAAGAAGGACCCTGGGCAATTGCCCTGGAATATGGGAGCGGCAGGCGCGGTAAGGGGGAATATGGACGTCCCGTTCTGGCTAATACTAACGCCAGTGTAAGAGTTCGGATAGTAATAGGCTATGACCATCTGTGTCCAATTGTGCGACAAGTTACCGTTTGCTGTGTTAGGTTTGTGATAGGTGACGTTAGCAAAGTATCTCAGCGTTTGATTGGCACTATGCAGGACTCGGGCGTGAGTGGGGTCGGTTGGATCCAGTTTCATAGAATGGGAAATTGAATTAATTGGGGTAGCGTCGGCAGCGACAACAGCAATGTTGCTTACCCTGACACTCAGTCCCTTACCAGTTGACGTCGAGTTGAAATGGAAGGTCAAAGTTAGGTTGAAACCAATGTACTTTGAAACGTCAAAGCACTCATCGGTTGGGGTGCATCCGACGGGGGGGCTTCCCGTGGTGAACAATGGAGGACCCCCAGTAATGGTTGTTTGGTTGACTTTCGTAGAGCTGAAGACGGGGGGTTTGCTGGTTTCATTATAGACGAAGTAGCTGGCCTTTGTTCCATTGCCAATCGTGCCCCTCCAGTCGAACCTAAGGTATGTTGTAGATGAAACGTTTCCGTGCGGTATGTTCACCTTTGTCCATGTAACATTCTGATTGGCAAGAGTACTGCTTGGGATCGTGACGTTAAATCCCGTTCCAGGTACAGGCGTCCCTAACTGTGAATTGGTGAAGTTTCCCCCAAACCATGTCGGGGTCCCGCCGATTAACGAGGCTGTCGCTTGGGTATACACGTCGAACTGTACTCGACTTGCGTTGAAAGCCATGAGACTACCGCTTGGATCCTGGGCCGCGGCAAGCTGGGGGTTTTGTCCCTGATGAGTGGGGAGTTCATGCGTTGATGGGAATGTTTGGGGAATGACTGGGACTAGAGATAGAATTATGAGTAGTAGGCATAAGACCCCCCGAGTCAAGACCTTTCACGTTGTAAAACGCCGCCTGCCGGCCGGATTCTATTTAACCTTTGTAAGTTGGCCGCTTCGAATTCGTCTGATTGCCCGCCACTTCACGTGTAGACAGTGTGTAGCGCTTGAAGTTGACAATGGAATTATCTAATGCGAATCCCTCTGCGTTTTATCTGTATGATTGGCAGATAGTCAAGCCATCCATTAAGATTTGACTTCTATCTCTGGGCAGAGCTTAACTCACAGGCCAGACTGGGTTCGTTTTGAAATTAAAGTCGTTCGAGTTGGAACGATGATCAGAGGTCTCTCAGCGCTTAGGTGGCGGGGACACGAGGACCACGTTGTCGCCCCGGACGATTATTGTGCCAAGTTTCTTGGTCGACTCGGCATTAGTAACGTCCTCGGCCTCCTCTAGCACCAGGTTCATATGCTGGTCGAAGCTGTACAGTCTTCCCCTTACAGTTCGTCCGCCCTTAAGTTGGACGAGTACGACTTTGTTCAGGCTCTCTTCGAAGATCTTCGCCGCAACTTCAGACATTCACTGTTCAACCGGAGAGATGCGGTTGTCCGCCGAAGGTACTCTTTTAAAGATTGTCTCATTCCGAATTCTGGAGAGTCTTGACAATTAGAACGATACTCAAGGATCGAGACTCAAAACCACTGATCGAAGAACTACGTGGACTTCCCAACCAACAACATCTCACCCACAAAGCCAGAGTGGAGATTGAGACCGTCAAAGATTCGGAAATCATATTTGTTGATGGAGTAGCCATTGCGTTTAAGCGAAAAGGCGAGCTCGCTCCAGTGTTAACTAACACCTCCGCCCTCGACGGGCTACCACGGGTAATCGTTGACATGGGTGCCGTTCCACACGTGGTTGGAGGTGCGGACATCATGGCTCCAGGGGTCAGAAGGGTCAATGGAGAGTTTGCGGAAAAACAGCTCTTGGTCGTAGTGGATGAGAAGCATGGCAAGTATCTTGCCGTGGGAAGGGCACTCGCGGGATCAGGACCACTGGCAACTGTAAAGAAGGGTAAAGTTGTTGAAAACATCCACTACGTTGGAGATCTGATCTGGGAAGTGATAAAGCCAAAGGGTCCGGCTCCGCCAAGCTCCAATTGAGGATTTGGATCGAAAAAAGTCAGGGAAATGTTTAAAGTCGAACCGGGTTGACGCCCGATGTTAAGCTCTCGGAGCATAGTCTGATCTTTCCCCATGCAGCATTCTTCGATCTATGTGAAGGCCCTTCCTCTACAGGAACTGGACGATGTGGAGACGATAAAGGGGGAGGTTCGGACAGGCAATATTCTCATCGTTAGAATCACTCCTTTGGCGAGGAAGAGCGTTGAGGAGACAAAACTTGCAATCACCGAATTGACAGACTATACGAAATCTCTAGGTGGGGACATCGCTCGTCTGGGGGAAGAACGTATCGTCATAACGCCGGCGGGCGTGAAAGTGTGGAGAAAAGAAGCCGTCTCATCGGAAGGAGCGATCTCTGCGGCTCCGATTCAGACCGAAGCGGTTCCGGGAACTCGCTGAAGTTGGCGGCCTATCGAAGCCTAATGGATTCCAGAACGTCGGGGACGACTGTTTTTATTCCGAATATGCGGTTGACGTTCTGAGCGAACAAGTCAGACTTCCTTCTCTCGCCATGGTTGACTATGATCTTGGTTGGTTTGGGAGTCATTCTCTTAATGAAGCCCAGGAGCTGGTTTCTGTCTGAGTGGCCGGAAAATCCCTCAATGGATTCGACTCTCATGTTCACTTTCACCATTTCCATTTTTCCGTCGTGGGCATAGAGAGAGACTTCTTTCAGACCATTCTTGATTCTGTTTCCTAAGGTACCGTCCACCTGGTAGCTCACGTAGGCGAGCGTGTTTCTCGGGTCGGGTGCAAGGTGGCGGAAATAGTCAATCGCGGGTCCGCCTTCGAGCATTCCGGAGGTGGCAATGATCACGCATGGACCGCCAGCGATAATCTCCTCTCTATCGCTTGGATGGGTTACCGGATGGAAGTATTCTGACTGGAACGGGTTGATGTCTTTGTGGAGGATCTGTTCTTTGATGTCGCGAACTAAGTATTCGGGGAAAGCCGTGTGAATCGCGGTTGCCTCGTTGACCATCCCCTCGATGTAGATGGGGAGTTCTCTCAGGGCGCCGTTTTTCATGTACGCATCTAGTACGAGCATGATTTCTTGGGCTCGCCCGACAGCAGGGACTGGTATCAGCACCTTTCCTCCTTTCTCGACCGTGTCGTTGACGATGCTGACGAGCCTGCCCTCTACCCCCTCTCTGTCAGGCATGATGTCGTCAGGACCACCATACGTGCTCTCGATGATGAGCGTTTCAGCTCTAGGGAATAGTGCGGTCGCGGGGTCGAGCATCATTGTTCGTCCGAACTTGAAGTCGGCACTATAGACGATGTTATGGAGGCCTTCGCCTATGTGTAGGTGGACCATTGAGCTTCCCAGAATATGGCCTGCGTTGTGAAATGTGAGTTTGATGTCTGGAGCAACGTCGGTTACCACATTGTAGCGCAGGGGTATGGTGTGCGTTACAACTTCTCTGACGTCTTTTTGGTCGTAGGGCGAGTGTTCGCCTTCCCTGCTGTGAACGTCTAGGTAGTCAAGCTGATGAAGTGTCATCAGGGTCTGTGTGGGTTCGGAGCAGTAGACCGGTCCGTCGTAGCCATACTTGTAGAGGAAGGGGAGTATTCCACAGTGGTCCAGGTGGGCGTGAGAAATGACGACTGCATCGAGTTTCTCTAGGTCAAATTCGTCAGTATCGAATCGCGGATAGGCCGAAGTCGGGTCCTGCGCTCCCGGGTTTATCCCGCTATCCAGCAGAATACTGCTAGATCCTGCTTGGATAAGCATGGCCGCGCGTCCAACCTCGTGAAACGCCCCGAGCGTTACGAGACGGACGTAGCCTGCCTTGCTGAAGGTGGGACGGAAGATCCTCTCGCCAACATCCCGGAGGATCCTACTACGTTCTTCGCTCTCAGTGTGAAGGATGTGCCGAGTGCTCGAAATGATCTTGGAGTGTAACGGGGGAGCTCGAAGTATTCGAGGCCGCCATCTCGTTTCCTTTACGACCTGTTGTAGAACTGCCGCTTCCTTCCCTATCGCCACTCCGGGTTTGGTTGCCTCGACTACGACCTCACCTAAGCTGGGGTCGAAGTTGATTGAGGAGATTTCCGCTTCTACTGGAATGATCTTGCGAATGTAAGCTTCGGCTTCTCTCTCTGGCAGACGTATGGACTGATCAGATCGGATGACGATTCTCTTGTGAAGCAGGTTTACGATCTCAGTTACAACATAACTCTGCTCCGCCAATAACCCGACGTTCTTTACGTATATCGCGAGCCTCGGTCCCTCGAATTCTATTCTAGTTATTTCGGCGTCCTTCGGCATATGCTCTACGATTGTCTCGCGTATCTTGGCGTGTACGTCGTTGTAGGTTCTAGTCAATCTTCTCTACGACTCTGATATCTGTGGAAGGTGCGAAGAAGGGATCAGGCGTGGAGGATGTGCTTCTTTTCGTCCTCTGTGAGTTCCCTGTATCCTTCCTTCGTGATTAGGGCAACATCGAAACTGTCGCCGCTTGCCGAATCCCTTTTCATGGCCGAATCGATCGCTCTCACAACTATGGGCACCGACTCCTTGACGTTCATCGAGTCTTTCCACTCCGATTCGAGAACACCGTATGCGACGGGAGATCCAGATCCAGTTGAGACGTATTTTTCCTCCATCATGCTTCCGAGAGGGTCGAGTGCGTAAATGTGTCCTCCACTGTCGTCTACTCCGCCGATTAGTGCTTGGACCCCGAGCGGGTAGTATCTGGCGCCGAACAGGATGTTGGAAACCAGCCTTGCTGCGGAGTTTACGGGGATTGGCCGAGCGAGGTCAAGCCTGTATAATGAAGAGTTCGCTCTAAGCATTTCTACCAACGCTTGTGCGTCTCCTACTGTTCCCGCAATCGTCATTGCTAGATGATGATCGATTCGATAGACTTTCTTTGCATGCTTATGGGCGACAAAGGATCCCATGGTCGCTCTTGTATCGGTCGTGAGGACAACTCCATCCTTGCAAACAACACCGATTGTAGTGGTCAATTCAAAACGCTCATTCTTGGTTGTCTTGGGTTCTCCAACTTATCGTATGTCCAGTCCTTCTTGTATTAGATCCTACTTTCCGAGAAACGGAAAGAGTTTGTGCTGGATCGGTTTCTGATAGCTTAAAAACGTTTTCAGCTATGATTGAAAGGGCTGTTCCGAGGAAGAATAACCTCGATCAGGCAGGTTGGGGCCGAGGGGTTCCAGACATTCTTGTCACTGACTAGAAGTGCTAACGATTGGAAGGAGGTGGTCTTGCCCGAGTTCCACTGTTCGTTGTCTGTTTGGATATCTTCGTGGGCCCAGGGTTACATTCGCGAATCCTATTCGCCTAAGCTCTTCCCCGACCTCGCGCATCAAATTGTCATCATGAAAAAGTGGTAAGTCTTCTTGGGAAGCCTCGATTGCCGCAACTGTTCCATGGTGTCTGACTCTAATGTCTCGAGCGCCACTGAGTCGTTTCACAATTGATTCTGCTTCTCCAACCTGAGATAGCTTCTGAACTGTGATCTCCTCGCCGTGCGGTATCCGTGATGATAGACACGGCATAGCTGGCTTGTCCCACACTTCGAGCCCGAGAAGTCGAGCAGATTCTCGTACTTCGCTCTTAGAAAAGCCCGCTTCTGCGAGAGGACTCCTTACGCCCGCCTCACGGGCGGCAAGAAGTCCCGGCCTTATCTCAGCGAGATCGTCGAGTTGGGTCCCATCAAGAACCGCTTCGAATCCGGACTTGTCGGCTTGCCATCGCAGTTCGCGATAGAGCGTGTCCTTGCAGTAATAGCATCTGTTAGAGGGATTCGCCTTGTAACTTGCGTTATGCACCTCATCTGTCGCCGCAATAATGTGCCGGATCCCGATTTTCGTCGCAGTTTTCTGGGCGACTTCCATCTCCCCGGGTGCGAGAGACTCCGAGAGGGCGGTCACTGCAACAACGCGGTCCCCTAATGCCCTCCGTGCAAGGGCAGCGACGAGGGAGCTATCCACTCCGGCCGACAGTGCAACGACAGCCCCGTTGAACCGGCCGATAATATCAACAGCCTTCTCCATCTTTACCTGCAAATCGGTTATCGCAGGGCTAGGCAACATATTCAAGACACTCCGCATGGCAATTTAAACAGTTTACTCGCAAATGGGAATGGCCGATTTGTCCTCGCTGGAGAAATTTGAGCGAAGTCGAAAACGTTTCGAGAGGAAGAATAGACTCCTTGCCGTCGCGAGCTTGTCTCGGTTTGCGAAGCTCGACATTGGACGAGAGAAGCGCAAGGGCCTTCCTGAAGTGATTCTGGCTGAGGGCAAGCTCGACAGCGATGTAGCGAGGATCAGTCAGGCAATGTTGAGACGAACTGGTCGTGCAATCATCAGTCGATCGAACGGTTCCCAAGTCAAGGCTGTTAGATCTATCATCGGAAAAGAGTCTAGAGTTGAATATTTTTTGCGCTCTCGAATGATCGTTGTAAAGTCGAAGAGCTACAGGACGCGGCGAAGTGGAGGTAGAGTGGGAGTATTGACGGCGGGGACCTCTGACATGCCTATAGCTGAAGAAGCGGAGGTTATCGCTCGCGAGATGGGATGTGAGACCAAATCCTTCTATGACGTGGGCGTAGCCGGAATTCACCGCTTGTTCGAGCCTGTCCGCAATCTCCTCAATTGGAATGCCGATGTCATCGTAGTGGTTGCGGGTCGTGAAGGGGCGCTCCCCACAGTCGTTGCCGGAATCGTGGATGTCCCGGTAATAGGAGTCCCTACATCTAGAAGCTACGGTTTCGGAGAGAAAGGGCTCGCGGCTTTGGCCTCTATGCTGCAATCATGTTCTCTGGGAATGGCTGTGGTCAACATTGACGGAGGAGTTGGTGCCGGAGGTGTGGCGGCGCTGGTTGCGAACCGTGTAGGTGAGTACAGGATCAGGAGATCCTAGGATACAGTCAGGGGTTGCAGAGCTTTGGGCGTGGATCTTGGTGACATCATTTCCCGATCCAAGATCTCACTGGACGAGTTTGCGGGAAAGACTTTCGCGGTAGATGCCTACAATGCGCTTTACCAATTTCTCGCAATAATTCGAGGGCCCACCGGCGAGCCATTGATGGACCGGCAGAGCAGGGTTACGAGTCACTTGAGCGGGCTCCTTTATCGAACGACCAACTTGGCAGAGAGAGGCATCAGACTCGTGTATGTTTTCGACGGAAAGCCGCCCAGTCTCAAAGACACGGAGATCAAGCGGCGACGGACCATCAGGTTCGAGGCCACAACGAGATACGAATCCGCGCTCTCGACCGGCAAATTCGAGGAAGCGAAACGTTACGCCCAGGCAACTTCCAGCCTCAAGGATTTGATGATTGATGATGCTCACCGACTTCTTCGGTACCTGGGGGTGCCGATCGTCCAAGCTCCTTCTGAAGGAGAAGCCCAGGCCGCCTACATGGCTGCTCGCGGGGATGTTTGGGCCGCAGTCAGCCAGGATTACGATTCTCTCCTATTCGGGGCCCGGCGGCTCGTCCGGAATCTCGCAATAAGTGGAAAGAGAAAGCTGCCTATGCGAGAGGCCTACGTGCAGGTAGAGCCAGAACTAGTAGACCTGACATCAACATTGCAGACTCTCCAGCTTTCACGAGAACAACTCGTGGACTTGGGAATTCTGATCGGTACAGATTTCAACCCAGACGGTTTCAAAGGCATAGGACCCAAGACCGCGCTGAAGCTGGTCAAAGAGTATGGCAGGGTCGAGAGAATTGCCGAAGTGAACAAGGATGTAGTTCCGCCACCCGAGTTGGACAGGATTAGGGAGATATTTCTGAGGCCTGCCGTCACTTCGAATTACACTTTGGAATGGCGTGAATCCGATGTTGAATCTCTGGTGCAGTTCCTCTGCGGAGAGAGAGACTTCAACGAGGAGAGAGTCAGAACCGTAGTGGAAAGGGCAAGGACTGCAATGGCGAAAGAGAGTGGCAAGAAGACGCTTGAATCCTTCTTCGGCAGTTAGTCGCTGAAGCCATATTTCCCGATGAGGGGCACGAATGCAACTCCTCCCAGGGAATCCCGATCCAAGGTTCCATCAGGCTTCTTCCGGACCCGGATAAGCTCTTGTGGGAACATTCTTCCACCGACTGGGACGACGAGAGCTCCGTCTGGCTTCAGTTGTTCTAGCAGATTGGGCGGAATCTTGGGGGCCGCGGCCGTGACGAGTATTCTGTCGTACGGGGCTCGCTCAGCGTAACCCAATGATCCATCGCCTTGAACCAGCGTGACCCGATTGGTGTATCCTGCTCGATCCAGGTTGCTCCTCGCGAAAGCAATCAGTTTATCGAGATATTCGATCGCAAAAACATGTCCCTCGTCGCGTACAATTTCCGCGATGGTGGCCGCATGGTATCCACTTCCTGCGCCTACTTCGAGCACCCTCATCCCATGTCGTAGCTCCAACGCCTCGTCCATCATGGCCACCATGTAACGCCCGGCTGTTCAGCCGAGTGGCGCACTGATCGTTTGGCCATGCTCCGTCGGTAATGGAGTATCGTTGTACGCGTACTGTCGCATTTGGCTGGACACGAACAGTTCTCTCGGAACCGCTCTCATAGAGTCAATGACCTTGCGGGTCTTGAGGAGTCCTTCGGCAATTAGGGCCCGGACCATTCTTTCTCGTTCACTAGCGAAATCCACGGACTTCGGTCATCCCTCCCCTCATGTCACTCGTTGATGAGCATATTAGACCCCTCTGGTCGAATAGTGTAACTCTCGATGAATTTCAAGTTCTACGCGCGGGGCCATCCTTCGGTCTCGTCAAGTCACCCGACGACTTTGGAGCTCACAGCGGACACTGATCTTGGCAATAAGGGAGACTGCATCGTTGCGGTCGGGTGCTCCGTTGCATTGAGCGACTTGCCCGAGCCGATGAAAAAAGCTCTCTCCAGCGAGACCTGTAAAGTCAACTTAACTCTGACGGTTGACGTCCATCAATTCTCCGTCCAGGGGCGAGGTGCCCAGGGATTGACTCTCTCCCATCCCACGGACATGGTGGTCAGAAAAAGTGGTTTCATATCTGATAGGACCCTGATGGTGCACTCAAATCGGGCGGCGGCTGATATCCCGAGATCATTCGTGGAATTGCTTCAAGATCCTAGGCGGCAGGTGTTGGTCGAGCTAATCGTGGAGACCTAGGCTGGCGCAAGTTCCGCGTCTATCGCGATTTGCCATTTCATCGGAGCGACACCCCTCACCTTCCGTGTTGCCTTGACTTCCTTGACCCGCCACCTTGAATTATCCAGGACACCTGTAAGTTCTTTCCGAGCCTCTAGCTCGCTGTCGATTCCTTCTGCGAAGGTGTAGTAGTGAACGATTCCTCCGTCGCTCCCAAATGCTTCACATGCGTGTTCCAAGAACTCCCTCGCTTGTGAAGGGTGATTCATTATCACTCGCGATGCTATGCCAGCGAGGTTCTCCCTGATGACGACACGGGCGTCACCGGACCACACCGTTATCCTGTCTTGGACCTTGTTCAATTTCGCGTTTTCTCCGATCAGCTTGGCAGCTTCGGGGTTGGCATCTATAGCGTGGATTCG
Organism: Crenarchaeota archaeon 13_1_40CM_3_52_17; assembly: GCA_001918745.1. Classification (GTDB taxonomy): domain Archaea; phylum Thermoproteota; class Bathyarchaeia; order 40CM-2-53-6; family 40CM-2-53-6; genus 40CM-2-53-6. The sequence continues at coordinate 26,688 of MNGN01000031.1, read as the reverse complement.
TACGTCTTTCAATCGTTTCGCGATGAGTACCGAGAAGGGTCCCACGCCCGCGAACATGTCTACCACGCATTCTCCTGGCCGTACCTGTTCGGCCACTTTTCGATGCTCGGTGGATTGACGGGGTGAGAAGAAGGCTTTCGCAACGTCGATCTTGAAACGACAACCTAGTTCTCTATGAATTGTCTCTGTTCGATTCGACCCGAGGACGTGATGTAGAGGCCTCAATCGCTGGTTGTCGGTGATTGGTCCAGCTTTTGAGTAGACTGTCTTGACGTTCTTGTGGACCTTCATCAGCGCTTCGGCGATGTTCCTCTCGAATGGTTCTGCTTCGGGAGAGAGTTCCAGGATGGCTATGTCACCGATCACATCGAACGATTTTGAAACGAGTGGAATAACGCTGGAAGGAAGTTGTCGAGCTACGACCTCCTCCAGTGAGCCAATGATTTGTGCTCTGAAGTGAAATTTCTCTTGTTTTAGACTTTGTTTTCCTAGGACGCTTTCAAGCAGTCTTTGCTCTTCTAGTTGTGGCGTTCGCGACAGGGGCACGTGCAGTTGATCGTCTATTGTTCGCGGGGAGAGTTTTCTGTTCAGTAGCTTCAGCTTACTCAGGAGCTGGATCGCTTCCTCTCCTTGATTCTTTGAGATGCTCAGAGACAAGCTTTCCCGGAGGCGGGTGGAATCTTCATACCGACTCAACGGTGGAACTCGGTATTCACCGCCTAGTGGTTCGTGTCTTTAGGCGCTCTAGAAAGTCGAGATCGGCTAGAGCAACTTCGGCGGACAATCGCACGTCCTCATCTGGGTCTCGTAATCTGTCGATCAGTCCTGAGCGGGCTGTCTCTTCTCCGATGGACCCGAGTGCCACCGCAGATTCATGTCGTACTAGGACGCTCTCGTCGGCCGCCATGGCTTCTAGGAGGAAGGGAACTGATGACTTGAACTCCAGTTGGCCAAGTGCAAACGCAGCCTCATGTCTGACCAGTGGACTTGGATCTCGTCTCAGCGTCTCGCAGAGAGCTGGAACTGCCCTTTCATCTTTCATGTCCGCGAGCATGCAGACTGAGTGTATTCGGAGGAGCAAGCTTGGTCTGGTGTCGAGGACTGCTCTGAAGAAGTCAGTGTCTCCTTTCGAGAAAGCCCATTCCATCTTTTCAAGGGTCTCGAAGTCTTTCGAGTAATTCGGAGCGACCCTCAGCCTCTCGTCCTGTGATATTGACTTCAATGAAGTCTCACTATCTCTGATTCTATGAAGCGGCGATAGCTGTTTGGTGCTCGATGAAACAGATGTTCCATTCGCACAATCACTACAAAGGCCGAGGAGTTGGACACGGATTATTTTAGCTCGATGCCGCCGTCTTCCTGTCGATTTCGCCGCTCATGGCGCGCTCATAACATTCCGGACAGTAGGGACCATCGTATGGTCCATGTTTCGAGCAGGATGGTCGTCGTTGATCTCCTTCGACAGACTTGCGAAGTTTCAATCGGTTAATCTGACCTCAGACAGCACGAGTTGGACGCGAGGGTTTCGTTGATCGAGATTGTCGGGCTAACTATTCCTTGGCACCGTGCTCCCTTAGGAGTTGGGCAATGGTTTCGTGTTTCTTTTCCATAGACAGCGACAGCGGGGTTTTTCCCTGAAAGTTCTTGGCATTCAAGTCCGGATCTGCGTTGGCGATGAGCCAGAAGACCAAGTCGTGGTAACCTCTTGTAACCGCGTTTTGGAGGGCCAAAGATGATCCTGTCTTCGCCCCGTTTTGGAACAGGTACTGAACAAGTTCGAGATTCCCACTCCATGCCGCATGTGGCAGGAGCGGGATACGATGTGCCCCTGTCGAGTTGATACTACTAGGATTGTCTCGAATTCTCTTCTCGACTAGGTCTTTTCTTCCGAGCATTGCCGCTGTGCAGATTTCGAGGGGCGCTCCATTTTCGAGAAGGTATTCCGTAATAGAAACGCTGCCGACTTGAGTTGCGCCTTGAATCGCTGTTTCCCGGTCGGTCTCGGTCCAAGCGTATGCCGCGTTTAGTAGATCCGGTTTCTCTGCGAGCATTTTTTGTACTTTTTCTAGGTTTCCGTGGCCGGCGACTACGAACTCGCGGACTAGGTCGATTGAGAGAGGCGTGCTTGTCGTTTGCACAGGAGTGATCATGTCTTCGTAGTGTATAACCATTAGGAGGTGAAGTCTTTGAGAGGATTGCCTTGACGGTTACTCAGAGGTACTGGCGTTTGGGGTACTGCTGTGGCGGGCCCGGAGGGATTTGAACCCTCGACCATTCCCCGGGCGAGTCGGATGGACTCGTCCTTCAGGTTAAGAGCCTCAGCCTTAGAGTCTGCTGCTCTACCTGGCTGAGCTGCCCGACTAGACCAGCATGCGTGTCCGGTTTACGGGCCCACGAACCCGCCGAAGGCTCGGTCCCGGCCGAATTTCTAATAAGGGTTACCGTTTCTGAGAAGAAAGCTACTCTAAATCCGTTGAAGGATTTTCTCATTTTGATTCGTCACGGAATCTAAGACGAAGGGAACTCTATCGTGCTCCTCTCTGACAACCAGTAGTAGTCGTACACTCTTCCTCAGCTGCTCATGAGAAGCCGCATTGGTGTACCTAGCCCGCTACCGTTTCGGTAACACAAGCCTTCCCCGACACACGAGACTGCCCCTTTCGTGGATGATGCCTCAGACTACTAAGGCTGGGTACTGATGAGACCACGAGTAATCTTCTTGGCGTTATTGATCGCATCAGTCCTGACTTTCGTAGCCCAAGTACACGGTATCGCTCCATACTCTCTCTCGATCAGTCCACCGACGACGAGCTTGGGTAATAGCGTCGCAATCATGGTGACAGTAACCAATGGAGCGAGGAACGCTCTCTACGGGGTCACGATCGGTGTTCAGAAGCCGAACGGTACTGGTTCCGCGTTTTCAAACCAAGTAATATCCACCGACAATCGAGGGTCGGGGAGCATATCTGTCCAGTACGACCAGGCGTCAACCTCATGGACCGTGTTGAATGGCACTGTCGCCACCAATGTCGGAGGCGTCTACAACGTTGCGGTAAATCAGACATCGCCGTCAAACATCGCCAACGTTGTTACAGGTCAGTTCACGGTAACTGCGATGATGAGCGTCGTTGTATCGCAACCAATCTTCGGGATAGCAGTCCAAAGGGGGCAGGCTCTAACAATCACCGCGGCCGTGGCGAACTCTCTAGGAGCGGTAAGTGGTGCGGTGGTAACTGCGGACACTCCATCGAACAGCCAACTTACGCTTCCCCAAGTTAGCTCTACTAACGGGGTCTACTCCCTTAGCTATCAGGTCTTGATGAATGATCCACTCGGCTCTTGGACGATAATAGTACGAGCCACAGACACGAACGGAAACTCGGGGACAAGTCTGCCCGTGACCGTTACCGTCACGAAGAGCGAATTGTTTGTCGACGCGATGGTCACCTACAATTCAAAGGGTATCCCATCGACGAGTTTTTCGAGCAGTGACACTCTCTACCCCTACTTTCGAATAAAATACTCAGGCTCTAGCGGCGCGTTTCTCGCATCTGGCCAATACGTGGTCTCGGTCAAGAACCCGTCAGGGACTACGATTGCAAACCTGACGGCGGTCTATGATGCGAACCGTCTGGGATTCTACACTCCAACCGGCTATTCCGTCTCTACCTTCGACCCTGGTGGTGCCTGGACTGTTGGAGTCGATGCTAACAGTCTCAATGATGGTTTCGGGAACACTGGACCAAGTGTTGCTACTTCAATCAGAGTCGATATTGTGACTTCTCCCTTAGGATATCTCCCGTTTGTGATAGGCGGCGTCTTGGCTCTTCTAGGGGGAGTTGTTGTGTTGAAACGGTACGACACGTCTCTTGCTGGGTTCGAGCATCTGGAACAGATGATTGGAGGGCCGATCCCACGCGGGTCGAGTCTTTTGCTGCTTGGCGATCCGGGCAGTGGTAAGACCATTCTGTCCTATGAATTGTTGCATGATGAGCTTGAGGCTGGAAGACCCTGCGCTTTGTTGTCGTATGACGCGTTTCCCGAGGACGTTCAGGCTCGAATGGGAGAGTTTGGCTGGGACATTATCTCGCATCTCCGCAAGGGACGATTGAAGATAATCGACTGTTATTCTGGGCTAGCGGGACAGGGCGAGGGCGCTCTTAGAGATCCCTCGGATCTTACAGAGTTGAACATTCAGGTCACCTCCTTCATAACGAAGGCGAAGAATGTTCCTGTGACCCTGATTCTCGATTCTCTGACGCCTATTTTCAACGGGGTTGAAGGAAAGCAGGCGATCAATTTCTTGCAGACGGTAGGCGCGAAAGTGAAGAAGACTGGTGGGTTGTTTATCCTTACGGCCTCTAGAGGCGCTGTGCCTGAGGATTCCATCGCCAAGATCAAGAGCATGGTGGACGGCGTTATCGAACTCACTCTACTTAGGTCGGGAAGAAAAGGTGTCAGGTACTTGTCGGTATTGAAAATGGAACGGCGACGGATCGCATCCGAGAGAGTTACGTTTGAGATAGAGAGAGGCCGAGGACTGGTCTTCCGAGTCTCTCGATTCGGAATTCTCAGGAGAAAACTAGCCGAGATAAAGGACCTAACTCCGATCCTCTCAGCAAAGAAAGAAGCCCCAACCGTTGCAACGCCTTCGAGGGCGGAGGGCAAGCGCGCTGACGAAAAAAGCAGGGATAGTAAGAATACCGAGGCCTCGTCTAAGCCTGGGGTGAAACAACGCTAGCCCAGTGAAAAACGGCCTTTTAGGAAACAGGCCCATTCTCGTGCAGTCATGAGTGTTACGTTTGTCGGGTTGGGATTGAACGATGAGAAAGGGCTCACTGTAGAAGGCGTCGAGGTGGCTCGAAAGGCGGATGCTGTATTTGCGGAATTCTACACAAACCTGATGCCTGGCCTTGAGCTGAAGAAGCTTGAGCTTCTTCTCGGAAAAAAAATCGTCGTATTGGATCGGGTTCAGCTTGAAGATGAGAACGGGAGACGGATTCTCGAAGCGGCTGGGAAGGGAAGGGTAGCTTTTCTGGTTCCGGGCGATCCGATGATTGCTACTACTCACGTTTCTATCCGGCTTGAGCTGGCGAAGAGAGGGGTATCTTCGAGAATCATTCATGGTCCATCAATAGCCTCCGCGGTTTGCGGGGCTACCGGTCTTCAAAGCTACAAGTTCGGCAAGACCGTAACAATGCCTCAAGAGTCCGGCGTGCCAGGTTCTCTTGTTGATGGGATCATGGATAACAGGAAACGAGGACTCCATTCCCTTGTTCTCCTTGATATTAGATCAGACCTGTCGAAACAGCTCACCGTGGCTGAGGCAGCCTTGAAACTCGTGGCTGCAGATCCCTTGATTGAAAACTGGTTAGGGATTGGTGTGGCGAGGGTGGGATCTCCTGATCAGTTTGTTCTCGCTCGGAGACTTGGAGGGCTGCAGAGGGAAGACTTCGGGAAGTTCCCTCATTCCCTCGTGATTCCCGGAAGGCTCCATTTCGTGGAGGTCGAGTTTCTGAAGGTCTTTTGCGGAGCGAAGGATACGGATTTGGAGTCGGTGAAATGAGGGAACGAGCGGGGGAGAGGGCTGCCAGGTATGTGAAGGCAACATCCCAGTCACTGGAATCTTTGAAGATCAAGAAAGGCCGATCGTCGATTCGCCTGTCTCAGACGAATCATGTTTTGGAACTTGCCCGCGACTATGCTCGAGACGCAGAGCACTATTTGGGCAACCAGAAACCGGTCACTGCGCTCGCGTGTATCGCTTATGCTGAAGGCCTTCTCGATGCTCTGAAATTTCTCGGTCTGGCCGAGTTCTAGCGAGAACGGATCTATCTGGGTAACACTCGCCTGATATCGCCCTGGCAGCCCCACTATCCTCGATACTGATGGAGAACTGTGCGGGCTGTGGCAAGCCGATTCACAGGGACGAGCTTGTTTCCGCGGCGTTCAGCCAAGAAGGGCAGAGGCTGTTCTTTCACAAGACGTGTGAGGATAGAGCCGAACACCTGACCCGATGGAAGGAGGAGGCTGCCTGGGCCTTCCGGGCTACTCGACTAACAACTTCTGAATGGAACGCGTGTAGCCCTCGGAAGCATGTCGGGGTTTGGCAGTCAATATTCATCGCCCGAAGGGACGAGGATGTCTGGTGTCCAGACTGCGGTCTCAAGATTGCTAGACACGAGACGATTGCTTGCCCGACTTGCGGTGGTCGAGTCATTATTACCAATTCTGAGACCACGAAGATGGTGTTCACTCATCGGGAAGCTCTCTACAAGCTCCAGTTGCACTGCACTGAGAGGGGAGATGACTCGTTCATCTATGCTATCATAAACGGGTACACTCCTGTCACGATCACATCGAAGAGAGGCGAGGCGCCTGAGGCTTCATCGAAACAGGCGCTGATGCTGAAGTACGAACCGAAAGGGGATCCCAAGCGCGGCTTGACAGTTTAGCCTGGGTCGGCAAGAAGCGTTCTTATTCCTTCTGCTAACACGTTCCCTTCGCTCTGAGCTTGCCAAGAAAGACTGTGCTAGCCACTGGCGTCTTCGATCTTCTGCATCTAGGACATCTGAGATTCCTCGAAGAATCAAAGAAAACAGGAGGTCCTGGGTCCAAGCTTGTGGTGGTGATCGCGCGCGACAGGACGGTGCGTCGAAGGAAGGGAAGAGGGCCGATTGTCCCTGAAGATCAGAGGAGAGAGCTAGTTGCCGCTTTCCGCGTGGTTGATCGGGCGATTCTCGGAAGGGAAGAGATTGATCTCCTAGGGATTCTCAAAGAGGTCAGGCCGGACTTCGTCTGTGTTGGCTACGACCAGAATGAGATTAGAACTGCTGTCACACGACTTGTCAAGAGAGAAAAGTTGCCTGTCCGGGTTGTTCGGATACTGAGGTTTGGGCCTGTTGGCTTCAACAGTAGCTCGAAGCTCAAGAGCAGGGTCGCGAGATCGTTGTCGGTTTCTTAGGAACCGATTGGTACTCTGACGTGGACCTTGTCTCCGTCAACGAGTTTGAATTGCTTTCTCAGCGAGACAGGGGAGATTAGTTCTACGACGTCTTCGCCGTAGTGGGCCCGGATGGGCAGGACTATTGCGCTCTTGACTTTGTCGTTGACAATGGCCCGGAAGCATTTTGCTGGACCGTAGGTTCGCTTCTCGTTAGCGAATCCTTCGATGTACACGAACGGGTACGTATCCAGAATCTTGCGACTGTCGAGGTTCTCCTTGCTGACTCTGAGGTTGAGGGTGCCGGGAAACGGGTCAAATCCTAGTTTGGATATGAACTGTTCTCTGTAGCCGTCGAGGCTCATGTAGTATGAGCCTTCCGAAAGACCGGTGAACACGGATCCCGTGATTTCGAGGGCTTTCTTCGGTGCTTCGAAGACTCGTTTCAGGTTGAGGTACATATCCGATAGCTCTCGGAGCCCCTCGCCGGTTACTCTGACCTTCTGGTCTCGTCCATCTCTACCTCTCTCGATTAACCCCAGCTTCTCCATCTCTATGAGACGGCGGGACGCGGTTTGTTGGGAGCCTCCGATTCCCTTGGCGAGATCCGACGTGCTGCTAACGACCTCCTTTGTCGTTGCTCCTAGTTCAGAGAGCTTGTAGAGAATCAGGAGATGTGATGGCTTCATTTCCAGTTGTATCCTCTTATGGTCGGGGACAACTAGCGATCTTCTATCTTCTTTCCAAGCCGGTCTAGAGCTTGTTCTAGTGAAAATCGTCTGACCTCGGTGACTACGTCGCCTCTCGTGGTCTCGATGATTCGTCTCGCTGCGTCCATTTTGACTCTGAATGTTGGGACGATCGAAGTATGCTCGAGCGTCTGCAAGTCATCGTAGATTCCTTCCATCGCGTCTAGGAGTTTCTCTGCCTTTCCGACATCTCCCTTGCGGAGAGAGTTCAGTGCCATTCTTCGAAATTCCCCGACGGCGTCCAATAGTCCGAGAACGTAGCTTCGGTGATCAGCGCCGGATTCGGCGATCGATACGATTCCCTCGCCCTTGGCAACTTTGCGCAAGGTGATTGCTTCCACGTATTCTTGGAAGGCGACTATGACTCCGTTGGAGCTTCGAAGCTCGGGAGCGTCAACGGACAGCTTCTCGATCTCTTGAAGGGTCTTCTCAGCCTGTTCCAGGGTCGAGTTGGCTGTTTTCAGGTCACCTCTGTGAATCTCGAGGATGGAGGATGATGCCATTCTTGTGGCCGCTCTGGAGAGGTCGAGGATTTTCTCGCGTGCGCGATCGAATTGGGAGAGATCCTTCTGGATTGCGGTCAGATCCTTCTTTGTTAACATGTTGCGAGCTTCTGCTCCGCTGGACTTTCGTGGTATAATAACAGGGTTCTCGCCTATTCGGATTTTGCTTTAGCCAATGTGTGGGATTCTTCTTTTATCCCACCTTCGGTTATGACGAGCAGATCGACTCCATCTCCGCTTGAGATATCTCGAGCTAGAGCGGACCTTATGGCTCGTAGGATTAGTGGGCGGGCTTCGTCGACTGATAGTCCTTCTCTGTATTCTGATTCTAGGACTCCCATAGCGACTTCAGCGCCAGTTCCGATTGCCGCGAACTTGTCTTCGAGCACGGATCCGATCGGGTCCATGACGAATAGGCTTGGAGAGCCGTTGTCAACGCCTGCGATTATGGTCTGGGCGAGATAGGGGGAGAAGCGTCTTGCGGATAGGAGGTTGGCCATGAGTTTGGCCGCGTTCTTCACTGTTCCCGCCCTTCCTCGTTCATATTGGAAGATGTTCATGTAGGCTAGTGCTTCGCGCGATAATACTTGCATGTCTCCTATTATTCCGGCGCAGCCGACTCCAATGTTGTCTGTTATCTTGAAGACTTTCTTGGCGACCTTACTCATTACGAATGTCCCGTAAGCGTACCTTCGTTCCGAGCCTAGTATGGCCCCTTCTTTGCATACGAGTCCGACTGTGGTTGCTCCAGGCATGTAGATGTCGTCGCTCATAATTGCGTCAGCGTTCGACCCTTTGCCGTTTTGCTATAAAGACTTCCTTTGTGGCTTCGCTCTCTTTCCAAACGTTTTTCCGGAATGGGTTTGCCGGGTCCGAACTATGCCGAATATGCGAGAGCTTACGTTGGAATTTCCGCTGGAAGTCTTGTCCGAAGCCGGCTTTCCCTTAGCTTTGCCGAGGAAAGATCGATCTCTAAGGTTCCTGCGTCAGGATAGGTAGGGATTTCAGATAAGCTATCAAATCCGGGCGGCTGAAAACTCGGCGTTCAAGAAGAGGATCATGGAACAGTACGAAGCCGTTCGCGGCGTGAATAAGCTGTCTCGGGGGGACAAAGACGGGTTTGAGACGTTGCTGTTGCGCGGGCGTTGGTTGAGGAACGGAGGTAAGGATAGGAGAGGTCAGGCGGCGAAGACTCTTCGCGCGCTCGGTGCCTGTCAAGTCTGCCTCTCCAGAGTTGCTGGACGGGAAGCTGCGGGTTACAATACGAGGTGAGCAGTCTACGATTGAGAAGTCGCTCGCAAGAATCGACGGGCTGAAAGTGGAATACCGTATTTCCTAGTGCCTTTCGACTGGGACGTGGTCGCGGATTGGCGATGCTCTGTGTCCAAGCCAGGCTGGGACGTAGGGTTTCCTCCAGTCGATCGGTCCGGAGGAGAGTCTCTGTTGCATTCTGGCGAGGTCAAGGTTCCATGCGTGGTCGAAGAATTCGTAGGCTTCATCCCATTCTTCTCCCCATTGCCAGCCTGAATGCGCGACGCGGACCTTGGTTAGTGCTTCGACTCTCTCGAAGTAGATGTCGACGCGTGTCTTTTGTCTTCGGACGTTTGGGAATTGGGGTGGAGCTTTCCACTCCACAGATAGAGTCTTCATCTGTTCGAGTCCGAGTATTTTGCAGCCTTCTGTTCCTCTGAAGCCTAGTGGTGCTTCGGGGTCGAAGAGTATCTCGTAGGGTCCATTGTCTTCGAGCTTGATGTTTGCTTTCGGGGCTAGAAAACTGGTGATTCCATCGTTAGTCGTCCACAATGTCCAGACGTCTGTGATCAGTGCTGAGGTGATGGTTTCTTTTCGAAGTATCTTTGGATCCACAGAGGCTCACTAGTTCTTGTCTGTGAGGGAGAGCTTCCGGCTGGTGGGACGATTTAGCCTTGTTGTCGGATGATCGAAAAACCCATCTTCTAACGATCCACCTGTCCGTTTATGCGGGAGCATCCTTTGAGGGCGATCCTTTCGCGGATCATGCGTGGTGGAAGTGATCCCTCAGAGTGCGTGCTAGCCTACGTTCATCGAGGTGCTGTGGATGATCAGGTGATCATCAAGGTCTCAGAGATCGCGGGGCTGGGAAAGGGGTCTTTCCTCTTGCCGGATGGCGAGACGCAGATTCCCTTCCACAGAGTCTTGTACGTGCTGGATTCGAAGAAGATGTTGTTGTGGAGGAAGAGACAACGGGAGACAGGTTGATGGCGTGTCCATCGAGCGGGTTTAGCCTTGGCATCCTGTCCAATTCGGCCTCTTGAGCGTCGCGAGGTGTTCTGTGCAAGACCCCCCTTTTTGCCGAGGTTCCTCGCTGTCTGGCATGGATTCTGGGCGAATCTTGGGATTCAGGGCGCGGTCTGGGCTTGGATGAGCTTGCGGTTTTAGGCGGCGTCATGGAGGGGTTGCTATGCATTCTAGGACAGAGCGATCAGATTCGAGATCAGGGCTGATAATGGGCGATTTCGCGTCCGGAAGATCTTCGGGCCACGAAGGGTGGGGCGCGGGAAAAGAGGACCCCCCGGGGGGGTCACATAGTAGTTAGGAGAAAAAGAATGTTACAGAGAGTGATCGATGGAAATAGAGGTCTGCGCTGAACTGATAGTTCTAGATTCTGATTCTTCATCTAACCTTTTTTAGTAGAATATGGATATCCGGCGTTCTAAGCTTGCCTCGGAAAGAAACTCTCGATCTTTCCATGATAGCAGACCGCGTCTCGCCACAAACATGGTCGCTATTCCAAGCGCTGAGGACGCGCATGCGACAGTTGAAAGGAGTCTCGATGAAAGTCCTTTATGAGAAGCACAGCAGCGAATCCACTCCCGCATTCTTCTACGAGGGCCGTCAGCTCTTCCATCTTCACCTCAGAGGAGCCGAGATGAACGCCACATTCCACACCGACTTCAAGTCAAGAATCCGTCTCACCGAAAATCAGACGATCGATTGGCGTCTGCGTGACGAGATCAGGAAACGAACCTGGGCAGGCTTTGCGTTCCAATCCTCGAAAGATCTCGGACCCTTCATGGAGCTCGTCAAGGCAAAATACCAGATCATCGGCGAAGAGGCCGGTGGCAAACCGCGAGAAGAACGACCAATCGCCTTCTAAATATCCAAACAACAGAAACCGATGCAAGACCGTCGTTATCATCAATGAATCCAGAAGTAGCGTGATAGCCACTTGCCCAACGCAGAGCTGAGCTCGAACCTCCACCACCTCAAAGAGAAGCTGGGCTCAATTCATCGATCAAACGAAGGGGCCCAAGTCGAAGCAGTGGTTGCGATTCTCCTCTGGGATGAGCCTGGAAGAGGGCCGCAAACCCTCCTTGTACAGAGGGCGGAGAGAGAGGGTGACCCTTGGTCTGGGCAAATTGGACTTCCGGGCGGGCGAGTTAAACAGGGTATAGAAACGCCTCGAACCGCCCTTCATCGAGAGGTCGAGGAAGAAGTTGGCGTCAAGCTCGAAGAAGTTGGCGTGGAGCTTGGCAGCTTATCAGTGGGTCATCCGATGCGACGCATGGGGATGGGGGTTCAGCCTTGGGTCTACGGTTTGAGGGTCAAGCCTAGGGTCACTATTGGCCCAGAGATTGCCAGCTCTTTCTGGGTCAACCTACCTGAACTACCCTCGACGATGAAAGTGACCGAAATTACGACCAGCGACAAGCCCTGGAACGTAGAGTCCTTTGTGGTCGAAGGAAAAGTTGTTTGGGGCTTTACCTATCGCGTCTTGACTGAGCTGCTTCCAATTCTAGAAATTCCGCTCTAAGCTGAAATCTCAGGTATGACCGAGTTGATGCCCTGCATCTTGCACGCCTCGCAAATCTCGAATGGTGTTGGCTCTCCGCAGGACTTGCAAGGTTGGAGACGAGACGGTGCGAGATTGGGTTCGGCGAGGGTTCGAAGACGAAGCATCGCTCGATAAGCAGAGAAGGTCACACCTGGATGAGCCAGTTCCAGTTTGTTCAGAACAGAACGAAGCTCGTTTCGTAAGGCCTCGGTCATGTAGGGACACGAGGCAGTTTGAAATTGCAGGTCTTCGGCATATCCGTACATAACAATCTCTCTCTCGGGAATATCGCACAGCGGCTTTACCCGGGTTAGGAAGAGGCCGCGAGGATCCTTGAGAACAGGGCTGAACCTGACGAAACGATCGGCATCGCCCTGGAACAGGTTCAGCAAGTATGTCTGGACGATATCATCGAGGTTATGGGCTGTGGCGATCTTGTTTGCCCCAACTTTCTTTGCCGCGAGGTTGATCGCCTTTCGGCGAAAGACACCGCAGTAGGAACAAGCAGTCATCCTTTCCTGCTTGCGCTTCAGAAAGTCGTCTAGTCCGTACCCAAAGAGCTCCTCGAAGGAGACCACCTCATGCTCGATCCCGAGGTCCTTGCAGTATTTTGTCGCAATGTCAACGGCCTCTTCCCGATAACCTGCAATGCCCTCATCCACAGTGACCGCCGTGATACGAGTGCGGGGAAACCGCTTCTCGAGTTTGTGGAGGATCATGAGAAGTGTTAGGCTGTCCTTTCCTCCCGATACTGCCACTGCGACGTGGTCGTCCGGCGCGAGCATGTCCCAGTGACTAATGGTCCGGCGAACTTTTCGTTCCAATGAATCTCTAAGGCAGCTCTTGCATAGAACCGACCCTTCATACTCTCTGCGAAAATAACCGGGGTGGCGCTTGCACACTGTGCAGGATCTAGGATCCATCTGAACTATCTCGGAAATATCGTACCGAATAGGATGTAGGATAGAATGATGTTGGAGCCTAGAAGCCCCAGCGAAATAACACTGGCGACTGTTCGAACGTTCTTGGTATTCTTCAGTCCTAGAACTCCTAAGAGGGTATCGAGGTAGCGATCCCCGTCAAATGGAAAGAGAGGTAGCATGTTGACGAGTGCAACTCCAAGAAGGATTAGTTGCATCCAACTGAATGCCGTGAGAAGCTGGTATGACGAGGTTACCTGCAGAAATTGGTATCTAAGCGGAACATAGTTCGCGGTTATGACTCCAAGTATTGCCCTACTCGAGTTTGTGTCAGATTTTCCGGTCATCATCGTCAGCGTCTGCGAAGGATTGCTTAGATGAACCGTGACAGTCGAGCCGGGGGTGAGAGTTGACAAGTATAGTCCGAGGTGCTGGGCGTCCGAGATCGTATTGTTGTTGACTTGAGTTATCACGGACCATTGAGGCATGCCATTCGCCTGTGCCGGGCTTCCATTTGTGAATCCGGTCACAAGAACACCAGCAGGTGCTGGCTGATAGAGGACGACGAGAAGAAGCAGGACAAGTGCCCAAGTAGCGACGTTGGTAAATGACCCGGCGGCAAAGACTCTCAACTTGGTCCTCGCCTTGCGCTTGGCGAGATTCTCTTCGTCGATCTCAACGAACCCGCCTGGCAGGAAAACTGCCATGAAGACGCCTGAAGATTTTACGGGAACTTTGTCAAGTACGCTGGCTATCCCGTGGGCGATTTCGTGTGGAATCAGGAGTACGGCGATTGCTAGCAAGATGTATGGGAAAATATCCCAGCCGATAGTCAATCCGGGGAGCGGAATTATCAGGAGAGTAGGTCCAGCACTCGAACTGTGTCTGAACAACCCCACGGCATTATTGACGAAACTGTAGACGACGAAGACTAGGAGACCGACGCCCATGGCTGCGCCGATGTCGAAGAATGCAAGCCAACCTCTCCGGAACCGGCCGCCTATCCTCTCAAGCCAGCTGTTGAAGGCCACCGTTTTCAGCATCAGGTAGTAGGGCTTGGCCACGATTCCGTGCCTGTCGGCCTTCAAGAGCACTGCCAAAGCGTAGATGACGACCCAAACGGCGAGGTAGAAGAGTAGCGGGATGTACGGGTCGAGTAGGCTCAAGAAGCTCTTCTCTTAGTTCAGGGAATTAGGCTCGGCTAATGCGGGTTTCATATTACCTTTTTCAACTTCTAGTTCGAAGCGTTCTTCTCAATGCAGGATCAGAGTCAACACGCGTCTGAAGGACTTCATCGAAGGATTCTCCATCTCGGACAGGAATTCTGAGATACATTCCTGTTCTACCGATTGTATCTCTGCGCGTCAAGACCCTTACTCGCTCTATGACAATTGCAACGCTTACTCCCAAGAGTCGTGCGACTTCACTTTCTCTGCCGACTACAGGAGACTCGAAATGCCCTTCCGGGTTCGGTTCGATCAAGACCAGTTTCTTGGTGCAGCCCGGGTTTCGAATCCTGTTTTTCAACTCTGGGAGTGTGACTTTTCCTCCGAACGCGTAGAATTCCAGCTCTAGGGAGCGGAAAGGTGTCAGCGGAACAGTGACCGAGGTTGTCTGTTCGGCGTCTAATTGGATGTGTGCCTTAGGGGAGTGAGACGGGGTTGCTTGGGCGATTTCTCTCGAGAATATTGTAAAGCCCGCGTTTTCCAGGGCAGCCTCGACGATCTGGGTGTTGACATTGGAGGGGATCAACACGTCCACGTCGCTCTTGTCGTCCACGTCTCCCCTGGCGACGCTACCGTGGGTCAGAGCAGTGTGTGACCATCCGGTGAGAGCGTTGATGACATGGAGAGCCCTGTCTCTCAGTGAGTCCAGTCTTGCCCAATGGGCCGGAGGATAATCGACTGAGATCTTGTCAGAGGTTCTGCTCGGTTTTGAGCCCGAGCCTCGTCTTTTCACAATGTTCCCTTGAACAAGTCTTCTCGGGTGGGTCCAGTTAGATCAGAGCTCTTCGCTCTGTCTTGGAATCGAACTCGCTTCAATCCTCGGACAATGGCCGCCGGAATGGCTTCTCTTCCTTGTCCCATGACCAGTTCAGCCGCCCCAGCCACTTCGTCCGCTAATGCCACGTTCTTGAATTTTAGTTGGTAACCGAAGAGATCTCTTTGGCCTCTATAGTCAGCGTGAGGTTTGAGGCCAGCGACTCCAATTGTCTCTTCAACTTGTCCCAGTCTGAACGGTCGACTATGAGTATCGGTTATTATGACGCCAATGTCCTTGCCCGTGAGCCGCCTTATCCTCGTTCTGATCCTCCTCGCTGAGGCGTCCGGGTTTGTGGGAAGAAGCGCATAGTTCAGGTCACCCTTCACGTTCGACTTGTCAACGCCTGCATTGAGACACGTCCAGCCGTGTTTTGTTCGTACTATCAAGGCCATTCTGTCAGCTCGAACGACTCTCTTGGAGTCATTGAGGACTATCTGAACAAACTCGGGTTTTCGTCCAGTTTTTCGGGCAAGGACCGAAGCTCTCTTTGATGGGTGGACGGAGCCAAGGTTGACGAGTCTGCCTTCGGCCTTGGAGACCGCCTTCTGACCTACGACAAGGATGTCTTTCTCTCTTATTCCCCATCTAGCTTTACGGGCGCTTTCGACTATCATTCGGGGTAAGTCATCGCCTGGTTTGAGTAGTGGAAGTCCGGTCACGGGAAGTATCTGCACGGCGGCGGGCATGCGCGCTGGCGTGTTGCTTGAGGTATACAAACTAGATTTTTAGGAAGGAATTACGTTTCTTGTCGGTTCGGAACGAAAGCATGTTTATATTCTGAAGGGTCCTCTTTTCTATCGTCAGGTTGACTGGCCGGAGAACGTCCGGCGGCCGTGAGTAACGACTGCTGATTTCTCCCGTAGCAACCGAACGAACGGAAGAAACGATGAACGGAGGTGGAAGATGCTATGGGTTATGAGAGGAGAGGCTATGGCGGTGGTGCCGGTGCGAACAGATTCGGACCGAAACCGGTCGAAGAAGGCAAAGAATACGATGTCGACATCAAAGAGATCAGTCGCCGCGGTGAGGGAATCGCGCGCGTCGAAGGTCTTGTTGTCTTCGTACCAAACACCAAACCCGGAGATCACATCAAGATAAAGATCACACGGGTTTCGAACCGCTTCGCCTCAGGCGAAGTCATCCAATAGGATGCCCAATAAGAGGTAGGGAGAAACCCGTGTTTCTCCCAAATCCCCCATTTTTGACTTCCACAAAAGCCTAAAGGCTCTACTGCCCGTTAGGGGAACGCGTTTCCTATGACAGATGGGAAGCCATCCCGCCAGGGTCTGACTCAGCTTCGATCCTTCATCGAAACACGGCCCTGGTCCGTCTTGTCTTGGTCCGCAGGCCTTACTGCCCTTGCTTTCATCGTATACTACGGGTTGCAAGCCACCACGAACCCCCAGATAGGAATACAGTTCGTATCCTCGGAGTGGCCTGATCCCGCGATCTTTCCCTATTTCTACGCCAAACCCATAACTTGGTTCGTCTACTTCAGCTTCGTATACTGGGCTGCGGGCCTCGAATCGAACAAGGTTCATTTTCTCAAGCTTTCCTCGAGGTTTCGAAATTTCCTCTTCCTCGGCACCGCCCTGGTCGCGTTCGCTTCGTTTTACGAGATTTTCTACAACTTCATGGTCTGGTTAGCTCTCGAAGTTCTAACCACTAATTGCAGGCCTTTCCCTTGCAACCCCGACCAGGTGGCAAGCATCTTCGATCTTCGGAGCCCTCTGAACCTGGTCTTTGCCACGAAGATTGTGACGACCGCGTTCGGTTTGTCTATGTACTCGCTGTGGTTCCTTCACAGGGTCGACCTGGAGACGGAAAGGCAAAATCGGACCGCGACGACTGTCGATAGCGATGTGAAGGCGCCCGTGTCTATCCCGTCAAGGAAACATATAGAAATCGAGGCTGGCCTTGCTGCCCAGCACCCGGTAGACCCAACTATAGACAAGACCTGAGTCACTATTCTAGGAAAAATTGATCTTTGGAAACCTATGATGTAGCCGTTATCGGAGCGGGTCCCGCCGGAGTCATGGCGGCGTGGAAGGCAGCGGAGTCACATGCGAAGACGGTTCTGATAGAGCGAGAACCGTCTCCAGGAAAGAAGGTTTGTGCGGAGGGTGTGCTTGCGGATGCTCTTGTCGACGCGGAGATCAAGCCTTCGAGCGAGTTTGTGTCCAACTACATATCCGGAGCAGTTCTCTATGCCCCCGATGAACTGAAGAAAGTCAACGTGGGGGGAGAAGGCTACATTCTTGACAAACCCGCTTTTCTTCGAGTCTTATCTGACCGAGCCGAAAAGGCAGGCGCTGAAGCAAGATTCGAGACGTCTGTGGAAAATGTCGAGCGGAAAGATGGGTTAGTTGAAATTCAGACGAAGAAGGGCGGGGAGTCCAGTTCGGTTACGGCGAGGATCGTCGTAGGATGCGATGGTACGGGGTCGATACTGGCAAGACGATTTTTCCCCCGAAAGAACTACCAAGCGATTACAGCTCTACAATACTCTATGACCGATTGTGTTGTGGAGGACGAGTCAAAACTCGAAATATACGTTGGACATGAAAAAGCGCCAGCTGGATACATCTGGGTGTTTCCAAAGGGAAAGGGTGATGCGAATGTGGGAATCGGCGTGAAAGGGGCTGGAGCGAAAATGCTTCTGGACAAGTTCATCGAAAAACACCCTCGAGCCTTTGGATCTGCCAAGATAGAGCGGACCCTTGCCGCCCCCGTTCCAGTCGGAGGAGAGGTCGAGAGTTATGTCGCTGACAACATGATGCTCTGCGGCGATGCTGCGAGCCAAGTCATACCGCTCACGGGAGCAGGTATACACACTGGTCTAGTGGCGGGAAAGATTGCGGGCGAAGAAGCAGCTATCTCAGCTCTCAAGGGAAGAGTGTCAGCGGAGAACCTGCAACGCTACAGAGATAGATTCGACAAGCTGTGGGGTCAGCGCATATCCAACAGTTTGAAGGCCTTAGATTCCTTCGAAAGATTCTCTGATAATGAGTTGAACATCATAACAGGACTCTTGGAGGGACAAGATCTGGTTGAGATGGCGAACGGTTTCAGTCCCACGAAAGCTGTAGGGTTGATGGCGCGACATCCGCTTCTTGCGATGAAGGTCGCCTATCAACTATTGACAGGATAGAAGGCGCGAACAAATGGGACCCGTAGAATCTTCTCTTCTCTCGGCGATGAAAGAGCAAGGCTGCATCCACCTATCACTGATTGATCCCGAGAAGTTTACTGGACGACTATCGAGGTCATTAGAGGATCTCCAGAGTTGGGGAACTGCGGCGATAATGGTCGGAGGCTCTACTGTCAGGTCAGTTGATCAGCTCGATGGAACTGTGAAGAAGGTTAAGGAGCTAACCAACCTGCCAGTTATTCTGTTTCCTAACGGTCCTTCGGGAGTGAGTCGTTTCGCGGATGCGATATTCTTCATGTCTCTACTCAATTCCTCCACTCCTCGATTCCTAATACGTGCCCAATCGAAAGGGGCGCCGGCGGTCAAACAGTTCAAGCTCGAACCCATTCCACTAGGGTACCTGGTAGTTGGAGACTCTAAAACCGCTGTGAGCTCCATTGGAAGAGCGAACAGAATCCCGTACGCCAAGCCAGAATTAGCGGCCGCCTACGCCCTTGCTGCCCAGTATCTGGGGATGCGATTCGTCTATCTTGAAGCGGGAAGTGGAGCAGAGCACCCTGTAGAAACGGGCATGGTCGAAAAGGTCTCGTCTGATCTCGACATTCCTGTAATTGTCGGAGGCGGTATTCGGACGCCAGACCAGGCGCGTGCCTTGGCGAAGGCGGGAGCCTCGGCCATTGTGACGGGAACTCTGCTTGAGCAACAAGGACCCGGTCCAGTGAAGAGTATCGTAGCCGCAATGAGACGCGCCTAGTGGGTACGTCGTGACTCAGAAGGCATCTGGAGGAGTAAGTGGTACCGTTGGAGCATTCAATTTCATCCGACGAGTAGGATTCCCATCGACCCCTGAGGTCCTCTCCGTTTTCCTAACTCTCACAGTGCTTGCATCAGTTCTCGCCCTTCCCTTGGCTGGAGTTAGTCTCCAAGCTGCGATTCTCTTTCCATTGATTGGAGTCGTGATTCCGACTCTTGTCGGCGAGGCGCTGACCTCGGCGCTGATTCTTCGCGGAGACAAGGTTCTGAACTTTCGAAGACTGGTTGGAATGGAGCTTCTCTCATGGTTTTTGCTCGTAGTGGCCTTGCCGCTTGGGGCGGTCACTGGAATGGTCTTTTCGAACCCGGGTCTTTGGGTTTATGGATTCTTCACAGTGCTGATAGTCTCTCTGCCCATACGATTTCTCGCAATTGGTTCGATCTCATCGGTGCAGTCTTGGAGGAAATCCTTGGCGTCTGCATTGCCCCCGATTCTCGCGATCATCTCCTTTTTGGTCTTTGGATCGAGCGTTGGGCTTTCAAATGCTCCCAGCATTCTTGTCCGCGGAATCATCGCCTTTGTGGTTGGCATGGTTCTTTCAGCTGTCGGCGTGTCAGGAATCATACGGAATGTAGAGCATTCAGGGACTCCTGAGGTTCGAGATTCTCCACTTACCCTCTTTAGAGCGTTTCTTCAACACTGGCTGAAGTCTGACCCTGAGCCTCTGGAAAAGCGGCTTGGTGAGTTGGGGACGCAGGGAACGATCGAGGGCTCAATTCTCGGTTTCTCTGGAACGAAAGGAGCGGTTGGTTGTATTGTGGTCTCGAACTTCCATCCGGGTCCTTATCGTGATCTTGGAAGCGGAGGGCTGCCCTCCAGGCTAAAGGCGTCTATCGAACGATCGAAAGGGGGAATCGCCCAGGTACCACACGGAATCTCAAATCATCAGTTGAACATCGTTTCCCAAGTGGATGTCCAGCGAGTCATAGAAAGGGCCCTAGAGGAGTACCCTGCTGCGACCTCAATTCAGGACTCTAGTGCAATGGTCAGATCCACGGTAGACGAGGCTAAGGCATCCGGTCAGGTTTTCGGAAATGTCGCATTTCTCACTCTGACCTTGTCCCCCACGGAAATGGAAGACCTTCCTTCCGAGGTCGCCGTTGAGATCGAGCGAGCGGCGCAAGCACGGGGCCTGACGGCCATTGTTGCTGATGCTCACAATAGTCTGTCGAATCAAACCTCAATAACCTCTGAACAGGCACAAAAGCTTGTTGAGGCCTCAGTCAAAGTGCTGGACCAGTTGGTTCTCGCCCGAAAATCTCCTTTCGAAGCAGGGTCGGCTGCAGACACTCTAGAAGAGTTCCGGCTTGAAGACGGGATTGGTCCTGGTGGGCTCTCTTCGCTAGTTGTGCGGAACGGGAACCAGATTGTTGCCTATCTGACCATAGATGGCAATAACATGCATACGGGGGTTAGAGATGCGATACTGGAAGACCTTGAGACGATCGGGGTAGCTGATGGCGAGATAATGACTACAGACACGCACTTGGTGACCGGGCTCGTGAGGTCTACTCTGGGGTACCACCCGGTTGGTGCTCATATGGACGTTGGATTGTTGAAACAGAAGGTTAGGGAAACCGTTCAGCGTGCGATATTGTCGATGGAGGAATCGACTGCCGGTTTTTCCAAATTCTCGATTGAAGTACGAGTACTGGGATCAGAGACATTCCAGACGATCACGAGTTTTGTGGGTCGGATTGCTAGACGTATCGGACGTCAGTTCTTCAGGCTTGAAGCCCTAACTCTTGTGGCGACTCTGATTATCCTGTTTTTCCCGTGATTAACATGGAAGTTGACGAGTCTCTACACTACATGCAGCTTCCGCGAGAGGTTATTGTGGGTAAGAATGTTCTCGGCCGACTTGGAGAGGTTTGCACAAGACTCGGCTTCACCGGTACCGCGCTCGTCGTTTCAGGACCCATAACCTACCCTCTAGCAGGCGAGCCTGTCGCGAAATCAGTTACCAAGGCGGGGTTGAAGGTTGACCATATTATCGTCAAGGAATCAAGTCAACAAGTTTCGGACCATATCGTAGAAACGGTCAAGAAATCCAAGGCCTCACTAGTCCTAGGCGTTGGCGGTGGCAAGGATATCGATCTAGCGAAGCTCGCTTCTGCCAAGTCGAAGGTTCCGTTCATGAGCGTTCCGACCGCTGCAAGCCACGATGGTATTGCCAGTCCTTATGCTTCGATCAAAGGCGGTTCGAGGCCTTATTCGGTCAGAGCACAGGCGCCCGTGGCGATTCTTACTGATATTGATGTCATAGCTGATTCACCCTACAACCTGTTGGCGGCTGGCTGTGCCGACATTGTTGCCAAGTTCACAGCTGTCAAGGACTGGCAGCTCGCTCACAAACTGAAGAATGAATACTACGGCGACTATGCAGCCAACCTTGCAATGATGAGTGCTGAGCTTGTCACCAAGAACGCCAAGGAGATCTTGAAGCGAAACATCGAAGGCGTCAAGACTGTCGTTGAGGCGCTCATTAGTTGTGGCGTTGCCATGAGCATAGCGGGAAGCTCTAGACCGTGCAGTGGGTCGGAGCACTTGTTCAGTCATGCACTCGACATCGTGGCCGGTGAAACAAGTCTACATGGCGAGAGAACCGGTGTTGGCGCAATCTTGTGCGCTTACCTCCAAGGATCCAACTGGGAAGCCATACGAGCTTTTCTAAAAGAGATTGGTGCTCCTTCAACTGCTGAGGAGCTTAACGTCTCTCCTGAACAGGTGATAAGAGCGCTGACAATGGCCCATAGTCTGCGTCCTGAGCGATATACGATTCTCGGAGAGACAGGTGTGGCGATGGCGGCTGCTGAGAAGGTGGCTCGGACGACGGGCGTTATTGGTTAGGACGTTGAAGGCTTCCGCTCGAGCCTACGCGATTCAAGGCCTCGTAAAATACCACGGCCTGCGAAACGAGAGACTGCGGCTACCATTCCACGACAGCATATCTGTCAACATGAAAGCTCTTCCAACCGTTACGACTGTAGATTTCGACCGAGAGTTCACTGATGATCGTATCAGGATAAACGGCAAGTCGCCATCGCGAATAGAACAGGATAGAGTGTTAGCGGTCGTCAACCATCTACGACATTTGTCTGGTCTGGGGTCTCTGAAGGCAAAGATAGGATCCCGGAACCCTGATGTCAAGGGTAAGGGCCTAGGCTTCTCCTCCTCAGGATTCGCCGCACTAGGACTTGCAACCGCAAGAGCGTTAGAGCTGAACATCAAGACGCCCGAGTTGTCCGAAGTTGTTAGACTCGGAGCAGGTTCTGCGTCACGCAGCTTGGCCGGCGCCTTCTCAATCTGGTACGCGAACAAAAACGGTCACTCTTATGCCGAGGAGCTTGCATCTGCCCGCTCGATCAAACTAAGAACAATAATCGTTCCGATAGAATCCGAGATCAAAACGGATAGAGCTCACGCTGACGCTGTCAAGTCCCCATTCTTCAAGCCAAGGCTCGCCTACCTTCGAAGTATTCTGCCACGGATGAAACGGGCTATCTCACGAAAGGACGTAGAGTCGATTGGACGGTTAGCCGAGGAAGATACGCTCAACTTGCACGCAGTCACAATGACTGGTAGAGAAGGATTGATTCTTCTCAGTCCACTCTCAATCGAGATCATGAGAGAAGTACGAAGGCTCCGAACGGAAGAGGAGTTGCCGGCATGGTTTTCCCTAGACACTGGTCCCTCGGTGTTTGTCAACACTACACGGGATGCTGCCCAATCCGTTCGAAGGAACCTCAGCAAGATTACAAAGAATATCCTTGTCTCGGATCCTGGTGGACCAGCGAAGATCATCGACAAGCACCTTTTCTAACCACTCAATCGGTTTGAATGGCGAGAATCAGACAATCGAATGTCATCGCAGAAAGGAGCAGTTGCTGGACCAACAGATGCTAAGGTCCTAGCTCCTCTTCCAAACGCGGACAATTATTCTCAGATCGTAACCAGGTTCGCTCCGAATCCCGACTTCGTGCTCCACATCGGATCTCTACGCGCTGTTTTCCTCTGCCATGACTATGCGAGGATGTACAAGGGCAAATTCATCCTCCGCTTTGAAGATACGGACCCTCGACTGAAGAAGTCAGTTCTCGAGTATTATGGACAGATTGAGAAGGATGTGAAGTGGCTGGGGTGCCAGTGGGACGAGGAGTACGTCATGAGCGATAGAGTCCCGATCTACTATGAGTATGCGGAGAAAGCGCTTGGACAGGGATTCGCGTTTGTCTGCACGTGTGAACAGGACCAGTTCAAGGCGATAATTGAGTCAGGCCGAGCCTGTCCACACAGATCGAAGAGTCCGGCTGAGAGTCTTGAGCAATGGCACAAGATGCTTAGTGGAGGGTTGAAGGAAGGAGAGGCTGTCGTTCGCGTCAAGACAGAGACGACTCACCCGAACCCGGCAGTTCGAGACTGGCCCGCGTTCCGAATAATAGATCCTGAGAAGTATCCTCATCCTCGGGTCGGGTCGAAGTATCGTGTCTGGCCTCTGTACAACTTCTCGGCTGCTGTTGACGATCATCTGATGGGTATTACCCACATTATTCGGGGGAAGGAGCATTTGACCAACGCGGTCAGGCAGACCTTTCTCTACAAGCACATGGGCTGGTCGTACCCTGACTCTCTCGAGTATGGGCGATTGAAGATGATCGGATTCAAGCTCAGTAAGTCAGAGATGGTGAAAGAGCTTGAGGAAGGATTGGTCGATGGATTCGACGATCCTAGAATTCCGACCATAGCGTCGCTTAGGAGGAGGGGATATTCGCATGGGGCGTTGCGAAAGATCGTGCATGAGATGGGCGCTAGTCCGGTGGACGCGACACTGAGCTGGGACAACATTAACGCCGCAAACCGGAAGGAAATAGACAAACTAGCTCACAGATACAACTTCATTCCCAATCCTGTGCCGATGGATGTCGACCACGTATTGCAACCGTTCGAAGCGCATCTGCCTCTTCACCCGGAACTTCCAGAGCTCGGGAACCGCACGTTGAAAGTAGCACCGCGCGATGGTATTGCACGTATCTGGCTAGCAGGGACCGATCTTCAGGTGTTCGAGAAGGCGAAGGTTGTTCGGCTTATGGAGCTGTTCAATGTGGAGATTCTTTCAACGAAACCGGATCTGGTCAAGGCAACTTTTCACAGCCAGGAATACGCGAAAGCTCGAGAACTCAAAGCACCTCTGATACAATGGCTTCCTGACGAGCAACATGTCCCGTGTGAGGTGGTCATGCCAGATGCAACAAGGACCAAAGGGTTTGGTGAGACAAACTTGCTTGGTGAGCATGTGGGAAGTATCATCCAAATGGTCAGATTCGGTTTCGGGAGAATCGACTCTAAAGAAGAGCCGCTGACGGTCTACTTTGCCCACAAGTAGGTCCACTAGTGAAGGTGGAGTTGAGATGAGCCGTAACCTCTAAGTTGACCATTATTCATCAGGCGTCTTGACTTGAGCCAAAGTTCCAGCGCCGAAACAATCAATGTCGCAAATGCTTCAACGGTTTCTCGGGATGAAAAAAATCTAATTAACAGGGTGGGGGCGTACGGATATTTCCTGCAGAGATACTCTGCAACAGTGATCAAGCATGCGGGGTTCCATGTTGAGGAAGAGTATCCGATCACGCTCGGCTACTCACTGGGGCCACAGACCTGCGTTTACGAGAGCTCGGTGGACGTATTAGCTCGACGTCACCATCGAGAAACTGATTATGAGCTGGTTCTTCATACCCAGTCCAAACAACGATCCTCGGAAGACTGGTTCTTTCTCCCTGAGATGGGAAAAAGCATTGTTCGTTTTAATCAGGTGAGCCGGCTAGAATCGAAGCCGTTCGTTGTTTCTGATTTCGGCGAGATTCAGCTTTCGAAGTGGCCCGGTCCAGATGTTCCGATCTGCACGATAGGACGGGAGTTGAGGGATGACTCGACTGATCCTACCACGATTGAGTTCGGACGGCAGGGAAGGGACGCAGTGTACGATGCACGCAGGGAGGCCGCGTTCTCTGTAAAGTCAGTAATTGCCGAGAGCCGTCGTTCTGACGTGGACCTTGTAAGGGAGGATGCTCTCTACTCTGTCTTGGCTGCGAATTCCATTCACATACCGCTAGTTGTGACGGCGGCGAACCTTCACCTTGTCGAGTTTGACGCCGCGGATTCCAAGATAGAAGTGGCAGCGAACGCCAAGTCTCATGTCGTAGAATATCTAATTTACAGTTTTCCACTGAACCGGTACTTGCAGATAGACTTCGATCTTCCAGAGCCGACAGGTTTACACCGGTTGAGTCACCTGAACATGTTCGTTGTAAACTATCAATCACTTGATTCGTTCTTGCGAACGCTGATCAACTACTTCGTCGGCCATCACGAAGAATCCTTCCACCAACCCAGACAGGCCACAGACGCGTTAACATCAGACGGTCAGATTTAGCTTCGGACGAATTGAATCCAAACAAGAACCATCACTCGTCTACTTCGCCCCCAAGTAGATCCGACCGCACTTGGTGACCAGAGAGATGAAACATACTTTTCTTATCAATTGTAGAAAGTGTAACAGACCCGTACCAGTCCCGACAAGACCAGAGTTTCCCTCAGAAGGTGGACTTGTGACGCATGATGCGCAGGAAATTTCTCGGGAGCGACTCAAGAGCAAGACTTGACATAATGAGACGTTTGAAACGGGGTCTGCCGGACGATGCGCTTGCTTATGTCAAGTGGATGTGTCCTAAATGCAAGGCCGTGAACGTTGCGTTTTATACGAACGCAAATCGATTGAAGCGTTGCGCATACTGTAAGTCCGCAGTTCCAAAGGGAGCAGAGAGGTGTAGCAAATGCGGTGCATCATTATGAAGGAAATAGGAAAGTCGAGAGAGAACGGGCGTTCCAGAGGACCATTGAACAAGAAGAGATCGAATCGTAAGACGGTGATGGGTCTGTCACCAAGTGCCTCACCCCAGGGTTGAACTCGACTACTATCTTGAATTGTTCAGGAAGCAAACCATGCCCGAAATGGGTGAGTTGCTTGTTGGAGCATGGCTGAAGAAATCAAAAACTGTGACTTCACTCAGTATGACGCCAGGCTTGCGGAAAGTCACCTCACTGGCCTCAACGAGGTTGACGTGATAGGACTTGAACTGAAGATCAAGTTCGCCTATCTCTGTGAGGTCAGAACCCATGTGAGAGGGGCCCTTTACGGTACCTATCAAGAATCGATCGATAAGATTCGAATGAAATTCGAGCGGGACAAGATTTCGCCAATAAGATACTCAAAGACTTTCCTACCCGCCACTACATGTTTCTGGTCCCTGGTAGTGCCAGAAGGAAAGCTCACTGTCCTGCTCCATGAGCTTGAAGGCAAAGATGTAGAGCTTGTCATCAACGAGAAGTATGCCGAACGGATTGAGGAATTGAAGAAGGTGGCACGCGAGAAGAAGAACAATACCGGCAACGCTGCGTTTCGACTCCTTCAAATCCTGGAACATGTTAGGACTCCAAAGCCGAGGTTGAACACGAATCAGCTTCCAACGTCTGATTATGCTCAAGGCAAGTTCAAGATATATCGGCCCGGAAGGTCCTGCATCCAGCTCGGGAGAGAACACCGATATGTCCGACAGGTTTCGAGAACAGGTGGCATTTATCTCAAATGCACTGAATGCAGTTCCAGCAGGAACGTTGCTAGTGGTGTTGCTCGAACCGTACCATCACGAGAATGAGGAAGCAATCTGAAGAAAGAGCTGTACCAGAAAGCCTCT
>MNGN01000043.1 GCA_001918745.1 Crenarchaeota archaeon 13_1_40CM_3_52_17 | reverse complement strand
AGAGATGAGCCCCTCTTTACTCCACCGTCCAATAAAGCGTCAAGGTCCGGGCTACCGGTTGAATAGGAGTCCTCTGTATTACGAACAGGACTCAATGGTCTTGGATCCAAGGACCCGTTCTGGCCAAAATGGTATTCGACTCTGGGTAAGAGCGTGAACTTGCCTCCATCGAGCGAAAACAGCGCCCCTTGTGTATGGAGCCTGAACCCGCGAAGCTTGTTGACAATTACGCTCCTCACAGTCCTATCTTCCAAGTGGGATAGCGACAGTGTGACGATGCCATCTACGAGATAGTCGAGTTTAGGAGAATTTTCACTTTCGCTCACTATTACCGCGCTTAGCTTGCTCTCTTCCAAGTCCTGAAAAATCGCAGTTTCCATCTCATTACGTCGTTCCTCCGTCGCATTCGATATTGCACCTTCCCAACTGTCCACAACTATGATGCCTTTCTGCTTGGCCCTTTTCAATGCAAGAATTCTGCTGACAATATTCGCCGCTCCTGCTATTCGGCCATCTCCTCCCAACCGCGTCCCGCTGCCTGTTGCCTCTTTTCCGGACATAGAATCGAGCACTTCGTGAACTCCGGGGAAATGTCGGTGCAGTTTCGAGGACGAGACCCGGCTTGACACGTACACCTTGTTGGCGGAAATTGTGTGAGGACCGATGCGAGTTCCTTTCGCCTTGTTGAGAAGTTCAAGGGCGAGAGTTGTTTTCCCCGTACCAGGGGCACCTTGTATGAGGAGTACGTTTCCTGGCGATTCTAGGAATCTTGACATAAGGTCCAGAAGGTCACCGGGTTTAGATCTCTCAACAGTTTTCTGTTCCGCTTCAATGCGTGGTTCTAGCATCGTTTCCGCCTCGCCGGAGTCATCTTCAGCCATCATGATACTTCTCGCGTCACGACGGTTCTTCTCTGCGACAAGCATTGTGTAACCCGACAATGGGTTCGAGGGTTGAACACAGTAGAAGACTGTTGAGACATGTGTGGAAAATGATAAGCTGTCCCCGACACCCGAATCTTTACCGGGGCACGCTCACTCAGATACAGTTCCCATTTTAGCAAGTCTCCTGTTACACTAGGCTTAACCTGCAATCGAGAAAATGACATCCGTCGGAGAGGCTTTTCTGTGCGGACCACGATAACCCAGACATTTCAGTCAACATTGAACCAGTCTTTCACTACTGTTATTGAAGACATACTTGGCAGGACTGTCAAGGAGGAGACCTTCCAGTTACTCGAGAGTAGGGAGATCAAAACCTCGCAAGTCTCCAGTAGGTTTGATGACGTGATTGAAGTCCTCACAAGGGTTTTCGGAACCAGCGCCCAAGTTCTTGTCTACAAGACAGTGACAGAACTCTACAAAGAGTACTCTCTCAGGACTGATTTTGATTTCGGCGGCTCTCTGATAGACCAAGTTGCCCTGTTGAGGGAGAAGGTGGTCGGCGACCTTCTGAAGCCAAAGAACTACACCAGCATCTACCCTTGACACTAAGTCACATCAGGCTGCGACAGAAGGTCCCTAGCCGAAACATTCTCAGGTGAATCTCGGACCCGGGGCCGATTGGAATGCAGTTAGTCTATAAATAGAGCAAGAAGAGAACGCTTTGCAATGTTACTTCTTTTCATAGAGGGGAGTCGTCTCATCTGAAGACCATTTTGGTTCAAGCCAGCAAGAGGGGTCGGATAAGGAAGTTGGAGAACAAGCGACCGGCGCGAAACCGCCGGCAGCAGCCATTGAAAAGCAAGAAGATTGGGAAGAAAGTAGACTCCGTCTTAGGACCCGGCAACTTGGCTCCGAATTTTTCTCTTAACAGTACACCGGACCAGAAAGTGTCCCTTAACGATTTTCGGGGACAACCCGTGATTCTAGCTTTCTACCCTGCAGACTGGAGTCCCGTCTGCACCGACCAATTATCACTGTACGCAGTGGTGATGCCAGAATTCAAAAAGTTCAACGCAGAACTCCTCGCCATATCCGTTGACAATATCTGGTCCCACCTAGCGTTCGCTAAGGACCGGAAGCTCAACTTCCCCGTCCTAGCAGACTTCGAGCCAAAAGGGGTAGTCTCTCGAAAGTATGGTGCCTTCAAAGAGAAGATCGGCGAGTCCGCTCGAGCACTCTTCGTGATCGACGACAAGGGAATTATCAGATGGAGCCATCTCTCCCCTGACGGGATCAACCCAGGAGCCGACGGCATACTATCGGCCTTAGAGAATCTGAACAAGACTCAGGCGACTGAGAAGAGCTGACCTCGAAAATGTCCGGCACAACAACGGTAACACGAAAGAGAGCTCCAGGCAAGACTCTGCTGGAACCAACCGGCAAGGAAGCCACGGGAAGGTATCAGGCCCCGAAGTTGGAAATTCCGGTTACTCCTGAGCGCGATCACATAGAAGGTCCCGTGAAAGCTGCTCTCACTCTTGTTGAGTATGGTGACTATCAATGTCCCTATTGTGGAGCTGCCTATCCTGAAGTGAAAAAGGTCCAGAAGGAACTCGGGTCTGAACTGCGATTTGTGTTTCGCAACTTTCCACTAACAAATATCCACGAGCATGCCATGAACGCCGCCGAGACAGCAGAAGCAGCCTCCGCCCAAGGAAAGTTCTGGCCTATGCACGACTTTCTCTACGAACACCAAGCAACTCTCGGCGATTCGAATGTCGCCCTTGCCTATGCGAGGAAGTTGAGCCTGGACACTCAAAAGTTTGAACGTGAGATCACTCAGCACGTGTATCAGAAACGGATCAAGGACGACTTCATGGGCGGAGTAAGAAGCGGTGTCAATGGGACCCCTACATTTTATGTCAACGGGGTTAGACACGACGGAGACGCAGTCGCCAAAGCTCTAGTCGGGGCCTTGAATCAAGCCAAAAAAGTAAATTCCTTAGAAAATAGGGAATAGGGGGCACTGGGCTCAGAAGCTCTCTGTTGCGCTGTTAGGCCGCAGGCACTTTCTCTGCTTGGGTCTTTGCTGTTAGAGTTACGCCGAGCTGTTTCAGCAATCCTACCAAGTCGTAGAAGAGTTTCTCTTCGACAATCTCGTTGTTCTTCCAGTGTGCAACAGTGCAGAACTCAAGCTCAAACTTCTTGTTGGTGGCAGGGATCATACGCCCATCCGGGCCCATGAATGGTCCTATGTTCTTGCCTGTCCATCTGGCCAGTGAACACGTGTAGTCGCCGTAGCCGAAGAGGATCTTGTACGGATTGTTATCGACATGATTGTCAAATGCCTTGAAGAATTCAACGGATTCATCATGATGTGCGTGACGTCCTCTCGTTGGCTCTGGTTGGCCCGGCCAATACACTGCAACGTTCTCAGAGTGACGTTTCATGAACGTTTCCCAATCTTTAGTATTCCAAGCATTGTCTAATGTCTGCATAAGTCGCAAGTTTTCTTCAACACCCATTCCGAAAATTCACCTCGTAGATTACGCAATATGCCGCCCATTCAGCTTTTATCAGTATCTTCGCTTTCAGTATCAGGGCAAGGCGAAGCGTCAGTTCAGTTGCGTGTCGGTTGAATCTATGCGACTGTAACCGTGAAGGTGATAGAGTGGGAAAGCGAACCATTCGTCCCGGTCACGGTAATTGTGTAAGTTCCTAACTGAGTCTTATTGAAGATCCTGACGTTCAGAGTCGAACTCCCTGAGGCTCCAGGTGTCAGGTTGACCGGGTTCTGGCTGAATGACATCCTAGGTCCGGAAGGCGATACTGAAGCCGATAAGCTCACGGTGCCACTAAACCCGTTCACACTAGTGAGAACTACGCTGAATGTGCCGGTCGAGCGCTGTGCGAGGGTCATAGACGAGGGGCTTCCTGAGATAGAGAAGTCGGGTGTGCTCCCTACGATAACTTGGACCGTTGTCGAGTGGGAAATGGTGTTACTCGTTCCGGAAACGGTTACCGTGTAACTTCCAATTGGCGTGGCAGGCTGTGTTGTAACGGTCAAAGACGAAGTAGCACTGCTACCAGCAGTAAGGGTTACGCTGGTAGGGCTCACTGAAACGGATGGACCGCTCGGTGAAACGGATGGAGATAGGGTGATTGTCCCAGCGAAACCTCCTAGACTGGTGAGTGTGATTGTCGAAGAGCCAGAAGCGCCCTGCGCCAAAGAGAATGACGAGGGACTCGATGAGATGCTAAAGTCTGGAGAAGCCGGTTGCGTCACAGAGACGCTCCTAGACGCGGTGGCCATGGCACTTGCGGAGTCCTGGACGGTTAGTTGTGCGTTGAAGGTCCCGGAGCTGGAGTAGGAGTGAGTTGTGGGGTTACCCGTGCCGGTTGCTCCGTCACCGAAGTTCCAGTTAAATGTGTACGGAGAGGTTCCTCCTGAGACGGTTGCCGTGAACGTGACAGCTTGGCCTACACTAGGGGAAGATGGACTAAAAGTGAAGCTAGCGGCCAAGGATGGATTTGACTGGTGGACGCGCCAGCCCGTCAGCGGGTGAATCTCCCAGCCGCTGAAACTGTGCCATGCCTGATTGAGATTGCCTGGGTCCCAGTAGATGAAGCCCTGGAAGTCTATGAGAGAAGAAGTTGTAGTTTGAGAACTCAACGCCGCATCGTCACAGGTGGTGGATGCTCCACAATACTTGGCAGCCTTCCAGTCATGATCTATCTCCGAATGAATTCTACCATAACAAGAAGGATCTGAAGCGCTAGTGCAGGAGGTTGAGTAGTTCGGGACAACCCCGGGATCGTAGAAGTTGAAAGTTGAATCACAATACGATCCGCCATTAGAACCTCCACCGTTCACTGCATCGTAGGTCCCAGTGCAGTCCTCGTTAACAAGACTTGCTCGTTTCACCCCATCGATCTCAACGAACATTGCAACTATCCCGTGAGAGTTAGTTATCGTGCAAGGTGGGCCCGGAGAGGTCCAGCCTGATGGTGTGTTGCCTGGCGTGAGCCACCGCTTAGCAGTTCCTACCGGCGAGGTGATTCCAGGATTGAAGATGCTGTTACTCAAAGAAGAAGACCCGGTCATATTGTTAGTTATGTCAGTCACTCTGACGATCCAAGGTGAAGAACAGGGCACTTTCGGATTCCAAGAACCCGATCCTACGGGGAACTGAGGGACACTTGCACCCACGTTGCTCGCAGCGTTAGCGGCTCCCAGGGTCGATAAGAAAAATATGCTGGCGAGAAGAATTACTACAATTCTCGTCTCCCGGTTCTTGGTTATCACTGTTTGCTACCAACTGCTATGTATGAAAGCTGAATCTTACAAGTCAAATTACGCCCGTTCATACGCTTGGCCTCGCTATTCCGTGATTGTGGATCGAGTTCTCCAGTATTTATTCTCCCGCTGGTCCCAGCCAGCTTTTGATACAGATTTGTATGTATGGCTATATTCAGAAGTCCGAAGATCAGCATGGCCCAAACTCGAACGATGTTAGATCGACTGTCTTCTGGTTTATTTGACCCACTTTTCAGTTTTCCTGCCATCTCCTGCATAATTGCTCCCAATGACTTCGCCCGGCGCATGCGGTCCGTGATGGTCAAGGAGGTCATGTGGTGCTGGAGTTGCAACAAGGTCATGGAACACGACGTTAGCAACCATCCTGGCTCGGCGGGTGGATGGGTCACCATCGTCTGCAAGGGTTGCAGAACAACCCAAGTAGAACAGCTATGGAAAGACGGGCAGATGCGAGATTCTCTTAGAGGCCAAATCTAGGCCGATTGTGTCCGAAACAGCGTTTGCCATTCTGAGTCTCGCCAAAAACATCGCTCTCTTCGAGGCTTTGAACAAGCCCTATCTTTCCGGTAGCGGTTTTCTGTCCGGTCCGTTTGCTGGGCGGGTCACACGATTCGGGGCAGGATCTGGGGCTGGAAGCCTAGTTAGCTGAGGCCTGCGAGGCTCAGAACATAGTATGAAAGGCCGGCTATTGCGGCCGCGGCGGGGATCGTCAGGACCCAAGCGTAGACTATTCTACGGGCCACTCCCCATCTCACTGCTGAGAGTCTGCGCGTCGAACCTACTCCCATGATCGCTCCAGCTATGGTGTGGGTTGTGCTGACGGGGATTCCGAGGGATGCGGTGGCGAAGAGTGTTGAGGCAGCCGCAGTCTCGGCACTGAACCCTCCGAAAGGGTGCAACTTTGTAATCTTCATACCCATTGTGCGAACTATCCTCCATCCCCCGAAATAGGTTCCAAGACCCATAGCGGTTCCTGCCAACAGTATGACGTAAAAGGGAACGTAGAACGTTGAACCTAATAGTCCCTGAGCGAAGAGAAGCGCCGCTATTATTCCCATTGTCTTCTGCGCATCATTTGTCCCGTGCCCCAGACTGTAGAGGGCCGCGGAGACGAGTTGTAGCCGTCGGAACGCGTGATCGGATGTGGAACGGGAATACCGCATGGCGATTCTCACTGTGAGTAGGACTAAGCCAATGGCGAGGAAGAAGCCAATCACAGGAGACAACACTATGAAGTATGCTATCTTGCTGACGCCCGCGGTCTGGACCACGCCCCACCCTCCCTTCACGACACCTGCACCGATGAGGCCGCCCACCAAGGCGTGAGACGAGCTCGTGGGCAGTCCAAACCACCATGTTATGACGTCCCAGGAGGTGGCACCAATGAGGACAGCAAGTAGTAGCCAGGCAGTGACTATCTTCGGGTCTATGGTTCCCTTACCGATTGTAGAGGCCACATTGACCCCGAAGACGAAGGCCGCCACGAAATTGAAGAAAGCGGCCCAGAGCACAGCGACACGGGGAGTCAGAACCCTCGTAGAGACAACAGTAGCAACGGAATTTGCCGCGTCGTGAAACCCGTTCATGAAGTCAAACCCTAGGGCCACAACAACCACTAGGACAACTATCTCAAACGGTACTGTCGAGGACACTAGGAGGACCCCTTTTGCTAGGAGTACTCCAGGATTATGTCCCTTATCACCTGAACAACATCTTCACACTTGTCAGTGATCGTCTCCATCAGTTCGTAGACCTCCTTGAACTTGATAATGGAAATCGCATCGTTTGTCTTGAAAAGGGCGGCGACTGACTCGTTCAGAACAACATCCGCCTCGTTCTCCAAGGTGTCCACCTCATTACAACGGGTCTCAATCTCAGAGGCCTTGATCTTTTGAATGCTGGCGAAGGCGAAGTCGATTTCCCGAACTGACTTCAAGACAAGGTCGGCGAACCGTCTCATCGGCTCTGTTGGTGATTCGACCTCGTAGAGAAAGAGACGGTTGACAGCGGCGTAGATGTAGTCCAAGACATCGTCGTAGAGAGAAGCGAGCTTGCTAATGTCCTCTCTATCGATGGGAGTGATGAATGTCTTTACGAGACGGTCATAAATGGAGTGAACAATTTCGTCTCCGTGGTGCTCTATGTCTTTCATCTTGTTCCTTTTGTCAGCCAAATTGTCGAAGTTCTGGATCAACTCACTGAAAGCTATGGCCCCCGCCAAGACATTCTTCGACTCTTCCTCGAGAAGCTGAAAGAAGATTTTCTCGCGCGGTATGAGAAGTTCCCTTAGACCCATAGACAACGAGAGGGGCGAATCACCCCCTGGATAAATCGTTTCAGCCAGGAGAACTGAGTTTCGTGCTCCCGTTTCTTCCGCCCGCGGGCTTTGGAAATAGACCTTATACGGGATTTCTAACAGCGCGTCGCTTCGTCAATCGGAAAGAGCGACGCTGGTCTGCAAGATGGAATACAAGTACACTGTACTGACGAACACGACTATCGGCGCGTTCATGTCTCAGCTTGATGGGAACATTGTTCTCATCGCCCTGCCCACTATTACGCGGACACTTCATGCTTCAGCCTTCGAAGCCCTCTGGGTCCTGATGGGCTACATTCTCATGACTGCGGTTCTGCTGCTGTTGTTCGGCCGATTGGCTGACATGTACGGCAAGGTGCGTCTCTACAACCTCGGCTTTCTAGTCTTCACAATCGGCTCCGGGCTTTGCAGTCTCGCACTCTCTGGGACCATGCTCGTCTTCTTCCGTCTCGTCCAGGGAGTAGGAGCGGCGCTCATATGGGCAAACAACGCCGCCATATTGACGGATGCGTTTCCTCCTAGCGAGCGAGGACGGGCGATCGGAGTCAACCTAGTAGCAGGAATTAGCGGATCCGTAATCGGTCTCATACTAGGCGGGATCTTGACCGCGGCCTTTGGCTGGCAGTCCATATTCTTGATAAACCTCCCGATAGGCGCCTTCGCAACGTTCTGGGCCTACAAGAAACTCAAGGAACTCGGAACTGTCAAGCATGAAAGAATAGATCTGCCTGGAAACTTGCTGTTCGCAGGAGGATTATCGGTCTTCCTCATTGGCCTAACCATAGGAGCCCTGTCAGGATACACTCTGCTCGACTTGGTGATGATGGTTGTTGGCTTGGTCGCACTGGTTGGATTTGGCTACGTGGAGCTGAAAGCTCCGACTCCGTTGATGGACTTGAAGCTGTTCAAGATCAGACCATTCACTGCTGGAATATTGAGCAACTTCCTCGCTTCCGTCTCGAGAAGCGGGATTTCCCTCGTGCTGACGATCTTCTTCCAGGGAGCGTTGCTCTACGACGCATTAACTGCAGGTATTCTCCTAATACCGTTCGCGGTCGCCTTCGTGACTGTTGGACCCCTGAGTGGTTTTCTCTCCGACAAGTATGGCGCGAGAGGGTTTACAACAGGAGGACTGTTGATATCTGCCGCAGCGCTGTTTGGATTCGCAGTAGTTCCTGGGGATGCTTCCTACTCGATCCTTGCGACGCTCATGGTTGTTAGTGGGGCGGGGGGTGGCATGTTTGTCGCCCCGAACATAAGTTCCATCATGAACGCGACTCCGGTAACGAGAAGAGGTGTTGCATCTGGAATGTCGGCGACTCTTGTTACCACAGGCGCTCTTCTCAGCCTCGCAATGGTGTTCGTTGTTCTTGCGACGAGCATTCCGTTGAATGTTCTCCAGGATGTGTTTGCTGGCGTGACTCCAGGCGGTTCAAACGCGTCTAACATTGCTCTCTTTGTGGGTCCCATGCATACCACCTTCCTGGTCATGGGCATCATGAGCCTTGTTGCGGTTATCCCCTCAGCATTGAGGGGCCAAAAGTTCGAGGGAGTTCCCGAATCAAAAACCGCAAGTGCAGAACCGGTAGGATAGTTCTTCTCAACACAGCTTGTGCTTCCGTCATATGAGTGAGAAGGTGATGGCAGCACCGGTTCTATAAGGAACGTTTCAAATGGTGGGATGATAGGACCTTCCTTTGCACCGCCGCTCCACAGTCATGTCTTGGCCATCATTGGTTCGTCACGCTTCACGGTTGAGACTTCCCTTCTGGCTCTGGGCCATAATCATTGGGTTCGCTCCCACTAGGCTACTCGCCACACTCGACTATCTCGTCGTTCCCCCCGGTGGACCTGGCGGCTACTTGCTGGACACCGCCGTAGTCCTGTCGATTTTCATTGTCTACTTCGTCTACGCTATCCGTTTCATCTCGAGTAGAATGGAACAGCTAAGCGATTATGTCAAACGAATGAGTCCAGACGTGCCCGTCGATAGCCTTAGAATACCGTTCCGGGCGGCGAACATCCTTGCAGTTTGGGTGATACTCCTAGTCGCTATCACTCTTCTCTTCGGCTTCCCAAGTCCCACGACAGTCTTCTCCGAGCACATTGCAGTCATCGCATACTTCTTTCTGATTCTAGCCTCCTTTCTGTGGGTCTACGGCTACTCAATGTACGCGATTCACCAGGCGGGTAAACTACCACTGAGGCTCAAACCCTTCACCGAAGACAGAACGCTGGGGTTGAAACCGTTCGGAACCGCCTCGCTCAGACTGGCAAGTATCTACGCAGTGTTCCCGGTTACGCTGACTCTCCTAGAGCTGGTAACTCTCAATGTGGAGATCCCCGGAGGAATAACCATCACCTTTGCTCCTCTCAGGCTTACGGATGTAATCTTCAGCTTTGGGCTAATTCTCGCTGGGATCGCCTTGTTCTTCCTACCTCTGCTCAGTATCCGAAAGAGGCTTCAGGAGGCCAAACGTCAAGAGCTGAGCTGGGTAACGCCACGATACACGACGATCATCCAGAAACTGAGGGAGCAAATCTCGAAAACGCCACCGGAAGACAGATCGAGCCAGACGCAGGCCCTGGCCGATGAGCTCACAATGATGCGACAGGTACAACAAGACATACAGAAGATCCAATCCTGGCCTTTTGACCTTGGCGTTGTCAGCAGGCTTGCAACAGTCCTCGTCATCCCTCCGATCCTCGGCGTCCTTGCGAGAATCCTCATCCTGGTCTTCCTTCATCTGTGAAAGTTGTCAATTGCAAGTCAATCAACGCGCATTATTCGGTAAGCTGCTGCTGCAAAATCTATTTTCCCCGAGGAGCGAGGCCTAGGTAGTGTAGTGTTCGTGGGGGTGTTCGTGAGGGTCGACTACTGGGACGGGCGTTACGACTAGCCTCCTAAGACCCCTGATCCTAGTCTTGACTGAGGCCTCCAATTCGGTGGCGACTTCGTGAGCTTCGTTCAGCGTCATGTTCCCTTCGACCTCTACTTCGAGTGCTCCTACTATGAATGGTCCGGCTCTCCGCAGTCTCAGGTCTCTTATTCCCCGTACATCGGCGTGTGATCTTATCAGACGTTCTATTTCGTGAGAGAGTTCTGGCTCGTGGAACTCGTCGAGGAGGACCAGAGAGGATTCCCTCAACGCGACGTAGGCAACAGTAAGAATGTAGACGGCTACGAGCATTCCTCCAATTGCGTCCGCGAAGTGAATTCCAAAGGACGCGACGAGGACGCTGGCGAAGGCTACGAACGATGAGGACGCATCTTTTATCGAATTTCTCGCGTCAAGTTTCAGAGACGTTATGTTGTACTTGTTGGCTACCCTGCGCATCTGGAGGGCGCGGTATAGGGATCCCAAGCCTGCGGCTAGAAGGACAACCAGAGCCAAAAACGGGAGCTTAAGCGGTACGGGATTCTGAAGAGCTCTGTAGGATCGGAGAAAAATGTAGCCTGAAACTCCTACAAGAACGATCGCGGTGATGAGGCCTGTGAAGCTTTCGACTTTATAGTAACCGAACTGGAACCTGCGAGTGGGCTTACGGCGTGAGATGCGGAGACCGGCCCAGACAAAGAAGCTCACCACGGCGTCGGAGATGGAGTCGATGCCGTCTGCAAGGAGGGAGATGCTCCCGCTGATCAGACTGAAGACGATCTCAAGGATGCCAAGGGCCAACAGGGTCCACACCGAGACTTTCGCAATCTGTTCGCCTTCCTTGAAACCGCGCGTTTCGTCCTCCAATCCTCGTCCGTTTGCCCCCCACGTCACTTTAGATGTGCTTCGCTCTTGGGTGATATTGATTTGGGTTTGGACTGGCTCCGAGCGCATTAGGTCGATTCCCTGCCTTCCGAGGGCCTAGACTATATGACAAGAATGGATTTGCCTAAAGAGGCCAAAGCGGAGGATGATCGTCAAATCCTACAAAATAGGCCCCGCCGCAACAGGGAAACTGCATGCAAAAAAATGTCGATTATTACTAACAGCTCTGTTAACTTATTGTCGGATGCCTCTCTAACCTATACCTAGGATTAACCTGGCCCGGCGGGGACGGGTGAGGTTCGCACGTTCCCGGCCTCCCATAACTGAGGCGCAAGGCGGAGCAGATGAAGCAATGAAGAGGAACCCGACGCCTACGGTAATCCCCCGAGTCGATGCCCCGAAGCTAACTCATCAGACGAAGAGTTAACAGAACCCTATTAATTATTCGAGCTCTCTCAGATCCTACCTATGGTCTTGGTTGCAAAGGACGTGGTTGAGAAGGAGTTTCTCTCTCTACCGCGGGATACGACTGCTCTGGAGGCTGCCCGACAAATGAAAGCGAAGAGACACGGCTTCGCGATAATCGCATCTTCCACCGGCAGCCCAGAGGGGATAGTGACCGAGTGGGACTACCTCTCCAAGATAGTGGCTGAGGGAAAGGATCCTTCACACATGAAACTAAGTGATATCATGACGAGCGATCTGGTATCCGTGGACGCGAACGTGGGGCTAGATCAGATTGCGGAGCTGATGGCGCGGAAAGGGATCCGCAGAGTTCTAGTCCTGAAGGACAAGAGGGTTATCGGTGTCATTACCGCAAGCAGTATGCTTGCCAGATTGAAAGAGTATGTTGACCAGGTCTCCTCCGCGATCGCAAGGCTCCAATCTCCAATGATGTAGAAACATCCCGGCTTCAACGGGACAACTCAGATACAGGGTCTCCAGTGCTAGGATGCTTCTTGGACATCGTCATGGTCCTGTTTTTAGATCTCGTAGATTTTGGTGACCATAGAAGCCTCGGACGAGAACCGCGTCTCGGGGTTATGATCGGTAGGGTTCTACGAACTAGCTCGACTACATCGTTCTCTTTCGAGAGTATTGACCTAGAAGCATAATATGCTTGATGATGTGCCCCGGCTCTGATGGCCTTTGATTGATCCTTGGGAGGTCGTCATGATTGGGGCGGTGATCCTTGTCCTGTTGATGTGGGGCCCTCAGAAGATCCCGGAGCTGGCTAAGTCTTTGGGTCAGGCAAAACATGAACTCGAGAGAGCGGGCAAGGGCCGAGAGAAGAAATTGCCACCTAGCTCTCCCCTCCTACTTAGGCTCCTACTCGGGGTAATGTTTAACACGGGAATTTGCCTATCTCTAGATTGATTTTCTGTGGCTCAGATGCTCCAGTTCAACGGACACGGGAAACTGGTAGCAGAGATTCTGCGTTTGAAGCAGGAGAGAAACGCGATCATTCTAGCCCACAACTACCAGGTTCCAGAGGTCCAGGATATCGCGGATTTTGTAGGTGATTCGCTAGGCCTCTCGCAGGCTGCAGCTAGAACTCCTTCGGACGTGATTGTCTTTTGCGGGGTTCATTTCATGGCAGAGACGGCCTCGATAATCTCGCCGAAGAAAACGGTGTTGTTGCCGGATCTTGGTGCTGGCTGTTCGTTGGCGGCGACGATTGATGGGGAGAAGTTACGCAATTGGAAGAGCGAACATCCGAACGCCGTTGTTGTTTCGTACATTAACACGACTGCTGAGGTTAAGGCTGAGAGCGATTATGTCTGCACTTCCGGTAACGCGGTGAAGGTTGTGAATAGTATTCCTCGGGATCGAGAGATCTTGTTTCTTCCTGATCTTTTCTTGGGTGCGTTTGTGAAGGAGAGGACGGGACGGGAGATGGAGATCTGGCCCGGGGAATGCCACGTTCATGCGGGGATAACGCCGGATGTTGTGAATCGGAAGCTTGCTGAGAATTCTGATGCGGAATTCTTAATCCACCCCGAGTGTGGTTGCGTTACGCAGTTTCTGTATTTTGCTGAGAAGGGTGATTTCAATTTGCCGATGACGCATGTTGCCTCAACGGAGGGTATGGTTCGTCGTGCCAGAGAGTCGAGTGCTGACAAGTTCTTGGTAGCAACTGAGACGGGTATTCTTCATCGGATGAGGAAGGAGAACCCTGACAAGACTTTCTTACCGGTCAAGGAGGATGCTGTTTGCCAATACATGAAAACTATAACCCTGGAGAAGGTCGCTAACTCCCTGAGAAACATGGTCCACGAGATCAGAGTTCCAGATGAAACGGCTCGAAGGGCGCGCCTTGCCATCGAACGCATGCTTCAACTAGCTTAGGTTAAGAGGTCCTTATCCGCTAATTGTAGGGGCAGGGTTCCTGGTGGCCTTATTCGATGTTGGGTCGGGAGCGATCGTCCCTGCGCTCGTCGTGCTCGCGATAGGTTTCCTCGTAGGTCTCGTGCTCAAGAAGACGGTGAAGCTCGGACTCGCTATCGTTTCTCTCGTCGGTCTCCTCGTCGCAACAGGTTACATCAACCTCCAGCTGAGCGAGTCTTCGAGGGCAACTATCTACAGGGTCTTTTCGCAAGCACCAGAAGTGGCCAGCCGGGCCTCGACATTCGCAAACATACTTCCAGTTACTTCCGCTGCCTTTCTAGTGGGCCTCGCCTTAGGCATCTGGAAAGGCTGACACAGGAAGGTCGCGCTATACCATAGAGATGGATACTGAGGAACATCACCATTTAGATTGGGATTGGCGAAGAAGGTGCGGAACGTCATATGTCAAGGGTCCAAGGAAAGGATTCAGATCTCTTCAGCGGTTTTTCGAACACGAGTCTGAAGGATAGATGTGAGTCGTGCAGCAATATTGTATCTTGCATCGTATGTGGTAACTCGATCTCTGGGTTCGAACACATCGGCGTTAGGGCGGCTGCTGGACACGAATCGGGAATCTGGCACTACGCCAACCCATGCCGCCATCGCAACGAGCTGCGCCCTAGGTCTGCCAATGTGAAATATGGTGGCGGTCCACTATGGAGGAACGGTTACACCTGGCAGAACATATTCTGGGGCTCGTACTTCGCGGGCTCTGCCGCTTCGACCTGGGTGCGTGATATTGAGAGAGCTGTCATAGACATAGAGTCGGACAAGACATACTCTGTAGGGCTTTCCCAATACGATGTTGGAATCGGGAAGCTTAACCATCCCGTCACAATCAAGACAGCTCCGGCCACGAAAATAACCGACGGCCAAATCAGGCAGACACTTGCCAGCTGGATCGCATCAGGCAGCATTCCCAACCTGGGGACAAAAGGAGCATACAACATATTCCTGCCACCAGGAGTCACAGTGTCCTTCTCACCTGCTGAGGCTTCATGCGCTGTCTTCTGCGATTATCACAACACCGCGAACGGGTCCAACGGTCCATTCTACACGGTTGAGCCATATCCTTGTAGCAAAGGCTGTAACCAGTGCACCAACCATGCCCTGGA
Source organism: Crenarchaeota archaeon 13_1_40CM_3_52_17 (assembly GCA_001918745.1). Taxonomy (GTDB): domain Archaea; phylum Thermoproteota; class Bathyarchaeia; order 40CM-2-53-6; family 40CM-2-53-6; genus 40CM-2-53-6. The sequence goes on along the minus strand of MNGN01000043.1, from coordinate 34,397 downwards.
TACTCTGACGCAAGGATTGTCGGAGGAGATGGTGGAGCTGAAGACTGACATGAATCCAGGAACAGGATGGGTCATAGGAACCCTTGAGCTCTGCGACTATTGTGACGCGAAATTCGTCTGTAACCGAATAACCGGCGGCGAGTACGTGAACTCTTGGTATGACAAGAACAAGAAAGCTTGCTGGAAAGGAATCTGAATCTCCAGATCTCGATCCATCACAAGCCACATCGATTTCCATACATCGGCAGGTAGGGGTTGATTGTCTTTGGCCGATGTTGTAGAAGAGTTTCTGTCGAACTATCCCGAGGAAATACGGCGGATCAGCGTGGAGCTACGCAAGATGGCAAGACACACTATGCCTAGAGCGCACGAGTTCCTATACTATGACGCCATCAACTACTCACTTGACGATTCGCCACTCAAGCGTGTCTGCTACATCTCGCCGCTGGAGAAGTATGTCACGCTTGGATTCTTGTTCGGGGCGCAACTCGACGACCAACGTCACCTGCTTCAAGGCAGCGGCAAACGAGCACGTCATGTCAAGATCAAAACCCTAGAGGAAACGAGAAACTCAGGTCTCAAAGAGTTGGTAAAGGCGGCGTGGATCCACGGGGCCGATCCCATCGCAAAGATCAAACGGAACCTTGGGCAACATGTGGCTGCACGTGGAGGTACCAAGCCGGCCCCACGGTCTCGACACCAAAGACTGTGATGGAATATTCAGTAGGCCACAGTAGTTCGTTGCGAACGATCTTAGATCCAGCCGCTTCTCTTGAAGTAGTAGACAAATCCCAGCGATATGAGGAACATTGCTAGGATGAGGACGTAGAATCCCAGTGGGTCGCTGGACCCAGGCTGGAAGAAGCCTGGGCTGAAGTTCATTCCGTAGATTCCTGCAAGAAGAGTTAGTGGGAGAAATATTGTTGCGACAAGGGTGAGCATCTTGATAGTATTGTCTGTCGAGGCTGAGTGGAGACTGATGTACAGGTCGCGGACATCGCTTGTCCTGTCTCTATCGTTGTCGATCGTTTCCAATAGCTGGAAGGAGTGGTCATAGACGTCTCTGAAGCTTCTGAGACTTGAGTCGGCAACGAAGGGCACTGCTCCACGCATTACCATTCCGAGCATATCTCTCGTCGGGGTGAGAGAGTGTCTTAGCGTCATCAATCGTTTTCGTACGGCTTCAATAGTTGTTATGATCGTGATGACGTTCTCCATCCTCTTTACCCGTGTCTTGAAGGTCGTGGCTGCTTGTTTGTCGAGTTCTTCAAGCCGATTCTCCACTTCGTCAAGGATAGGATAGTACGCGTCAACCGCAAAATCCAGAAAGACATAGAACAAGAGGTCAGGCGAGGGAGATGTTGCGAGGGGAGAGAGACCTCTTGTCTTTATCCGCGAGTCTACTGCATGGATCAGTTCCGATTCAACGGAGTGAATAGTTATGATCCAGTTCTTCTGGAAGAAAACGAAGAGTTCGACTATCTCGCTCTTCCGACTCTTTACAACAGGGACGTGGATGACCGCGAAGACACTCTTTCCATATTCCTCAAGTTTCGGCCTCTGATTCTTATGGACCACATCTTCAACCGCGTAATCGTCGAGCCCAAACCGTTGCTTTAGATCGGCCAACTCCTGCTCTGTCGGGCTCTCAGCATCAACCCAGAGCAGCTCGCCCTGCCTCACCTCCCCGGGAAACCCCTTCAAAGTCTCCGCTGCCATATCTCCGTTAGACTTGAGAAGTGTGAGATTGATCAACGGCCAGAGCATTAGGCGGTGGGAGTATCGAATAATAAACTGACGACAGTTCGTGCAAGACACATCGTACACCGGGTATCAGGGCTGACAAGGCCTTATTTCCAGTGAAAGCGAACAGTTGACTTAGATGATCGGAGGATGCCCACCACCAGACTGATTGTTAACAGGTGGATTCGTAACTACACGAAAGCATGGTTGAAGAAGGATGCTAAAGCGATTGCGACACTCTTCACGGAGGACGCGGTCTATCACTCTCATCCATTCCGGCCGGTAACCCTTGGCAGGAAGAGTATCATGGACTATACACTTGGGGCGTTGGATGTTGAACAAGTGTATGAGGTTCGTTTTGGAAAGCCAGTCGTAGAAGGCGCTAGAGTCGCTGTTGAGTACTGGACTACGATGAGAGAGAAAGTGGAAGACGTGACCCTCGCTGGCTGCATCATACTGCACTTTGCAAAGAACGGGCTATGCAAGGAACTGAACGACTACTGGGTCCTACAAACAGGAAGGCAGCAAGCCCCCCTTAACTGGGGCCACTGAGGACGATTCAAATGAGCAACTGAAATAGCGATGCGACCTCCCATGTTTGGAAGGGGACTCGCTACAAAGACTCGTGGAGTCGAAACCAATCCTAGTAAACACTCGCTAATGGCGACGCTCTTGGCAAGCTTTCCGGTGAGTACGAGGCGATTCTCGAGTCTTTCACATCGAATTCTGCCTTGAGGAGGAGACTCTTTGATTCTTCATTGTCTATATTCAGAGTGGTAAACAATCCTTTGATACGATGTTTTCTGGCGAAATCCTTGGCCGCTGAAATTAGAGCTAGGCCAATTCCTCTTCGCCTGTGTGCAGCGTGAACAGCGATGTACTCAAGCCAAAGCACCTTGTCCCAGTCACTGAACCACCTAAGTGGCTGAGCAAGTAGAACACCGCGCAGTTTCTCGTTCTCAATCGCAGCGAAGCTACAATGAGTCGCAACATAGAAGTCTAGTTGGGAAGTGTTAAGATCCGGTCTAACCGGGTCGTATACTTTCCCTGATCTCTTTCTTTGATATCGCAGATATTCATTACTCACGGCTTTGTAAATTTCTCGAACACTGGAGTAGTCTCTGTGCCGGAGAAGCCTGACCTCCAATCTTCCTAACCCTGCATGGTTAGGATTTGTCCACAAAAAAAAAGGCTTGCCTCGTCAGGAAGAGGACCCAGCCCGAGCGTTGTAACTCTGTATCCTAGGATTGTGTGACAGTCATTTCATGTCCCACCAGAACTGTGAACCCTTCCTAGGTCTCCTGGCAGAACTACCTCATGTCGATTAGAAAAAATGTGGTTACTACAATCATTGTCCTGGCTATTATCGTAATTGCTACCTATGGCCTGTTCTCTCTGGGAGGTGGCAATACTCGCGGAGGCAATGAGGGCGGTTTCCGTTCTCTGAACGCCCGGACGCTTGTCACTCTTGGAGTAGTCGGCGGGTCCGCGTTCATCACCGGCTTCGGGCTGAGAGACGTTATCGGCCGTGCCGTAGCCACACGCAACCGGAATCGGCTGAAATCTCTTCAGGAGCAGAAGAAAGCGTGATCCTGACCAAACGAAAAACCTCCCTGACCACATACACCACACCCATCTTCCTCGTAATCAGCTTCATCGTCATCGTCGTCCTCTTAGAATACCGACGGGCGATAGGCGACTCGTTCGATGGTCTAAAAGGCGGATCACAAGTTGGGCTAGCGCTAGCATACACTGGCTCTCTCCTCCTCGTTGCCGCCCAGTTCTACACCATCGTCAAGAGAAGTGCATGGATCGGCTTCATCAAGACGGTTGGAGGCGTTCGACCTTGGCTGTCGATACACATCGCGTTGAGCTTCATTGGGCTCATCGCGGTCCTCGTCCACGCCGGCTTCCCTTATCGGTTCAACTCGCACGACCTACTTGACCATGGCCTTGCCGGCTTGACCACATGGTTGCTGGTCGCTTCTGCTGCCAGTGGAGTCTTCGGACGTTACATCTACAAGAGATTGCCTGCGATGAAGAAGATCTTCGGCTACTGGAAACCTTCGCACTTGTTGATAACTGGATTGTTGTTCCTCGCCGCGATCATTCACATGATCACAGCCTTCGGCAACTAGGCACCCTCACAGAGGCTGGATGACATGATTGGGCCCTGGATTCTGAAAAACAGGTCAGGAACTATCCTGGTTAAACGAGGCGAGCGAGGATGGTTCGATGGTAGCATACGGGAGCATCGGAGAAAGGGTGGCAGCTACACGTCATCGTTTTCGGTGATCATCGATTCTAAGAGTGTATTGTATCTGCTTCCGGAACTGCATGAACCCAAGTTTTCGTACAGATGTCTTGCTGCATCATTGGTCTCTGCTGTTGCAAGAAAGATGTCCCGGGTCCCCAAGGCTTTCAGCCTCTCCAGGGCATAGACGATCAGTTTCCTCCCTATTCCCCGTTGTTGGAATTTTTCTACGACTTGGACTTCCCTGATGTGGGCAAACTTTCCAATGCTGGGAGCGAAGAACGGCTTCTCTCCTAGGTGCCAGTAAAGGAAGCCCGCGTATTCCCCAGCAACCTCGGCTATGACAAGCCAGTCAAATCGAACCTCCTGAATCCTAGTTACGTCGCAGAAAGGGTCTCCTGCGTTGTCTAATAGGCCATAATGTCCTTCTATATTCGGCAGATCCGACTTGGTTGAATGGCGAACGATCGTGTCGACGGGTCTCATTCCAGCTATTCCCTTTGCTCTTCCAAACTCGCCCATGCATTTTTCAAATAGGGAACCGGCGATTTTCTATGGTTTGGCGAATTCCTCGATGACTCGTGCTATCCACTTGCTTCCTTGGACGAACACGTCAATCCTCTGGTTCTCGTTAGGAGCATGAGTATTGCTCTTGGTATGATTACAACCAATCGCCACAGTAGGCAGTCCCAGTGTGTTTGTGAAATAGTGCATTGGACCCGAAGCCGCTGAGGTCACCAGTGTCACAGGCTCTTTGCGAAACACCTCTCTCCCAGCACGAGCTGCAATCTTGGCGATCGGCGCCTCTATAGGCGTCCGGGCAGCAGGGTTCTCAGCCTGAAGATTCACTTCCACATCAGCAAACCCGTGGCGGACCAAGTGTTGCCTCAACTTCCCGGCCAACTTTACCGGGTCTTGATTTGGCACAAGGCGAAAGTCCATCTTGGCCTGTGCGACAGATGGAAGAACAGTCTTGTGTCCCGGGCCAGTGTATCCTGACCATATTCCAGCAATGTTCGCCGTAGGATTACCGTAGAACGCTTTCTTGAACTCGAATCCGGTCAGACCGTACAGGAAGTTCTTGACCCCTAGCTCGTCTCGAATACTGTGTTCTTCCAGCGGCATCGCGCGTATGACCTCCAGCTCTTCCGGCGTAAACGGTTTGACGTCGTCATACCAGCCTTCTACCATGATTCTGCCATCCTCGTCCGTGATCGTGTCTAGCATTCGGACAAGACGCCATGCCGGGTTCTCGACAACCGCCGCGCGAGCTGAATGCGAATCCTTCAGCGCGGTCTGAACTCTAAGCTCAACATAGAGCATTCCCTTCAAGCCCAGAGTGACCAGGGGGCGATCCTCGTAGTCGAGGCCGCCGAACTCCCAAATGGCCGAATCTCCGGTTAGCCTTTCCTTGTAGCGCGTAATGAACTCAGAGAAGTGAGGGCTTCCGATTTCTTCTTCGCCTTCGATAACCCACTTGATGTTGCATGGAACGTCTCCTTTTGCCTTCGAGAATGCGTTTATCGCCATCAATCGCGAGACAATGTTTCCCTTGTTATCGCTCGCTCCTCTAGCATAGACTCTGCCATCCTCCACGGTTGCTGAGAAGGGAGGATTCTTCCACAACTCAACAGGTTCGACCGGCTGCACGTCATAATGGTTGTAGACAACAAGCGTCTTTCTTCCAGACCTGGATGCAAGCTCACCGAATACTACTGGAGGACCCTTACTCGGAGAGAATGCTTCTACCGTGAAGCCGGTCTCTTTGAGAAGCCTGCTGACTAACTCAGCGGTTTCGTTGAGTCCGAAGTTCTGGGCTGATACGCTTGGTTGCCTACAGAGGGTCTTGAGCTTCTCAACAAACCTGTCACTACTGCTATCGATCTCGTGAAAAACCTCGTCTTTTCGTTCCGTTAATGTCTCGCTCGGAGCCTTAGCCACTAGAATCATCAATGTAAGGCTAGATAGAACCAGATATCAACAATTCCTTCTTTCAGTGGCCCCGGTAGTGCGTAGGTTTGCGATTTTTTTGAAAATCCGGTCGGAATCGTGCAACTAGATTAGTTCTTGATAGGTCATAAGAAGTATCGAATTTCAGATTCGGGCTGGCGTCCCATGAAAGTTGCACCTGTGAAGCCCATCGTTTCCCTAGATGTTCTGCGGAAGGTAGACATTCGCGTTGGGAAAATCGAACTGGTGCAAAACGTCCCGACCTCACAGAGGTTGGTGAGACTGCTCGTGGATTTTGGAGATCACAAGAGAAGAATATTGGCGGGGATGAGACAGGAACGCGCTAATCTGAGGGAAAACGAGGGGAAACAAGCACTGTTCGTAGTTAATCTCGAACCCAAGAAAATGATGGGCGAAGTCTCTGAAGGTTTGCTACTGGATATCGGATATGAGGATGGAATCAAGCCTGTCCTAGCGGTCCCGGAAAGCCCGGTTCCAAATGGAGTAAGCGCGGGATGACCAGAACTTGACAGGACCTCAGTAGAGAAACCGGGGTCCGAAGAGACCCATAGTGATAAGTGCGAATGCAGTTGAGAATCTGAATCTTAATGCCAATCGTTAATGTCGGTCAGGAAAACTCTGGGAGTATTGATCTCTATTACGAGGATCATGGCGCAGGTAAACCCGTTGTCCTGATACATGGTTATCCTTTGAGTGGTGCTTCCTGGGAGAAACAGGTACCAGTCCTGCTTGAAGCAGGCTACCGTGTAATCACCTACGACCGTAGGGGTTTCGGTAAGTCGAGCAAACCAACCATGGGCTACAATTATGACACGTTCGCCAGGGACCTTCACAAAATCGTGAGCCACCTCGACCTGCGTGATTTCGCGCTAGTCGGTTTCTCGATGGGCGGCGGTGAAGTTGCACGTTTCATGGGGCAATACGGATCTAAGGACGTCAGCAAAGCAGTATTCATCTCATCAGTCCCACCATATCTTCTGAAAGCACCGGATAACCCGGAAGGCGTCGACCGCGGTGCCTTCGACGGGATCCAGACCGCGATCAAGGCGGACCGTTACGCGTTCTTTACCGAGTTTTTCAAGAACTTCTACAACGCCGACCAGTTCTTGGGCAAGAGGGTCAGCGAACAAGTCTTACAGTCTAGCTGGAATATCGCTGTTGGTGCCTCGGCAACCGCCAGTCTAGCATGTGTTCCAACGTGGCTTGAGGATTTCCGGAAGGACTTGGCTCGCGTCCAGGTGCCCACCCTAGTCATTCACGGTGACGCGGATCGTATCGTTCCCTTCCCTGCCTCGGGACAACGAACAGCAAAACTGGTCCAGGGAGCAAGACTAGTCGTGGTCAAAGACGGGCCGCACTGCATATCATGGACACATGCCGACGAAGTCAACGCTGCACTGCTGAGCTTTCTGAGGGAAGAGAAGAAGCTCGAATTGACAACGCCTGCCTAGCCTAGCAACGATGCGACCCTAGTGTAAAGACGGCAAACGTTTTCAGGCATTCCACGCGGGCCTCTGCTCTATGACGCATAGAGCGTCAGACATTCCACGTGCCGTCCCACAACCTGTCGCGACACCCCTGACCCGAGCGGCGATCTTTCTGGTCGCAACAATTAACCCCGGCGCGGGTCATCGCGCCACGATCCGTTCCTTCTGCGCAGATCTAGCCGCCCTCGTCCGTTCTGTAGGATTTCGCGAACAAGAGGGAACTCTCTCATGTGTGGTGGGGTTTGGGTCTGATGCCTGGGATCAACTATTCGGGAAACCACGCCCAGCAGAATTGCATAGGTTTCGCGAGATCCGGGCAGGAGAGCATCATGCCGTCTCAACACCGGGCGACCTGCTCTTTCATATTCGGGCGCAGCGAATGGACTTGTGCTTCGAGCTAGCGACGCAGATCACCGCTCGGCTTGGACCGGCAATCAGCCCGGTTGACGAAGTTCATGGTTTCCGTTATTTTGATAGCCGCGACCTGATCGGCTTTGTCGATGGAACGGAGAACCCTAAGGGTCAGGAAGCGATTGACTCCACTCTCATAACCAACGAGGACCCCGGGTTCGCTGCGGGAAGCTATGTGATCATTCAGAAGTATCTCCATGATCTAGCTGGCTGGAATGCTTTACCAACTGAAAAACAGGAAAAGATCGTCGGACGCACCAAGCTGAATGATGTGGAGCTCGATAACAAGGTCAAGCCCACCTACGCGCACAACGCGCTCACCAAGATAGTAGAGAATGGCAGGGAAGTCAAAATTCTCCGGGACAACATGCCCTTCGGTAATCCTGGTCAAAAGGAGTTCGGGACGTACTTCATCGGTTACAGCCGGTCACCGCGCACCATTGAACAAATGCTTCAGAACATGTTCGTCGGGAAGCCACCAGGCAATTATGATCGACTGCTGGATTTCAGCAAGGCGGTGACAGGAAACCTCTTCTTCGTCCCATCTGCCTCGTTTCTGGAGAACATTGGGGTAGGCTAGGCAGACACTCTAGTGGCAAACCTAGTCGAAAATCGGGCCTTTGCCTTTGCGATCTCTTGCTCTCGTGTCCTCGGTTGCGCGTTCGTTTCAAGTGATTGGATCAGATCGGTGGAGACATGGGTAATCTCGTCGACCGCGGCCAAGAACGACTGTTCGTTTGCTTTTGATGGTTGATGAAACCCGCTGATCTTTCGGACGAACTGCAAGGACGCGTCCCGAATTTCTGCCTCTGTGGCCGGAGGGTCGAAGTTGAAGAGCACTCTGATATTTCGACACATTCTGAAGACCTCAAGAGGATCAGTAATTCAAGGCGCTTTTAGTCTAGCTCTCAGTGTCGATCTTGGTTTCATTACAGGGCGTGAGCTTAACAAAATGGTTATATAGCTATATGGTTATACACAGTTCCATGAAATCCTCCCAATCTATCGCAAAACCCGCGGTAATCACGACACCTAATGACACTGAAATCCGAGTAGAACGCAGTTTCGATTCGCCTCGCGAAGCAGTGTTCCGTGCCTACACGGACCCCAAGCTCCTCATCCATTGGATGGGTCCCCGAAAATACAAAATGACCATCGAACAGATGGACGTGCGCCCCGGTGGCAGATGGCACTTCACCCACATAGACACCGACGGTACCAAGTACGGCTTCCATGGCGAATTCCGCGAAATATTGCGCCCAGAGCGCATTGTACAGACCTGGAACTTCGAAGGCATGCCAGGCGAGTCCCTTCAGACAGCCCTCTTCGAGGAACACAATGGCCGAACTACGGTCAAATCTATCGTCAAGTTCGAACGCAAAGAGCATCGTGATGGTATGCTAGCCAGCAACATGGAAAGCGGCTTGAACGAAGGCTACGACCGCCTCGACGAGCTCCTACGGACCACGCATTGAACGATGACACGCTCTCCGCGACCTTCCAAGCCGTAGCCGACCCGACCCGCAGAACAATCCTCTCCCGCCTCGCTCAAGGCGAGGCGACCGTCCAAGAGCTAGCAGGGCCTCTGCCGATCAGCCAGCCTGCGGTTTCCAAACACCTCAAAGTCCTAGAGAAGGCCGGTCTCATTGAGCGCCGACGCGAAGCCCAGCGACGCTGGTGCCGACTGCAGGCCAAGCCCCTGCGGGAAGTTGCTGTCTGGGCTACCGAGTTCCAGCAGTATTGGGACGAGAGCTTCGAACGGTTGGATGAGTTGCTGAAAAAGGAAAGAGACGCCCGGCCCTAACACTAGGGACGCTTAGTGCTCTTTGGGGACGCGGTCGGTTCAAAGAGTTCGCACAGTCTCTCGCTGCCACATCCGCTGATGATGAGACGCTCCTTCGCATTATTGAGGAGCTTCTGCGTCCAATTGACATCTCCGCCATCAACGAGTTCCTGCTCCCGATCGTTGGAGGGAGTTGCGTAAATCTTGAAACACAATTGGCGGTAGTATCCTCTGCCTTGCTTACGGTCCTGGTCGATTCCGATTCGGACCTTTTTGTGCGCGGACTGAAATTTCTCAACTACTTCTGATCGAACCGCTGGTCGCGCCTCGTTAGACCCGAAATCAGAAATGGCGACCCGGAGAGCGGTCCTAGTTCCTAGAAAGCCTCTGAGTGCCGCAAGATAGAATCCGATGTGAAGACTTACCGTCTGGGTCTCGAACCGAAGATTCCCTGAATCACGGCCAGCACTGCAAAGCGTGAAGACTCTGAAGTGTTGCCTAGTACCTGGACCAACGCCAAACTTCTGGCCTCTTAAGAGACGATGACTCGCGGCTAGATGAACGGAAGCTGCTTTACCTGAAGAAAAATCCTTCTGCTCGCGGCGTCGGGTTGCGCACTCAAGCGCGAGAACGTTCGTCGAGTCAGAAACAACCTCAGTATTTCGGATTGTAGAGACTGTCCAATCTTGGCTGATCGGGGATAACGCAGAGACCGTCCCTAGCGGGCAGACTGGTGAGAGTTCGATAGGTTGGAAGACTTTGGGTAGTCGCGAGAACGCAACACGATCCCAGTCCAGAAGGCGTGCAGGGCTGGTGGTGGAAGGCCGGATGAACCGGTTTGACACTTGATCCTCAAGCAATGCCCTAGGTTCTCTCCTCTTCGCCCTCTGGCCATAGACTTCCAAGAGCAGCGATTGCAGGTCGGTTGGAGCGAGACGATTTGTGAGAATGTTAGCTAGGTCTGGAACCCCTGCTTCCCTCTCGATCCTATCTATGATCTGGGTTTTCGGGGCGATGTCAGGAGACGCAGGACTGTCCTTTGAGATTGGCATAGCTCGCTCGGGAATAGTGCTTGGTCATTAATTGTTGATGTCTCGAACTTGATAATGAGGGGAGGTTCGATCGGAGCCTTCGACGGGAGAGAAGGCGGGGTTTCATCTGCCGTTGTTTTACTGTGAGCTTGTACCTTTGGATTCAGTTTGTTGGCTGAGAGCCTGTCCCGGGTTTCTTCCTGAGGATTTGTAGTGCCGCGACAGCGAATGCTCCTAAGCTTCCCACGATTATGCCGGTGGCAATCCAGCCATTCGTCGTTGTGGGTACTGCTGGAGGTGCTGTTACGTCGTAGCCGAAATAGCTTCCCGAGTTATCGTTCACACCATTAATGCCATTGCCGTTGAAGGCCACAATATAGAATGAGACATGGCCCCCGCCCGCCAGTGCGGGGATCTGAGCAGTGGCCGTGGTGGTTGTGGCATTGTATGAGGCGAGAAGAGTCGTGTTAACCATTTTCCAGTTGTCAGTCGTGTAGATTATGGTCACGTTTCGTACACTTGAGTGCTGATCAGTGACGTTCACCGAGACCCTCACCGGAGCACTGTAGGTTGGTGAAGACGGTTGGATAACAGGGGTTCCGATGACGGGTGGAGAATTGGGGGGTGCATGTGCGGAGAGGGGAACACTCAGAGCTATTAGTGACGCCATTACTAAGCATAGAGAGAATCCGATTTTCTTCATGCTTCGTCCTGCGTGATATGTGCAGATCGGGAACTTACCGCGAGTGTAACTTGTTCCACTGTTTCAAAAGTTCTCCCGAGCTCCTGTAAAGCGGCTACACAGTACCTGCACTGCAGGTCCTATGTTCAGGCCTAGCCACGATTTCTGAAGATCAGGCTGATTTGCTTTAGTTTACACCGCCCACCTCATGAGTTCAGCGCAAGAAAGACTCCATTGCTTAGTTCTCAAATATTGGGTCTCATGATCTCAAGATTCGGGGCGCGACAATGAAAGGGCCTGATTTCACGATTCTCCCCTTCTTCAGCGATTCTTCCTTAGCCTCTTCCATGTCGACCTTCCACGGGAACCATTTTCGCAACTGATCTTCACGAGCAAGAACACATGCATTCATAGTCTTCCCGAGGAGTTTGGCCAGCGCCTCGCGGTACGAGAGGCGAACACGATAGGTTCCTTCACCAGTTCTTGTCTCCCATGTTTGCCAGATGTTTGCGTGCAGATGTTTCTCGGGTTTAGGATCTTCAGCACCGACTATTATCGCATAGTTTTCCAGGTTGATTAGCGAGCGGTGGAACTTTGAATTGTTTTCTTTCCCCAGTAACCCTAGCTTCTTTCTCAACCGGTCCGTCCGGATTGAACCTCGAGCCTCGATGGTTTCCAGCAACTTCCGTTCCATATCAGAAAAGGTCTCGCGTTTTACCGTGGGCTCTTGATGATGTTTCACGATAGGGTCGAGGATTGGCAAGAGCTCGTTTGACACGAAGGTCTTTGTCCGTCTAAAGATTCTAGTAGACAGAATGTCCTCGCTCCCCTCGATCTCGCGAAAGACTTTGGCCACTGATTGGCCGGCTATTTTGATGGACCACCACTCATTCCAGCTGGTAAAGCCTTTCGCCGATGGCTTCCATGGCCTGCCTAGTATTGCGCTGATGAGGCTTGGAAGCTCGTTTCCCCCTAGCGCCGAGACGAGACCCTTATCATGGATGAAGCGATGGATCTCTTCTTGGGTTTTCAGTCGGAGAGATGGTTTTAGCCGGTGTTCTCGGTCCCGGATTTTTTCCGCTTTCTCGATCAGCTGCTTAGCTTTCGACCCGGAAACACCCTAGCATGAATTCTTCGAGCATCTCTACTTCTTGGGTCCTCTGAGCCAGGCTTTGACGCCTAGTTCCTTCTCTTTCGATGACGCTTCGGGTCCTATCTCTTTCACGCCGAGAAAGCGTCTAGCCTCGACCAGAAAGTCCTTCCATGCTGGTTCGTCCTCTAGCAGAATGTGGTTCTTGCTCTCTAGTGGGATGAAGTGGGCTCCCCGAATCAGTGTTGCCAGGTCTCTGCCATCTTCGAATCGGTTCACTTGATCGCCTCGGGTGTGGATAACGAGTGTTGGTACTGATACCTTGTCGAGCTGGTCGAGGACGTCGATTTGAGCGAACTCCATCAAATAGCGCACGGCGGTTTCTGGCGACGTGGATTTTCGCATCAGCTCGTTGAACCAGCTGGCCTGCTCGGGCGTCCCACCGGGGACGAATAGCGACGTGAAAATTTGACGGTAGACAGGGTTGTCTTTTCCCCATCCCGCCTTCGTCAACGTCAGCATCGCAAACCCCTCCTCCTGTTCCGCAGGCGAAGTGTGGATCTTAGACCAGCCCAACGCGCTAGCCCCGTATAGAATTAGATGGCTTACCCGGTGAGGATGGCGAGCAGCATAAGCGATGCTTACCGCTCCTCCCTGAGAGATTCCAAGCAGAGCAAATTTCTCGAGACCTGCCGAGTCCACGATCGATTCTAGATCATGCACCCAGTCCTCGAATGTAGAACTGTTGACGTCGCGATCGGATAGCCCGCATCCCCGATCATCGTAACGGACGTATTCATTGTATCTCGACAGCTCCCTGGTCCAGTGACGAAATATCGGGCTCTCTAGATCGAATTGTAAGTGTCCAAGCCAGTTCGCTGCCTTAACTAACGGTGGTCCGTGACCCAGTGTAGAATACGCAAGCCTGACGCCGTCCTTTGTCTTGCAGAATCTGATCTTCTGTTCCAGTTGAACTATCTCACTCGGGTACTATTTCCCCTAGACGGTTTAAGATTGCTAATCGACATGTTTCCGACTACTTGACAGTGTGAAGCTCCAGGCTCATGTCAATTGCCTTGGCAGAGTGAGTTATCGATCCTACGGAGATCACGTCCACGCCAGTCTTGACGTAACTCGCGAGATTATCCCGCGTAATGCCACCGGACACTTCAACCAGAACATGGCCTCGAAGCTTTTTGGCTTCCAGCAGGTCCAACGACTTCCTTACTTCTTGCGGTGTCATATTGTCCAAGAGGACGATATCGGCTCCAGCACGCGCTGCTTCCGCCGCCTGATGAGGGCTAGTTGCTTCAACCTCTATTTTCTTGGTGAAGCTCACTTTGGCCTTCGACTTTCGAACAGCCTCGGTTATCGAGCCGGCCAGTTCGAGATGATTGTCCTTGATCAAGACAGCATCGTCAAGTCTGAGACGGTGAGTATCGCCACCTCCCAACTCGACTGCTCGTTTTTCGAAATATCTTAGACCTGGAAGGGTCTTTCTCGTGCAGGCGATTCTCGCCGAACTTCCGTTCTTCTTTGCGATGCTGACAAGTTCAGATGTGGCAGTTGCCACTCCGGACATGTGAGATAACAAGTTCAACAGCACACGTTCAACTTTCAGAAGAGAACTCCCGGAACCATTCACTTCTAGAATTACGGTTCCTGCCGGGACTTCCTGTCCGTCCCGGACCCGGGATTTTCCCTGGCAGTCTAGGAGTTTGAGGAGGATGATGGATTCGGACAAGCCTGCGATTACGGCTCGTTCTTTACAGACTACCTGCCCAGTGGCCTTTGTCCTAGAATCAACAAGAGCGTCAGTTGTAATGTCTCCATGGCCGATGTCCTCATCCAGAAATTTCTCTAGCGTTTCCTCGATCCACATCGTTAGAAACTCCTTGCTCTAGCTGAGAGGTTGAATATTCTTCCGATCACTTGACGGAACGATCTCCACTTCTCCGTTTGGAAAGCTCTTGTCGAATGCGCCGTGTTGGAGGTGCCAGTCGAGGAAGACTGCGAGAGCGGCGACTTCGCTCATCGGCTGGTTCGTCACCGAGACGTTCCAGTCTGCGAGCTTGAAGACCTCCCCAGGCATTTTCTCTGACCCAACCACTACGAGTACGTCTTTGTCAGCCTCATCAATCTCCCGGATTACGCGAGGCAGCTTCAGGCCATAGGCGGTCAGATGCACCACTTTCCCACCCTGGTCCTTCCAGTCTCGAATGGTTTTCCTCCACGGTTTGCCTGATTCGATGGAGAAGTTTCCGCCGAACCTTTTCCCAACTTCCCTGATAGTAGCTTCAACCGTCTTATCCTCCTTATCCGCTATGATTACGCCGTCAGCGCCGAGCGCGCGAGCGGTGAGACAGACATGCGTCGTAACCCTCGAATCCCTGAAGAACCTATGCCCGATACGGAGCACTACCAGCCTTGCCATGATTACGAAGGGGTCTCTAGAGCCTAATACATTAAATTGGAGAAGCGCACAATATAGGGTGTCTACGAGGGATTTTTGCGAGTATGGGGTCTAATCATGATGATCTTGCACGACTGGCAAGCTTCTTCGGCGGCCAGGAGGCTCTCAGCGTCGTACAAGCACTATCCGACGCTGGAACAACCACCGATGATATTATCGCAGTAAACGCGAACGTCAAGCTCAACGCTGCCCGCAGGGTTCTCTACAAGCTCTACAACCACGCCCTGGTAACTGTTGTCAGGAGCCGTGATGAGAAGACAGGCTGGTTCATCTATCACTGGAAACTTCAACCAGACCAGCTGGACGCTTTTGTCAGAAGCAGGAAGAAGAAGGCGTTGGAAAAGATGCGATCCCGCCTCGAATATGAGAGGGGGCATAGCTTCTTCATGTGCAAGGGATGCCTCACCGTCCGGGTAACCTTCGAGGAGGCCATGGAGTCCGCGTTCCGGTGCAGCAGCTGCAACGGCCAACTAATCAGCGAGGACAACAGCAGAACAGTCCAGGTCTTAGAGGATCTTTCGAAGAAGATAGAATCCGAACTCCAAGAACGGCCAGCAGCATTTCACCCTGAAAAGATCTGACCTTTCCGGAGAAACAGCAAGTGGTAGAGGAGTGGCAGATCGCCACTCTTGCCGAGAAAATTCCCCCACAAATACTCAAGCAAGGCTCACAGTTCATCGCTAGAGCCCTCACCGAGAAAGCCAAAGGCCTCGAGATGGAATCGGACTTTGGGCAGCAAGGACAATGGCTCCAGGTTAGGGCAAGAGGAGAAGATGCGGACGCGTTTCTCAACCTCCTCAAGCAAGAATACGGTGAAGCCTCGGTCTCCCGTGCACGTCTAGAAAAGTGGGACGTCGTGAGAGGTTTCGTCGCGGGCGCCGGCCGAATCGGCTACGGGGTCTACGTCGACATCGGAGTCCAGGATCCTAGACCGAAAGACGCGCTCTATCCACTCCACAGAATGCGGGCACAACTAGCCGATGGAGAGCCAAGATCCGCTAGAGAAATCCTTGACACGAATGCACTGGTCGACTTTGTCCCACTGAACATGATCGTGACTGAGCTTGAAGGCGAGAACATCACAGTTGAACTAGATGATCAAGCTAGGGAGAATCTTGTATCGTGGAGAAAATATCCCTTTGACAGAGTAATAGTCGTAGGAGCCGACAAAGCCTTCGTGGAGAATGCTGTGAGGGCTTCGGAGCTGCAAAGCGACGTTGTGAGAGTGGAGAGTCTCTCTCTATTTGTCCAATCAGTCATATGCAAAATCGGCACCGAGGCGCCGGGAGTGATTGCGAAGATCGGTAATCGGCTCAGAGGGGTAGGCTTGAAGTCCTACAGAACCTCTGTCAAACTCTAGATTTCGTCAAAGAGTATTCTCGTCTACGGGGTTGCCGAGCATCGAGTTTTCCATAGAGTCATGAGCAATCTCTATCAAGCCGCCAGTACTACGTCTCTTCTTCTCGCGTCTCTTAACCGGCTTAGACCCCAAGATACAGCACTCCGGTGACTGCGAAGGTCTGAGGATAATAAGCTGATTTCACTCCTCCAGTATTGACCTGAAGGAACGTGGAAGACTCTGGTAGAGATCTATATCCAGTCAGGAATAATTCTGGTGTTGTTCGTATTTTCGACCGTGGTTCCAATGTAGCGGTCGCTGTACTTTTGACGGCCATCTCCATGGGTCCCGAGACCCACCGCAATGTCGAGGACCAAGAGGATGAAGGCTATCTTTGAGACGTTTCTGACAAGCGAAGACCAAAGGTCTACGCGTTTTCCGTCAAGTCGCGCCACCCTCAAACCCATCAGTTCCTTTCCGATTGTGCGCTGGAACAGTGCGTCTGCGAGAACAAAATAGGCTAGAACGATCAATGGTGCGATTCCCCCCAGCCAGAACCCCCAGAACCATGCAAAAGGAATGTCTGGCCGGAAAAAAATCGTTGGGAGCGCAGGGAGGGCCGCGATGAGTAGGAGAAGATAGGTTGCACCCGATACTGTGGCCACGTCGACGATGTAGGCAATAACCCGTTTTGCCCAGTGATCTTGGAATGCCCTGTCATCTTTCAATCGTTCGAAACCGGTCTGGACCCCTGAAGCCGTTGTTGTACTGGGCTTTGCGGGTGCTCCGCAGCTATGGCAGAAGGAGGAATTCTCGTATAGTTGAGCGCCGCATCTCCAGCAGAAAGCCATTGGTCACAGTCACAGATAGACCAGGTAATCTGCTATATCACTATGCGGGTTCTACAGGCCATTTTCGGCTGTCTTTTGGAGCAGGTGCGTTTCGATGAGGGTTCGGAACTTCTTGTTCTTCGTCATCTCGTCCGCGATCGTATCGTCTTCCCTGCCCTCCCGGTTCCAGACAATATATCGTGCCTCTCCTCCACGCGAGAGCTTTGCGATAAAATAGGGCATGTAGAACAGTTTCCCGTCGAGAAGTTCCAGCTTGTCGAGATCAAGCTTTGCCGGGAGTCCGAGCCCGTCGGCGAACATCTTCCATCGCAACAACTTCGTCTTTCTCAAGAACTCAATATTCTCCTTCAGGCTTTCTCTCGTCGGACTCTCCTTCGGGAGAGCCTCGTACTGTTTCGATCTCTCCTCTGACTGGACCTCATAATCTCTAAGGAGGTTTGTGAGCTCAACCAACCGCTCACTTACCAGAACGGTGGAGTCGATTCCCATGATTATCGAGCTAGAGTCCAGTTCCATATCAGCGAGTATTGGAGTCAGCTCTGTCAGCCTGGGATCGAAGCCGAAGTTCGCCTCCCGCAAAGCCAACACCGTTGACCGGCCCTCGCTCATCACCATCTGCTTTGACAACAGCCCCCGTTCCGCCGGAAACCGATAGGTGAAATCTAGATACGGCAGAAAGATCTTCTTAGCGAATACAACCCTCTCTTCCGTTCCGCCTAGGATGCCTTTCTTAGCCCGTTTCCTGTCAGTGTCACGGAGGAAAACCTCTTCCGGCACCACTAGTGGGACAGCTTTGACGGTCAATTTTTCTGGCGCCGCTCTCTCTTTCAATCTCTTTATTTCTAAAGGTTCCAGCGGCCCACGATGATAACTCATCAACCATCTGGGACTGAGAATTCCGGATTCTCCCTGATCGAAGATCTGGTAATAGAACTGGCGCGTCTTCAAGCTTGATATTACCTGGAAAGCGTCAGCGCCAAGCGAAAGACCTGTCCGGACCCTTTCAATATCCTGTCTGGTTGATAGGTTCCCGATAAATCGGAAGTTTGCGTTCGATATGACCTTGTAATCCACATCCACAGGATTCTGGGTCGCCATCACAATTCCAAGACCAAAGGCCCGTGAGACATGGATGAGATGCATCAGAATCTTCTTTGAGGGAGGCTCACGGATCGGCGGACAGTAGCCATGTATCTCGTCGAAGTAGAGGAGATATTGTAGAGTCTGAGTCCCCTCCTGCCTGCTGATCCAGTAGAATAGTTCTTGGAGGAGGTATTCGACGAAGACTTGTTTTCCTTCCTCGCTCGGAATAGTGCGAAGATCGACGATGTTGATCGGGGTTCGTCCTTGAGATTTGTGGAACCAGCGATCGAAATCCGGCGGCTCACCAAGGAACCAGGCTCTCGCAGCCGCATCCGTGACCAGGACATTGAGGCGACGGGAGAGCTCACTTCTCTCGCGTTTGCTGATGGCATCATCGAGAGACAGCATGCCAAGCTTCTCGAACGGCGGGTTAGACACCAGCTCGATCAGCTTCTCGATTGTAAGCTCGCCTCCAGTCTTCCACTCATCCTCCAGGATCGTGGAAATCAGCGAGCGTTGGACCTTTCCATCTTCTGAATACCCTGCCAGACGAAGGAGGTTTGAGGCCTTCAGCTCAAGCATATCAAGCGCGAGGCTAGGATCTTCGCCCATCCTCCTCGCGAAATCTTTCGGCGGCGTTAGCCTCGGGCTCATTGAGACGGGGAGGCCTGTGCTTGACCGGGGAGTATAGATTCGGACATCGGTCGTCTTGACGAAACGGTTTAGCTCGTCATCGTCCCGGCCCAAGGCTTCGTAGCTGTCACGATACTGGACGACAAGCTCCTTCGAGTAGTCTTCCGGGGTTTTGCCGAGAAGCTTGGCCTCGTTGTCTGAGAAGGGTCTGAAGCTGAAGTTCTCGGAACGAATAGCCAAGCATCCGATGTCCCCCTTCGGATCTATGGCGAGGATCGGTGTTCCTCGGCTAGAAGCTTCTTCCATTATCGATTTGCAGAGGACTGTCTTCCCGGACCCCGTTGCTCCGAATACGACGGCGTGTTTGGTTAGACTGCTGGGGTCGACGGTGAATGGCTTCCCGTCACCTGTTCGTCCTATCAGAAGCTTCGCCATGTTCATCCGTTCTAATCGGTTTTCAGAATAGTCTGCGTGTTGCTCTCGGCCCTTCCTCATAAGCCCGAAGGCGGGCCAGATGTTCACTTTGTAACCGAAGAATGTCTCGGAGAAGAGATCTATTGCATCGGGGTCATAGACGGAGGCATCGGCGCTGGCGGCGTTGGCGGTCCCCAAGCTTGCTGGGGAGGCATCTGCGACGGGACCTGTTCCGGAATCGAGAAGAACGCTACGATCTGAAGGATTGCCGCGATGAAGAGTATCACAACGCCGACAAAGACGATTAGCGTGGCGGCTCCGATGAGGAACAGAAGACCGCTGGTGTGAAACATGTCAACTCTCAATTTCAACGCTATCGCGTCATAGCTTTTCTTGAGGAAAACGGTCGAGATCAGAATACAAACATACAAGATAACAAAGGCCAGGATCAAGAAGCCCAGTGCGGCAAAGAATCCGGAAGGTAGAGTGGTCATTCCAGGCGTGAAACCGCGGAAAGAGCCGATGAAAGACGCGGCTGCGGCGAACGCGACGGCTGCTGCTATGATCGGTCCTATGATTGCGAGGATGACAGAGTATATCATGGAGCTAAAGATTGCGTGGTCTCCGACCTTGTCGGCAATATTTCTCACGGCGATAAGCATCAGCACGAGTCCTACTATCAGCAAGCCGATTCCCGCGTTGTAGGGAACCCAGAACAGTAAGCCGGAGAGCAGGGCGAGTATGGCGCCTATTCCGCCAAGGTTCTTTGCTTCGCTCAGTGAAGCCATGAACATCGACCCCGTTTCTAAGTAAATAATGCTTTACTGACGGCGCAGCAGAGGCCGCGCCTTCTACTTGGCCTCAGGTTCCTTGTGCCGCACCAATGCTATGTCGCCGAGTGTCAACTCTCTCGGCCCGGCTTGCCTAACTGGCACGGTAGTGATCTCAAGTTCTGTTCTAGGCGCGAGCAGTTTCACCCGTAGTATGTGCTCCAGTTCTTTCGTCAACCTCATTGTGGGGAGTATCTTGCCCAACTCGATCTTCTGGATCACCGTGAGCTTCTCCTTAGCCTTGAAAGCAAGATCCGTCTGCGACAAGCCTAGCTTCTCTCGACCCTCTTTTACGATCTCAGGATAATTCTCGACGAGATCAGAGTCTTCAACGGCTTTCGGAAGGCTCTCTATTGGGGTTCGGGTGTGGGACGACACTGTTCCAGGTCGGGGTGTTCTCGGTCTTCTTTCGGGGAAACCGGGAAGCTCCTTTCCCAGGCTGGAACATTGCTGGCAGACGATCAGGGTTGCGCCTTCAACAAGAGACCGGCCGGGCTTCCCGACTATCTCGCTCCCGCAAACCTCACAGTACAATGGTTGCTACAAGACCTCGCGGCGGAGAAACAGTAGAAATAGGCTCCGACCAGGCTTAATTAGCTATCGGAACTAGGATGCCCCTCGAACCTGTCAAACCCCAACTTCACGAGCTGCGACGGATCCGGGCTGTAGCTGCCTACCAGTTTGGAAGGGGAGCCGAGAGAGCGTTTCCTCGATCATTACTAATCGTGCGGTCCCCGAACACTCACAGAATACGCCACATCTACAATGATGGAAAGTTATTGGCCACGTACCGTCCAAAAGACGGACTCCTAGCCTTGACTGTCAATGGCGGCCTCGCCCTCAAACGTGTGTTCAAGGCTCCGAAACTACGGGTCAAAGTCACTCCTGGGGTAGAGCCATTCATCCGCAAGGGTGGAAACGTGTTCGCGAAGCATGTGATCGGCGTGGACCCTGAGCTACGGCCTGAAGAAGAGGTCCTAGTGGTGGACAAGAAGGACCGTTTGTTGGCTGTTGGAAGATCCTTCTTCAACGCGATAGAAATGCAGAGCTTCAAGATCGGAGTAGCAGTAAAGGTCCGGCATGGAATCGCTGATTCCGAATAGACTTAACAATCACTGGAAAGGTGGAAGAGATTGATTTCGTCATGATGCGTCGTGGAAAGATCAACCCCCGCGAAGCAAACAGAATGATGCAGCGCATGGGCATGCAGGTCCAACAACTAGACGAGGTCACGAAGGTGATAATGGAAACCCCGACCAAACGGATCATCATCGACAATCCCGAAGTCGCTACCGTGACAGTACAGGGACAGACAGTCTATCAGGTCGGAGGCGGAACCGCGAGAGAGGAAGGAATAGGGGGAGGATCAGATGAGGACGTGAAACTTGTCTCGTCACAAGCCGGCGTCTCTGCCGATGAGGCGGCGAACGCGCTGCGGCAATCAAACGGTGACCTAGCACAGGCGATCATCCTGCTCAAACAGAAGCACAAGCCCTGAACGTCCAGTTGACTATCCAGGCGACCCTATGCTTCATTCTACATGACAACAAGGTTCTGCTGCTGAAAAAGAACCCCGGGCTCTTCGGTGCTGGCAAATGGAACGCGCCAGGTGGAAAACTGCAACCCAAAGAGGATGCAGTACATTGCGCTGCAAGAGAGGTTTCCGAAGAGACTGGACTAGAGGTCGAACAGCTGCGAGGGATTGGAACACTCGTTTTCTTCAAGTATGACAAACGAGAAGATCCTGACTGGATCGCGCACGTATTCCTCACGAACCAGTTCCACGGGACCATCAAGGAAGGCAAAGAAGGCATTCTCCGATGGTTTCCGATCGACCAGCCTCCCCTTGACGAGATGTGGGAAGACGACAGATACTGGTACAGATACGCGGTCGAGGGGCGGAGCTTTCGTGGAGATTTCTATTTTCGAGGAGATTTCGAGAAACTAATCGATCACAAAATCAAGCTATTCTACCCGCTTGACTATTAAGGAGACGAGTTGACTCGGAGACGGTTGAGAGGCGTACCAGATTGCGGCTAGTCGAATGTGTCCCCAACTTCAGTGAAGGTCAAAGAAAGGAGGTCATAGAATCCATTGCTGACGCGATAAGAACGACCCCTGGCGTCACACTTCTCGATGTGGAATCGAACCCGGACCACAACCGGTCCGTGATAAGCTTCGTCGGCGAACCGGG
This sequence comes from Crenarchaeota archaeon 13_1_40CM_3_52_17, assembly GCA_001918745.1. Classification (GTDB taxonomy): domain Archaea; phylum Thermoproteota; class Bathyarchaeia; order 40CM-2-53-6; family 40CM-2-53-6; genus 40CM-2-53-6. Next base: position 12,128 of record MNGN01000043.1, on the reverse strand, counting down.
ACACGTGAAAGACGCTGCTCTAGCCGCTAGCCAGAGAGCGATTGAGCTTATTGATCTGAGACACCACAAAGGCGAGCATCCGCGAATGGGCGCTGTTGACGTCATCCCCTTCGTCCCAATATCCGGTGTAACCATGGACGACTGTGTTTCTCTCGCCCGTTCTTTCGGCCAGGAGTTTGCCGAGAAATTTCACGTGCCTGTCTTCCTATACGAGGAAGCGGCCACTACTCCCGAAAGACGAAACCTCGCCGACGTCCGAGACGGAGAGTTTGAGGGCCTCAGGGAGAAGATTGGCAAGGACTCTGCGAAGAAGCCGGATTTTGGTCCGGAGAAGATCCATCCTACTGCGGGAGCGACGGCTGTTGGAGCCCGAGAGATACTGATAGCCTACAACGTCAACCTTGGAACGAAGGACCTAGATGTCGCGAAGAGGATAGCGCATCAACTACGAGCGAAAGACGGCGGCCTCGCCTTCGTGAAGGCTCTCGGGTTTGAGCTGAAAGAGCGGGGGATAGTTCAGGTCTCTATGAACCTCACGAATTATCGCAAGAGCCAGTTGTTCAAAGCCTACGAGCTGGTCAAGATGTTCGCCGACCGCTACGGGGTGCCGGTTGTCGGGAGCGAGATCATTGGGCTCGCACCAATGGAATCTCTTGTCGACTCGGCAGAGTTCTATCTCCGATTGGAGAATTTCAGCCCGGACCAGGTCCTAGAGAGGAAGCTCTTCGCGCTACGAGCTTCAACATTGACCGACCAGAGTTTGGCTTCGTTCAGTGAAGAAGTAGCCTCCAAGAAGGCAACTCCGGGAGGCGGAAGCGTCTCCGCATACATAGCCGCGCTCGCAGCGGGTCTCGTCTGCATGGTTGCCAGAATAACGCTGGGAAAGAAAGAGGCGCCGCCTGATGTAGAGAAGCTCAACGAGGTGGTGAAGGAGGGCGAAGCTCTGCGCCAGAAACTTCTACGCCTTGTCGTCGAGGACACCGAAGCCTTCGACACGGTAATGAAAGCGTTCAAGCTATCGAAGGATCAACCGGAGGCTCGCAAGAAAGCGATAGAAGAAGCAACCATCAAAGCATCCGATACCCCGCTGTCAACCCTCGACTGTTCAGTCAGAGTCTTGCGGCTGGCTCGCGAGACTGCGGAGAAGGGGTCCACTAATGCGCTTTCTGATGTGGTGACTGCTGTCTCGGCGGCACGTGCGGCCATCGAAGGAGCCGCAAGCAACGTACTGATCAACCTAGCAAGTCTCGATGATCAAAAGTACGTGGAGAAGATCGCGAGACAGGTCTCCGATTTTCGGAAGGAAGCGGCTCAGCTGGAAGAGCGGGCTGGAAAACTTGTCGAGTCTAGGATGAAGTATCCTAAGATTCCAGCTTGATGAGCCCTGTCCTGTTGTCAGCCCAAACCATCAGCGGCGCCACCAGCATTGTCAGCTCGTTCCCTTCCTTGGTCAGATGGTATTCTACTCGTGGAGGAATTTCGGCGAATGCTTGACGCTTAACCAGTCCGGTTCGCTGAAGATCTTTCAAGACCTCTGTCAGTGTTTTCGCGCTTATTCCTGGAAGTTTTTCGGCCAGCTTGTTGAATCGTAGGGTTCCGTCGTTTCCTAGTAGTGCTAGTACGCAGAGGGCCCATTTTTTGCCGATGATTTCGATTATTCCTTCGCATGGGCATGGGCACGTGCAGCATGGTTCTCCTTCTACTAGCCTAACCATAGGGTTACCAAGTTACGTAACAGAAACTTGACTGCTTAAATACTTTGCAATAGTAACTAACGTTACTTACAGAGGTGAAGTATTTGGACGATTGCTGCCCGTGCTGTTGCGGATGTTGCGGGCCACATGCTAAGGGAACGCCTTAGCCAAAGCCTTGCAGCTTACCGAATTATCGTCCGTTTTTCTTCTGAAACTGGCCCTCAACAGTCGGCTACGCCGAGAAAGACCAAACCGCAGCCTCCTTTGAGAGAACGGATTCGGGAATTCTACTTTCTCTCTGGATAATAGCGGGTGAAAAACGACTTCAACAATCTGAGACTCGGCCGATGCTTACTTGATGTCTGTTACTCGCCTTCTTCGAAAATTGAACCTTCGACCACGAACAAGATCAGGAAATGGAGGGTCATTTGCATACTATGATGCTCAGTCGGGTTCACATCTTCTGTTCCGATGGGATGGGTCTGGATTGACGAAATCAGATGAAATAGTGCTCTTCGAAGAAGAAGGGCCTGGGTTTCAGCCGCTTCACATTCAAGGTCACCTAACGCGGCTTTTATTCATGATTCGGTCGGGCGATGTGATCGCAAAACTCGTTTGGGTAGTTCCTGAAGCTCGATGTCGCGATCTTGACAAGGTTGTCTTTTCGTGGGTTCGAATGTGGGAAGCGGCGTTCGGTGGCAGATTTCCTCCGATCGAGTACAGGAGTGAGAACGGGTCATATCTTGGGTCCCTGGGGACGAGCCGGAACGCAAGACATCGTTCAGGACCAACATCAGAGAAGTCTGTTGACTTCGAATAGCGAGGATGGAAGAGTTTACGCTTTGCGGCCCGAGATGATCATCCAATCTGGAATTTCTAGCCCTTCTCTCACAAGACGAGTGCGGTGCTTCTTCCAGAACGAACTCTTGACGTCCCAGCTCTCGAGGAGATGTTCTGCTGCGCGGGCTCTCATGATCGGATTGCTCTTGATCCTCTTGACCCGAAGGTTTCGAAACTCCGCTCGCTTTAGCGTTGACACTACCTGGTCTGGTCTGGGAGAAAACCATTCTTTGGGAGGAGTCTTCGTCCATTTCGGATTACTGTCCGCCTCTATCATTAGCTTCTGTCGACGGTTTCTGGCTATTGGGGAGAGAAATGAGTGGATGGTAAGACCGCCGTGTCTCACAACCCGATAGCATTCCGACAAGAACATGCGCAGCTCGTAGGAATCGATCTCTGGAAGAAACTCGCTAGATATTACTCCCACATACTTGTCGGAGAATTCTTCCCGCAGCCAATCTAGATAGTCTGCTTTGTGCACTTTGACCCGGCGCGTCAACTTCGCTCGAGATAGAGCCTTGTTCAACAGAGTAAGGGTCCTTGAGTACGCGCCCGTGAACTTGTCCACGACGTTGAATCGGTGTCGTGGGAGAAGCTTTGCCAATGGAATGGTCAGCTGGCCTCTTCCACAACCAACCTCTGCGATAATTCCGCTCCGACTCGAAACGAGACTCGCTACCTTTCCAGCAAGATCGTCGTATTGACGAGCGTAAGCGTCTTCCACTTTCCTCGGATCATCAACGATTTGCAGCATGTCGATTCTCACTTGTTTTCTCTTCAAAGGGTTGACCGTCCGGCCTACCTAAGTAGGCAACCATGACATTGTCTCTAGGCGTATGATCCACGAAAGGGGCTTGCATTCTGAAGAAGGTTCTCTTCGGCCAACACCCCCTTTTGATTTTGCAAAGTCACTGGACTTTCTAGGAATGTTTCCTCCCATGCAGGAGGACCAGACCGTGAGCGAGGTCTCGCTTACGAAAGCGATCCGTGTTGGCGGCCGAACGATTGTCTTCCAGCTCAAACCGACCGGAACGATCAAGATGCCTGCTCTGAGATACACTCTCTTTTCGGATCATCCTTTTTCTCATGGGCTTACAGATGTGATACTCGATAGGATCTCCTTCTTTCTAAGTCTCAATGACGATCTGGACCAGTTCTATCGGATAGCGATCAACGATCCCAACTTTGCCCCTGTTCTTCAGAAGCTCTACGGGCTACACCAAGTCAAATTTCTCACACCATTCGAGTGTGCATGCTGGGCAGTTCTCTCACAAAGGAACCAACTGAACGCTGCACGAAAAGCCAAACAGGCATTGCTTGAACGATTTGGCACGAGCCTCGAAGTAAACGGTCACGTTTACAGAGCATTTCCAGAGCCTGGCCAACTAGCTGAGACTTCCAATGAAGATCTGAAACAACTCATCAGACATGAACGACGAGAAGACTATCTCGCCCATATCACCAAGGCATTCACCGAGGTCGACGAGAGATTCCTTAGAACGGGAGAGTATGACAAAGTGGAGGACTGGCTGAAGAACATCAGGGGAATAGGAGAGTTCTCCTCGAGGCTCATAATGCTAAGAGGCCTCGGACGAATGGACAAGCTCGCAGTCGAGAAGAGATTGATCGCCGCAGCAGGCAGAGTCTATGGAAGACCAATGAAAGAACAGAGGCTCCATGTTATTGCGGAGAAGTATGGACGCGCGAAAGGCTACTGGGCCTACTACCTCAGAACAGCAGCGGGACCTTGAGGCCGGAGCTTCTCGCTAACTGCCAGATATTGTAACACTCAACAGAAACACTGGGTTAATTGGCTGATCCTGGGAATTAGTGGGAGTATTCCAGAGCGCGTCAGCTGCATTCATACCGCTTAGCACCTTCCCGAAGACCGTGTACTGCCCGTCCAGATAGTTGTTGTTGGCCATATTGATGTAAAACTGGGAGCTTCCACTGTTTGGGTCAGATGAACGAGCCATTCCAAGGAACCCTCTATCGTTGTGGAGGGAACTGTCTATCTCGAGGGGAACTGTCTGCGAGGAGCCTCCTGTGCCCCATGTTGATCTGTCCGTGTAACCGCCCCTCGTGTTTGGATCTCCAGTCTGTATTACGCCTGGACTGGTTCTGACTATCCTGTGCCAGACGAGATTCGTGTAGAACCCTGATTGAGCTAGACTGACAATGTTCGCCACCGTCTTAGGGGCTGAAGCAGGAAAGAGCTGGACCACGATTGTTCCGTCCGTGGTGGACAATGCGGCCAAGAGTGGTGCTGTTACCATGTTCACTGTGTGTGTCAGGCTGCCACTGGTGCCGGTCACGGTGACGGAATAAGTGCCGTTTGTCGCGGAGGACGCAGTCAACGTGGCGACCCCAGAGCCGGTGATGGTTGTAGGGGTAATCGACACAGTTAGGCCAGCAGAGCCTGTAGCGGTCAGGTCGACGACTCCGTTAAACTGATTCACGGCGGTCACATTGACTTTTGAGGTAGTGGGAGTTCCCGCTCGGACCGCCACGCCTGGAGGAGCCGCGATTATGAAATCTGGGCGTGCCGCTGTTGCGAGCAAGTAAGCATAGTAGCCAACCCCTAGCGCTGCCACTATTAGGACGATTGCGATGAGGTAAGTCCTTCCTCGGCTCTCTCGCTTTCGTGTCTTTTCTAGAACTTTTCGTTTCTGGGCGGAGGGCATGAACTGACTGCTTGGTAGATGGATCTGCTTGTAGAAATATGATTCGGCTAGAAGATTTCTTCCGGAATACTTCTAGAGACTCATCGAGCGATATTCAGTGGAGCAGGGTGTGCCGGTCGCAGCCCACATTTTTCTGGTGGGCAGATCCATTATTACAGAAACGACCGTTTCGTATCTCTCGTACTCTGGGAGTTTCATGTTCGAATGCCTGCAAACAGATTCGGGCTTCCCATAATGGTCTCTCAACATGTTTTTTGCGTCAGAAATTCCCAGTTTTCGTCCGACGCGAACCGAACCGTCCAAGAGCTCCTGTATTCTTCGATATCGTTGGAGAGTCGATAATCGTTCTTCGTCCAAGACCTGTTTGACGCCAAGTATTCTCGGGTTTGAGAAATGGTTCGTGTGCGCCACGGCTCCTCGGTCGGGTCGGAGCTCACAAACCGCTTCTGGCGCAGTTTCAATATCGACTACCTTGCCTGATCTGGCAGTTTTCTGTTGTCCCAGTATGAAATTGGCTGAACAATTTCTTTGACCCTGTGAAATGACCGCCCTCGCGCGTGCGAGGGTTCTGGATCGAAGAATCTCCCAGCATCGGACGTGGAAGGGTTTCTTAAGACGTGCCCAGTCGTCTTTGCTGGAAACTATTCCGTTTATCAGGAGACCTAGTCCTTCGGAGTTTAGGCCGATTTTTCCGCCGACTACTCCTGCTTCTGTGAATGACAGTGTGTCAGGGCCGTTTTCGTTTTTGACCTTGAGGAAGAGTCCTTCGACTTCTGGTATCCAGTCCCAGTTCTGCGCCATGATCAAATGCCCGTTCTCGACCGCTGCGGGAAGCGTAGCGAAGGCTGTGCAGCCGAAGGTCTTGGGCATCGGCTTTAATCCAATTTTCGAGAACTGGCTGTACATCAGCTCATAGCGGACGTTCAATGCGGTGATGTCGAGGATTTCCTGGCCAGAGCCAACGGCCACGCCCTTCATTGTTTCAGCGTATTCCGGGCTGATCTTGTCGATCACGTCTAGGAATTTCGCTGCTCGACTGATTGCTAGATCATGGGAGAGTTCGGTTTCGCTTTTGAACCGACGAAAGTAGACCTCTAGGTTGTCCTCTATTTCTGGACGAGCTTTCCTTCCGTGATCGTATCCTATTTGGCGCGGTGAGCCTTTGAGGGTGAGAACTGGGAGCTTCGACTTCATCCTGATCTATGCCAGGTTCTTCTCGAAAGTTATCCAGCCGACCTCTCGTTTGAAGCCAAGCTTCACGTTAATCCCCAGCATGGGCGCGTTGGTCGAGTCGTTCCAGGTCTTCAGCTTCTCGTACTTGTTGTTCCTTGCGAACTCGATGACCTTGAGCTTCAAAGCGACCGCTATTCCACGTCCCCGATAGTCGCGTACGACTCCCGTCAATCCCTGATAGAGTCCCTTGGGGTCCTTCTGAGCCTTCCACACAGTGCTCATGCCCACGTACCTGTCGCCATCTTTCGCGATCATGTAGCCTTGAGGGACCAAGTTGGGACTTTTCATCTCGAAAGCTGACCATTGCTCGAAAGAGACAGGAGTGAACTGTTCAGGTCGAGGAATATCTGCTGAGACGGCTTGAACCAGAGCATGAAGTTTGGCATAACATGCAGGATCGCTACTCATTTCGTCGGCTAATGTGACGAAGTGGATTCGATGTTGGGACGCTTTGTCCAGATATTTTTGGAAAGCTAAGAGGTTGACCGTGGCCGGGTTGAGACGTGATTCCCAAGCCCTCATCTTCTCATGGAACCCTCGGTTCATGGCGAACTTGATCGGAAACGGCATGTCCTCCCTCACGCCCGTCCAAGATGTGACGGCGCCAAGAACTTTGAAGTCCTGGCTCAGCCGCTCGTAGAGTGCATTCCCAATGCCTTTCCTCTGGTGCTGTGGATCGACCCAGATATCGACCCAGAGCTTCTTTGGATGATACATCCAGGGAATATGTTGACACTGAGCAAACCCAACAGCGTCTTGGACCTCCGGGCTAAAACACGAGTATCGTTTGAAATGAAACTTTGACTTGTCGAGACTCTCATCTTCAAACCGCCACTCCTCCGGTGTCCGGTCGTAATCAGGAAAGATGGAGCCGAAGACGTGGGCCAACTTCCCGTAGTCATCAGCCCTGAACTCGCTGATCTGCAATGGGAGTGTGGGCACTTGCAAGCTCTTCATTTTGCTGGTGGGTGGTAGCTTCGGTCATCTCTAAGTGTTATGTTCGAGGAATGACCCACACAGGCTAAGGCGTTCGTTGTATGGGCCTGTCATGTTGGAATGAGGGGAGTGACTCCGACCACGTGAGAGGCGTGAACCGGGATATCTGGTTGGTTGGCCACCGTAAAATCCTTGCCTGGCAATGGGCCAAGCTACCACGCTACGGGCGTGAGGGGGCGGTTGAGGTTCGACCGTTCCCTGCCAAGAAGAGACTACTCGTCTCTGAGGCGCAAGGGCTCTCAAGTGAAGCAATGAAGGGGAACCCGCCGACGACGGTAATCCTCAGAGTCGATGAGAGCAAGCCAAGTCCTAGAACAACCGAAGACTTGGCAGAACCGGAGTGTCCACTGTCCAGATATGAACCATTTATCGAAGGGCATTTGGTTAAACCGTTGTAATGACGTACATGCAACCCCTAATCTGAGAGTAATGCGGACTTAGGGAACTTGGACGAGGTTCAAGCATTCTATGATAAGAACTCTCAGAATGAGTGGGATAGACTTGACCATCACAGAACAGAATTCGCTGTTACGCTGAGAGCACTCAAAGACTATCTCCCCCATTTCCCAGCTGAAGTATTGGATGTGGGCGGGGTCCAGGCCGATATTCTATCGCCCTCGCCAAACTCGGATATCGAGTCACCTTGTTAGACCTCTCTGAGGGTTGCCTTCAGCTCGCTCAGAAGAAGGCCCAAGAAGAAGGTGTAAGCTTCACGGAGTGTCTACGTGGAAACGCAACCGACCTTCGTCGGTTCAAAGACAGTAGCTTTGATGTTGTGTTGTTGGTGGGGCCATTGTATCATCTCCTCGAAGAAGACAGTCGAGACTGGGCTGTGAAGGAAACTCACAGGGTCATCGAGAAGAACGGATTTGTATTCGCGACCTTCATTACACGATATGCTCCTCTGCGCTGGTCGGCGAAGGATGAACCCGAGTGGCTTTCGCCGGGAAATGAGCTTTTGGAAACAGGTGTGTGGGGTCCATCTGCTACCGGCATACCCTCAAAGGCGCGTGTAGGATTCACAAATTCGTATTTTACCCATTCTGCAGAAATCAGCCCGTCAATGAAAAGAAACGGGTTCGAAGACCTAGACCTCATGGGTTGTGAAGGCACCATCAGCATGATCGAAGAAAAAATCAACGAGTTGAAGGGCGATGAGTTCGACTCCTGGGTCGACCTAAACTATAGACTTGGAAAGGACCCGAGCCTGCACGGAGCCGCCGAACATCTGATCTACATTGGCAGGAAACACCTCAAGTAGACCTTCCGGAACAAGTAAGGACTTGCACGAATGGATACCGAGCACGCGACGCTCTCTAAACAAGTTCTTGATGGTTGTCTTGGCACCAAGCCCGGTCAGCGGGTGTGGATCCATAGCTGGGACCACACGCTTGAGCTAGCGTCAGATCTCGCCTTAGAGTCTATGAAACGTAGTCTCGAGGTGCTTCTGACGGTTCAGTTGGAAGACCTTTGGTTGCGCTCGATGATCGATGCTCCACTGGAACTCCTTGACAATTTGCCGGCCCATATTGGCGCTGCCCTGGAAGAGACTGACATCTACATCTACACTTTGGGACCGAGAAAGCCTATCCCGTGGGATAAGATTCCTGTTGATAGACGTAGGTCGGTTAGTGTATGGCTTGACGCTAGGTATGATAAGAGCAGCTTTGCTGAACAGTGGGCAAAGCTAGCCAGAAAGAACAAAGTGAGGATGGTGGGTATCGAAGCCACTCTCGCGACCCCGGAACGCGCAGAGGCTATGGGTCTGAATTTGGAGGAGTGGAGACGAGTCATGTTTGATGGCTGCTGCGCTGACTCGGGAGAGATGGCTTCCCTTGGACGTGCGTTGGAACCCTTGATGGGCGGGGAAGGAATGGTGCATCTGACAACACCCTTTGGAACTGACTTCAGATTCAGACTTGACAAGCGCCCACCCGATTTTTCATATGGCCTAGCAACAGAAGAGAAGGCCGAGAGAGGAGAGGTTGTCTTCTTGCCAACCGGTGGAATCGAGGTTTCGGCCGCGGAAGACAGTGCCGAAGGGAGATTAGTCTACGACTCGCTAATCTGCACCGGAAAAGGCCAGGTTGAGGACCTGACATTTCAAGTTGCACAGGGCCGGATCAAACAGTTTTCTGCGAGATCTGGAAAGGAGATTTTCGAACGTTATCTTAGAGAAGGAACCGGCGATGAGAACCGCTTCGGGTATTTCGGATTCGGACTGAACCCCAAGCTCCGGCACGGGTTCATCCAGGATGATAAAGTCCTTGGAAGCACCGTCGTCGGATTCGGCCATAGCGGCGCAAAAGGGGGAAAGAACGCCGCGAGCGGCACATGGTGGGCCTCGATGACCAAAGCGACAGTAGCAATTAGCGGTCAGAAGGTCATGGAGGATGGGAAACTACTAGCCAAATCCTAGAGCGAGTATCGTTTGGCCGAGTCTCTCCAAGATTAGATTCTCCAACTCCCTAACGTCACTAAGGCTTTACACAAGTTAGGCGGCACAGAATTCCGGGTCTATGGTCTCCAATTCATGCACACTCATGGGACTTTGCAGCTTGACATCAGACTCTCCAGACAAGACCAAGAGCAAGTCCTGAAGGCAGGGAAGGCTGAACGGCATCGCCTCGTACATCATCGAGCCAGTTGGGTCACATTCAGAATCCGTCCGGAAGAAGATATTGAGGCAGCGAAGGACCTGATTCGCCTAGCGTATGATAATGCGAACAAGATGATTGCGGGCACACACATCGAGGCGGGTCCAAAGGAGTAACTAAACACTCTAGGACTTTCTCAGTCTCACTAGAAAATGGGCACGCTTTCCGCCCTCTTCAACAGGTATCAGTCTCTCTTCAAAAGATACAACCTTGAACTCCTTGAAACACAACTGGAGTTCGTGCCGCGAGAAGAAGTGATGGATTATTCCTCGCTCCTCTCCCTCGGTAAAAACGTAGGTATTCGGCTCCAGTTTCCTGCCATTACCCTTTCTGAAATCTGCCGTGGATAGTGCGACCACGAAAGCTAAGGCTCCCTCCTTCATCACCCGGTGAACCTCTTCGGTCGCCTGCTTGATCTGGACGAGCTTCCCGTGATGGAGAACGTTTGTGCAGATCACTCCGTCAAAATAATCGTCTACGAACGGTAGATCCCACATCTCGTGCTTGACCAGAGTGACGTTGTCGATGGAAGACGTGTTCAAGCGACCTTCAAGGGTCTTGAGGGCCGTTTCCGAGACGTCAAGCGCTACAACCTGAAAACCGGCTTTGCCGAGATGTATGGAATGGCGGCCTGCGCCGCAGCCTAGGTCCAGAACTCTCTTTGCGCCTTCGCGTTTCAAATCCTCGGCGAAGTCCGCAACGGCAGGGAGTGGTGGGGAACTCTCCGTCCACCGCTGGTCTCTCCAAGCTAGCTCCCAGGGATGTGTCTTCATTTGTTCTCACTGCATGCCTACGGCTTCTTCTCTTCCCTCTCGTCCTCGTTCCTTCTCCGCATCATCCACCGGACTTTCCTCCAGCCAAAGGGCGGGTCATTTGGTCCGCTGGACAGACTTAGCAGGACCAAGAGAAGGCCAAGCATAAGCAGCAGGAGGCCGACAAAACCATCTACGAACCAGAACCAAAGCAAGGCCAGTGCTGACACCAACGGCCCGGTCATAAAGTGAAATGGGACCTTCTTCCATGATCGAGAATCAGCAGGCTTCACCACCCCCAGTTCCGCTTGGCAAACTCCGCATACGCTATCATTATCAAGGTTCTCGGCTCCACAGGTCGAACAAACGTTCACGATTGAGGAATTCCCTATCGATCTGTTCTGAGCCGCGCTTATTTGGATATCCAAGACGACTAGCGAGGATCTAGACAGTTACCAATATCAAGTTGGAAGACCTTGTAGGCGGCTTGAGAGGTCAGAGGGCAGAGCCGCAGACGCCGCACCTTGACCCCTTTCTAACATCGCTCCCGCAATGTTTGCAGATGATTCTCGAATCTGAGGCGGGAGAATACGTCGGAGAGACGCTTCTAGCTTCCCTGTCTGTCAACGGGAGCGCTTGTCCAAAGTAGACCTTCACACTGTGAGTCATAAGATATCCCAGAATTGTCAGCGAAAGGACCAGCCCTAATACAGCAGTGATTGAGCCTACTGCAAGCTCAGCAATCGCGAATACAACGCCCAGAATATTGAGAACTATGCCGGTAACCCAAGCTCAGCCTTGAGCATTAAGGAACCCACATCCAACTACAATGGAAAAAATGCTTAGAATTAGCGTCGCAAATCCGACCAAGAACATCGAGCCAGTCTCAGATAGCGGCCGGGGATAAGGAATGAGCCCGGACAGAAAGAAGATACCAAGACTGAGGATAAACCCCAGAACTCCGCTCAATTCTTGCAGAATGCCCAAAATAGCAATGCCGAGGGGCCGTCTATCTATTGTCAACAGTGATGGATATATTTGGTAATGGTAAGAATATCTTAGCTTAGGCGTTTTATCGAGGTCTATTTCGGCCGCAGCGACATGACGAAGTATGCTTCAACTAATGAGCCGGCTATCATGAAATGGATTCCCCTTCCCCACTTGTCAAAGCCTGATAATTTCTCCATGAATCTCTTTGTCGATTGTTAGAATGCCATAGGTTTTCTGTCGAGCGGGGAATGTTCCCGTTGCGCTGCCGGGGTTGAACCAGAG
>MNGN01000040.1 GCA_001918745.1 Crenarchaeota archaeon 13_1_40CM_3_52_17 | reverse complement strand
AAACCGTTACCAGCAGACCTCCCCAAAGTCACACTTCACAAAGCGACGGTTAATCAGCAAACTTACACCAAACGGAAGAGTAACGCTCACCGATAGTAAGATCATCTTGACAAATGGCGAGCAGCGTAGCGAATCCCCGGTGAAGAATTCGAAGCAGTTTGACGGGTTGTTAACTAAGTATTTTCATCTATCATTCGAATGACTACGGAACACAATTTCTAATACACTTGTTTTGAAGCCATGATGATAGCGGCCTTTTCGAAGGCTAGATTCTCGCATCCTTAAATCGGCCGATCGAGGAATCATAACATCAATGGTATTTTCCCGTCCCAGTGGACGGATTGGACCATTATTCCATGCGAGTCTCGTAATCGCCATGATGATGGTGCCCTCGGTTTTGGCCACTAGTGCCCAAGCACCAGCTAGCGCCATGGATGCAGGTTTCACGGCCCCTGCTATGTGGCCGGTTTATGGGCATGATAGCCAGCGCACGAGTCGAACCGATCAAGCCGGACCGGCCGCACCATTACGAAGATGGAGCGTTACAGCGGCTCCAAGGACGCAGAATGGTGCCCCAATAGTGATTGGTTCTGAGGGTACGGTCTATGTTGGATCGGATGCCGGTTTGATCTCGATCGATCCTCAGACTGGAGTGATGAAGACCTTCTGGCAGCTCCAAGGCTGGAGCGTCTATGCGGTAGCGATTCTTTCGGACGGCACGATCATCGCAGGCGCGAACTACAGGGTTGGGACTTCGCTAGAGCATGGAACCGTTTTTGGGCTCAGTCCAGCGGGGATTCAGAAATGGGATCTCACATTATCAGGTAACATCTACAACCAGATAGCGATTAGCAAGGATGAGAATATCTACGTTCTTACTCATCATGGCCCGTTATACGCGATCAGTTCGACGGGTAGCCTGAAATGGATGAAACAGGCTTCTGGTAGTTACGGCGGAGTCGCCCTTGCTCGGGACGATACAGTATACGCGTCAACGGAGACAAATCTGACGGCATATCATCCGGACGGCCAGCCTATTTGGAGCATTCCAGTTTGGGTGGACGCTCAGCTTGTCGTGCAAGATGATGGCACGATACTTGCGGTGGGGTACCAGTGCGGCTCCGGCATCGGTTTTTGCAATCCAGTATCAGTCAGGACTCTCTTCGCTCTCAACCCGAACCGTACAACGAGATGGTCTCTGGAATCGCCTAGTTCTCCTCCTTCCCTTGGATGGGACGGAACGATCTACGCATCGTACAACCACGACATTCGGGCTTTGAATTCGGACGGAACGAAGAGGTGGAATATGACACTCAACACTGCAGGCTACTACACTTCAGGGATAGTAGATGCAAACAATGTTCTCTACGTTTATTCGGATGACGGGATCACTGCCATAACTTCGGGCGGGCATGTATGGTGGACCGTTCGGGATGTCGGGTATCCGGTCGGGATGGGAGCGGACGGGACTCTCTACTATTACTATTTTCCGGATGGGTTGGTGAGCACTGGGTTAGTAGGTGCTTTGGCAGCGACTGACTTTGTCGTTACTGCGAATCCGAACTCATTCACGTTAATTTCAGGTCAGAAGGGCTTCTCAACTGTTACTGTTACTCCAAGGTTCGGCTTCTCCGGTACGGTGACTCTGAGTTCGAAGGTCTCACCATCCAGTCCCATAATCTCGCTTGCTTCATCAAGCGTCCCCGGAGGTTCAGGAAACGTGGCGATGACGATCGATGTGGGCGGTGCATTGCCGATCGGGACCTATGTCGTAAACGTAACGGGGTCTAGCGGATATCTAGCTCATTCATCTCTGGTGAACGTCATCGTGACCCACCCACAGGCAACGCTTGATTCATCCCTCCTGGGGCTTTCAACAGGGATGATCTTTATGCTTGCTGAAGGGATTGCAATTGTCGTTGTGGCTGTTCTAGCGACAGTAGTTATTCTGAAGAGACGAAAGAATACTCGAGTCTAGTCTTACTTCTGACTGAGCTTCGTGGGCGATTATGGCCTTATCAAAATCGGGACTATGTAATTCCAAAGAGGAAAAAGGGGGAGGGGACTCGTTGGGTGGTGTGTTAGCGTTTTCTCTAGTCGGCGGCGAGTCCGTCTGCTCCTGCTGGGACTCCTGTGATTGTTGTTACCCAGCTGAGGCTTCCGTCATCGTGTACCTTGTAGCCTTGGATGCTGTGTGATGAGATGATGGAGACGTATAGGTATCCGCTGTTCCTTGTCAGTGCCATGTCGATGTCTCCCGCTCCAGTGTTTGCTGCTATGGATTGTAGTAGATGGATTTCTCCGTTCTTGTCGATCGTGTAGCTTGAGATACTACCGCTATGAGCATTGGTGGTATAGGCGTACTTGCCGTTTCCTGTGACGACGACCCAGCATGCTGCCTGTTGATTGTCGGGTACAGAAGCACTTGCAGTTGTTAGATCGCCTGAGGTGGACACGCTGTAAGAAGATACTGCGCTTGTGCCTGAGGGTCCGCCTGCGGCTTCACTGACGATCAATGCACCTCTATTGTTGAATGCAAACCCGAAAGGTGTACTGCCACTGGATGTATGTGTGGTGGGGGCAGAGGCTACTCCATGTGTGTTGACGGTGTATGTGTCGATCAGACTGGTTGATTTTTCAGTGACGGCCAATATAGTTCCCTGCGGATTGAACGATATTTGGGCTGGTGCGGTCGTCCCACTAAGTGGTTGGGTCGAGCCTGTTATTGGAGACAATTCGCCCTCCTTGTCGAGAGTATAACCGGCGATGTTGCCTTTGCCGTTGGCTCCGCCGGAGTTGAGGACGTAAACTAGTTGGTTATGGATTGTGAGGCTGATTGGCATGATGCCGTTCGAACTGCTTTTGTCGGTGAGTGAGAGAAGGTTTCCTTGTATCTGGAAGATTGAGATGTCGTTGCTGCCCGCGTTGACGACTAGTAATGTTTTGCCTTCATTGGATAACACTATGCCGCCTTGGTTGGATCCTGTTAATCCAGTTGCGCCTAGGCCTCCTGTCGAGAATTTTCCGGAGAATGTTAGGGAGCCGTCGTTTGCTCTGTCGTATCGGATCACCTGGTTTCCTGTTGAGTCGTTGGTCATTATGTAGACTGCGCCTGGTGTGTTCTTGGAATTCTCATTTCCTCGATTATCGGCCAATGATCTGGCATTAGCTAATGGGATGGCTAGAGCGAGAAGGATGAAAGCTGCTAGTATTGTGAATCTTGGATTTTTCATTTTGTAATTTTCACCCCCGAGTTTCTGGCTGGGAAAGATGGCGTGATCGTATTTGACGGAATTGCGAGAATTGGTGGGGGTCTGGTCTAGATCTCTTATTGATGCAGGGTGGTCCTGAGGAGGACGAGTATTCCTAGAAATTGGGCAGTGTTCACTGCCAGAAGATAGGGTAGGAATGGTTCACCTATGAAGGGGGACATTGTGAGGAACGAATATGCAGCCAGTAGGTTCTGGGCGAAGAGGATCAATGCGAAGACTAGTAGGCCGAGGCTGAACTGGGCTCGGGTTTCTCGATAGATACGTCCGTAGATTAGGATCAGGCCGAAGAGGAGGATCGTGCTGATTATGGCGGTGTACATGCTGAGATCCATTAAGGAGACTATTGTTGTTCCCTCTTCATCTCAACACTTTGTGGCTGTATCTTGTTCCATATCTCGTCGAAGATGTGCATGTGAGCTTCAAGTTCTGGGGAGAGAAAGTACAGTCGTCCGTAGCGTTCGCCGGAGGCAATGACGATGTGGTTCTTTTCGAGAGCACGAATGTGATGCTCTGCGACTCGGTAGTGGACGTCGAGTGCCTCAGCAAGCTGGTTCACGTTGCGGGGTTCTGTTCGGATGAGGTTGATGATCCTTCCACGATTGGTCCCACCACGTGATCCTGCGAGGACGTACCAAAGTAGTCGTTTCCAGGAAGTGTCTGACCCGGGGTGGACCACAGCCATTCACGAGGCGCCTTGAACGCATCATTCGCCGACAGTAAGGCCATTAAGACTTGACTCTGCTTGCAAGTTTCTTGATGGGTTGTTCCTAATATGGGATTGTCAGGATTACATCAGGATCGATGTAGAGGGATGGAATCGAGTCGCTTTCAGATGGTCTTTAGAGTGTTGGCCGAGCGTTCTTTGGTTGCTAGCTGGATCAAGTCTAGGAGATCTGGCTGTTTCTTCTGTTGGGTGAGATGGTTCTTCAGGGACGAGTTTGGATACCATTTGTGGGCGAAGGATAGGTAGCCTTCGACTATCGGGACGGTGTCTCTTCCTTTCTCGGTGAGTTCCCAGCGGACGAGTCTAGGCTTTTGTTTAATCATTACTGATCTGATTAGTCCACGCTCTTCTAGTTCGTTTAGGCGCATGATTAGGACGCGAGGGGTCAGTCCTGGGACTGATCGGAGGATCTGGTTGAAGCGGTCGACGTGTAATGCTCCAATATTTCTCAATATGTGAAAGGTCCACCTCTTTCCGATGGCAGCGAGGTCTAGGCCAACTTGGCAGGATTTCATAGATCGTTTCTCGAGACGTGACATTTGTCTCCCAATCTCTTTGGTGAAGATTTTTCCGGTCCTAGTATACTAATGGTATCTTTCTCATTCATATATTGACTTAGGATATTTCTTGCTTGTGAGCATCAAGACAGTCGCATCGTGGCCGGTGATCGCCGGATCCTACAAGGTGGGCGATCCGTCGGGACCTGTCGCGGTTTGCGCCCTAACATCGGAGCGCCTGGTCGATCCTCTTGTGGGTCTTCCTGGAGTAGCGATTGCAGGAATGGTCTATACGGCCAATCTTGGGATTACGCGAATTGTAGTGAATATCACTGCTAATCCTGCGATTCGGTTCTTGTTGATCTGTGGTAGGGACTCGCCATTGTTCAAACCGGGTCAGTCTCTTGTCGCTTTGTCGGAGCATGGGGTTGATGATGAGAAGAAGATTGTCGGTGCAGCAGGATATGATCCAGTACTGGCTACATTGTCTCCGGATCAGATCAAGCAATTCCGGAAGCAGGTGGAGGTGCTTGATTGGACGGGCGAGGAGGACGTTGATGCCTTGAAAGGGAATATTGCCGGTTTGTTTGCTCGGAGCCCAGGTCTCTTCAAGGGTGAAGTTGGGACGACAGCTTTCATGCGGGGAGAACAGTTCGTCTCCATCCGGCCGGGAGGGCTGCGTGAGCCACTCGTCTACGATCCGAAGGGCTACTTTGTGATCAGTCTAGATCGCGAGAAGGAAGAGATCGTTCTTCGTCACTACTTGACGGATCACACTCCGGCTCATGAGATGCGAGGACGTGGAGCAATGTCGATGCTGCTCGGTCTCTTGCGAGAAGGACTCGTTACACAGCTTAGCCATGCGGGCTATCTAGGCGAGGAATTGGCGAAGGCGCAGACCGCTTTGCAGTTTGGATTACGCTATGATCAGGATAGACCTTTGCGTCCCAGTGAGACTCCTGTCAAGACGCTAGCGGCTCCAGCATCCATGCAATCGACTAGGGAAGGGGAACCTACTGATTCCCAGCCGCAAATCCCTGCGAAGATGCCGGCTATTCGTCAACCGATGACATTGCAGGAGCTACAGTCCGCTGGTACTGGTTCGAAGGTGGATCTTGTGCTGAGTGTTTCCGAGATCTCCGGACCCCAGAAGTTTACCGGTGATTTCCTTGTGTCGGATGAGGCTGAGCCATTCAATGCTTTTCATCGTACGAAGGAACGGGTCATTGCGGAATGGGCTGCGTCTACTCGGATCATTATGGGGGTGGTGGATGAGATCGTTGTGGGAGCATTGTTGCGTCTTAGTGGTAGGATCGATGAGAGTCGTTTGGTTCATGTGGATCAATTGGTGATCTTATCGAAGGTAGCAAGGATCGTAGAATAGGCGGGACTATTGACTGACGGAGGTGAGATTGCATATTGTCGAGCCTTGTTCCCCTTATCATAGACGGTCGAAAATAGTTTCTCGTAGGCTGCCACGCTTTCTGCCGCATTGTCAAGCGTCTTTATGAGATTCTTGGGATAGAGCCTCAATCGCAGAAATCTTCCGTGATGTTTCAGCAGCCCACTACTTTTTCGAGAATATTTCCGATTGCTCTCCATCTACCCTTTGGATTGTCCCCTTACTCGCCTTCAGCGCTGGACTCAAAGCTCGCTTGTTGAGGAATTCGAGCTTTCGAAGGGCAGAGTCTCTCAACCTCTCAGAAATAAGAAAGAGAACGGTAACACTGGTAGCTATCGATGAAACTATACTCACCTTTGCCTCGATGGTAGTTGGATAGATGACGATTGCACC
The DNA here is from genome assembly GCA_001918745.1 of Crenarchaeota archaeon 13_1_40CM_3_52_17. Classification (GTDB taxonomy): domain Archaea; phylum Thermoproteota; class Bathyarchaeia; order 40CM-2-53-6; family 40CM-2-53-6; genus 40CM-2-53-6. The sequence continues at coordinate 6,072 of MNGN01000040.1, read as the reverse complement.
TAATCCGAATACAAGAATACCCGCGACTGGCAACATCGCGTAAAGAGCTACCTTGTTAGAAACAGTCATTGAGTGACACGTACACCCCCAACCATTACCCCTACCGGTGGCATTGACCCATACACGCGGGAGAAGCGCGCGTACGATAGTGTTAAAGAGGAGGCGACGGTATGCGATGTGCATACCATAGGATACGGTAGTAGTGGTGCCCGTGGGCGTCCCCGTCGCCTGACACGTCGGATACGAACACCCACCAAGTTGGTAAGTGATGCTCTTTCGAGCCCCACAGGCTCAAGACCCTTTTGATGGTTCACTGAATATAAGCCTGTTGTGGATTGACTACTTCGTGTCAACGAGGTTCCGTCGCCGAGATCGTCCTTCATCATGCTTAGTTAGTAGGTTGGTTTGATAACATCCTAAACCAATCGCCAAATGCAACTTCAAACCTGCTTTTCTCGTCTTCCGGTAATTCACAGCTGTGAGCAATGAGTATTCTTTCGTAACCCAAATCCTTCAGAATTTTTGACATATCTTCCGTCCGACCGTGCGGGAATTGGTCCTTGAAATCGTCCCAGTTGTGCTCAATTATCACTCTGAGTTGTGGGAACGTCGTGTAGTCTAACTTGTCGATTGACCTCACAATCTTCGGACTATCACGGTCGAGGTCTTGCAGTCTTGTTACCTCCTTTTGTACGTCCAGCGGTACCTTGTCCCACCATTCGTTCGGATACTTCTCTTTCAACGTTTCAAAGACCAATTTGCGGATAGTCCTCTCAAGACCATAGTTCAGAGCGAAAAAGAGAATCATTCGATTAGCCTCAGCGGCAATCTTGGGCTCAAAAATTGACAGCCTAAATTGAAGTCCCGTAAGTCTACCTCTTAGGTCCTCAGGACTGAAAGACTTCGTAATTCTTGCTTCCTTAGCGTATTCCTTGAGATGATTTCGGATTGCTGCAGTAGTAGCCTCGTATTTACGAGAACGTTTAGGTTTCTTTATTACAGTCGCAAATAACCTTCCAGTCCTCCTCTCTCCAGCAAACTGTTTGAGTTGGCGCATGAGTTCATCTCCTATCCATACCCAGCTCTCATTTTTCTCGCTGGCGCGTCGCAGCCAAATTGAGTCATTACTCATATTTTCAATCTGAATGCCGGGCAGATTGGCAGTAGGAGAGCTATTTCCTACACATTCACCGACCTTGAAATCATGCTCGATTAACAATCTGAAAACGAGCCAGTCCTCCTCGGACCTCTTCTTAACAATCCTAAGAAGGCGGAAAATTTCTTCGTCTGTCAGTTCCGATGTTGGAGGAGGAGCACTCCGTAATCTTTGCAAGTTTGGTCTTACGTAATGTGCACGCCCGATTTAAAAAGCGAAGCCCAAACCGTATGTGTGTTATGCAAATGGACTGGAACGTCTGAACTGTCTTTTTCGTCCTTTCAAGAATACGTCACACACATTCGCTCCTCTACTTCCTAAGACAAGGTGTGAAGGACGGATACAGCGTCTATCGTCGCAGATGTGCATCACGTCAAACTGCTTGCAATATTCAGGTCTAAGACCAAAGGCTAAGTCCCAACTAACATGATGTGCAAGTTGATAATGATGTTTTTCCACCATAAACATACCATACCCTTCACTTGTTCCTCCATTCCACAGCCAGCATGACTTTGTCTTCGTGACTTTTCTCCAGAACCGAACTTCCAGTGGGCGTTTACGATACAGCAAAAACAGTTCCTCAATGATCATTAGAAGTATTGTGTTAGCTAAGGCTTTGGAAAAATGTAGAGCAGTATACCCCGATATGAATGAAGGTTGGGGTTCACATACGACTACGCCCAATTAATTATCAGGAGATGTTCATATGAGCGAATTATCCGTAGAGCGCAAGATGATGGTACACGTTCTGCCACTCTGGCAACCAATACCATCCCAACCATTGACCCCATTCGTTGAGCAAATTAGAGAAACGTGCATTGAGTGGGCAAAGCGCATTCGAGCGAAACGAGAGGCTGAGATAATCCTTGCCACACTACCAGCGCAAGGCCCGAGAAAGATAGGATGCGGCATTCGACAGATCAAAGCTAACGAACTACCACGGATTAGGTAGCCTGAACTTTGGGAAGGCAAGTGATCGTAGCGGAGCTTCCCAAGTGCGATTTTTGCTCATCCAAAGCAGCCTACGACGGGAAGACCCGCTTCGGGACTTGGGCTAACATGTGCGAATACCACTTTGTTCAGCATGGGATAGGACTTGGAACGGGCAAGGGACAGAGGCTCGTACTCGACGAGAAGCAGAAGACACTAACACGCAGAGGGGGTGATTGAATGGTAGATAGCAAGAAACCAAAGCTGAAGGTGATGAAGGAGGTACCCAAGGAGGACGAAACGGCTCATAAGATCGAGATAGCTGAAGAAACAGCCCATCAGCCCCAAAAGTCACCTACACCAGAGCAATCCAAAGAGCGACCGATGACATTGACCTACACGCTGAAGGAGAAGGGAAATCTATTCTTCGGCTCAGAGCGCTTCTTCAAACAGATATTCTCGATAGTCGGCGTCCAATCCGGCAAACTAACGGGGAAGACCGTCGAGCCCGAACAATCCAGTGACCCCTGAGAAGCCGTTGTGAAGCTGGTCATTTCGAAGGCGTAGGTTCCAAAAAGAAAGAGAGGGGGGCCGTCTTAGTTCCCCACGTAGACGTCGGCTTGGAGATACACTGTTGGCGACCAGAAGCAGAAGAAACCGCAAGTCCCGAAGTAACTCGCTTGACCTTGGACATGGTACCAAGTTTGGGTGTGTCCGTTCGAAACGGTGTGGCCGTCCGAATTTATCATTCCAACGCCGTTGACATAACAATTGCCTGAATTGTCGCTGCAGGTGTTGTAGTTGTATTGTCCATAATCATTCCATATTTTGAGGTACGCTTGCTGGATGTTTGCTCCGCCAGCGCCTTGTGGGCCACATCCACCGTTGAAGTTTTTCGGATAGTGCCAGGCGGCTTGATAGAGGATCGGATATTGTGTGTCAGGTGGCGTTTGTATGGTTTCGGTTACGGTGAATGTCTTCCCGTAAAAAGAGATGCAATTGTTAGAAGCAGGGTAGGTTGCAGCTTGGACAGGGCCGAGGAATGTCGCTAAGAGAACGATTGCTAAGGACGTTGGTACGAGAATTTTGGTGAATCTTCTCATATTTTTCGGCTTCGGCAATCTTCGGACGTTGTATAAAAAGCGAATCGACTCTTTGAAATACAATTTGCTCAGTATTCGACTGAGTACGGTAGTATGGAGACCTGAGCATGCCATTCCCAATAAGTATGTATACGGGAGTTGCCCAATGATCTAACAAGGAAATGATTAGGATGACAGAAAAGTCAGAGAAAGCATGCTTACTACTTTAGTTAGAAACCTGTGAAACTTTTTTCTAGAGAATTTTTCCTGCTCACTGAGTCACGAGTGTCTGACCGCTAGAGTAAGATGGAAGCAGATCTCTGGCGAACTCTTTCATCTTGGCGATATAGTCTTCTTGGGGAAAAGGCACCACGTAGAATCCACACCCATTCTCCTCCGCAACATGAACATCCTTTCCGATTGCTCGCATGTCGAACTTTCCAAACGTTGAGGGGGATCCTGCGCCATATGCCAGCTTATCCTGCCTTCCCACCTTCCTTGCTTCCTGATCTACAATCCCCTTTGCCTCGGTGAACGGTAACTGGATGGTCAGGAAAGACTACGCCGTAGTATCCAAGATCGTCAGCGATCGAGACGGCCTCTTCGGCCAGCTTCCAGGATCGGTAAAAGTTGCCAAGGCCCGCAATAATGAATTTCATGCTTCTGTCAGATTCTGTTGCTTGGACATTTATTGACTGTCTCTAGAGTCTCCCGCTTTCGAGAAGACAAGGGCAGCGCGTAAGTTTCGTCTTGGGATCCTAGGCTTCGATCGAATTATCCATTTTCGAGGGGCAACCCTGGAAACCGGACGTTGACCAGCGAGATATGTGCTGGTCCCGGTAGTGAGAATGCCCCACTCGTAACGTAGAGCTCGTGCCCAACAAACGCTAGGTTGGTAGGATTGCTGAACGTCTCGTGCGATGTATCGAAAGAAACCTGTTGAGTTGATCCGTTGCTTGAGACGAGAAAGACTGCGTTTGAGAAGGGAGAGGTGACGTAGAGATTGCCTTTGACGTCGAATACTACTCCGTCGGGCGTTGGGACGGCTGCGAAGTCGGTGATCGCTCCAGCCGTTCCGTCCCTTTGGATCTCAATCTTGACCACCGTTCCCTTGCCTAGATTGGTCACATAGAGCCCTGTTCCCTTGCTGTCGAATGCAAGGTCGTTCGGTCCGAGTTTCAGTCCAACCTGGGGTACCAGATCAGGGGCGAGAAGTGGTCCACTGGCGAAGACAGAGACGGTACCGTGTTCAGTAACCTTTGAGACCGTGCCAGCCAATAGGTCTGTTACGAACAAGTTTCCCCTTTGGTCCACTGCGAGGCCGTTGGGCAGCTGGAACCCGGTAGCTAGGGTTGTGACCGTTCCCGATTCAGGGTTAACCTGGAGCACGGCGCCCTTTCCTGTTGCAAGGTTTCCAGCGACTACGTAGAGGTGGTTATCTGAGAAGGCTAGTTGTCCAACGTCCGGTAGACCTGCAACCGTGATACTCTTCTCCAATGTGCCATCATGGTCATAAATGAAGATGGTTCCGTCCGAGGCCGTGAAACTGAAGGTACTGAGATAGAAGTGTCCATCGTGGATCACGAGACCTTCCGCATTGAGACCGGCTTGCAATGAGACAAAACGATGCAGCACTCCAACATGCTGGTCCCTTGAGGCCATGACGGGAACTATCGAGAGTGAGACCAGCAGGAAGACTATTGGGAGGAGAATCCTTCGCATTATCGAATAAACCGATCATGTGCCAGATTGATATTGATTGATAAAGATTTACACTAGTTATCCTAAGGTCCTCAAATGGTTCTGACTAACAGGCAAGGCAATCCGCTCCTCCGAATGGCTCGAAATGCCGATAGTTCTGAGGACAGCTATCTTAGCTCTCACCGTGGGTGGAGCGGTTACAATCACGGTTCTTAAGGAATCTACTCGGCGGAATGACGTGATTCCGGCAAAGTTAAATCTGGACGGGACATCGCTTAAACAGTTAGCTCGGACCATGCCGCCTCTACATCTTAGCTTCGTGGCTTTAGTTGAAGCGTCGGGTGCCTACGCGCTAGGAAAAAAGGGTCTTCTTAACTGGGAGCCAGAACCGAATTGAAAATCATAGCTTTCTCTCTCATACTTTTTGCCACGATATTATTGCCATTGTCACTGACCATTTATCCAGTTCCTATGGTTAGTGAACCCCGCCCATTTGTTCCTAATTCACTTCGCTCTTCTTCGTCGCAGGACTCAACGGATCTCACCCCGGCGTCAAGGGACGACATCACGACCTCCGAGGATTTGGGGGCAGTATCGAGTTCGGACGTACCGTATGCAACCATAGAGAACGATTGCCTGTCACCGAATGCGAGGACGATGCTAGAACAGGACAGCTCGGGGCTCCTTGCCCGGCCAAACCTCGGCCAATCACTTCTCGAATTCCGAACCACTTGCACCATGATAGTGGGACTTCCCAAGATGTCGGTAGACGCACTCGATGGGGTGCTGACACAACATTGGATTTCTGGGTTGTGGACCGGGCTCTTTGCAATCTTTGGGGTTCTGACGAAAGAGCAATCGGAACGATCCTCTACATCTTCGCCCACGTTCAAAAAATCCAAACCACGGATGACTACTGATACTGTTTCGTTTCGGATAGACAGCAGCCTCCGAGCGAACCTGGAGGAGGAGGCTAAGAAGAACCAGACAAGTCTCAACACGCTGGTTTCTCAAATCTTATCTCGCTATGCAGATTGGTGGCGTTACGCTGGGAGGCTCGGGCTAATACCTGTCAGCAAAGACCTCCTGAGGGACGTATTCAAATCACTGGACAAACCGGAACTGGAAGATCTCGGAAGGAGATTTGCGGAGACTTCTGGACGGGAGCACGTCCTGTACCTGTATCAACAGGTAAGCCTCGGG
>MNGN01000004.1 GCA_001918745.1 Crenarchaeota archaeon 13_1_40CM_3_52_17 | reverse complement strand
AATTCTTTTCAAAACCCTCTTTCTGTCTGGGCTGGATTCTGGGCTTGTTTTAGAGAAAGGGGGCATTATCGGCGTGTCTGTGATTTTTCGATGTGTGCATATTCCCGTAGCGACAAGCGTGAAATATCGTGCCCTAGAAGATCGCTTGCATAGAATCGGGATCGGGGCTGATTGTAGCCTTGTCTCGCCTTGTTCGGTGCAGAATCGCCGACTGATCCGTCTTGTTCGTTGGCTCTTGTTTGGCGGGTGGCTCTCCGAAGAACATGTAGCCAGGCGGAGGTTTTTCCTCGGATTTCTTCCTGAGGACTTGCTTTTTCAAGACTATGAGTTCCCTCTCCATCGCTTCCTGAGTCATTCTCCTTAGAATGGAGTCCTTGTACCAAATTAGCTGACCTGCAAGACGCGTCCACCTGATTCTCTCGTTCGCTGGAGCGCGTCTGGACTTTGCCTTTTTCCGGGTCTCTTCTATCATCTCATGAATCGCACTGATCATGTGAGCCCTCTCGGTCTCACGCCAGCGTGATATCGTCAAGTACTGATCCTCTTCAGGTTCGGAGCTAGGACTTGTCAAGTAGGGACTCGCGCGTATTGAGATCGTTAGATTGTATATTCGCAGGAGAGAAACCCGAACATCCTAGGTGAGAGTTTCCAGCCGAGACTGGATTTGTTCTGGGCGCCTGGAGTGGCATAGGAGCTGGAACGTGTGGTTCCGCGCTTCGTGCCCTATTTCTTGCCCATCCCACTCAAGAATGCATTTTAGACTGAATGGGATTGGCCTAGCAGTGTGAGAGATGTAGAGGGAGCGCTTAGATTCACTTCAAGAGAGCGCTGGCGGAAGTGGCTTGAAAAAAACCATGCCACCAAAATTGCGACGCTGTTAGTAATCTACAAGCGGCCCCCGAAGAACGAAAGATTTCCATCTTGCCATGCTCGCGAGGAGGCTCTGTGTTTCGGTTGGATTGATGGATGGTACAAACGCTTAGATGATGAAAGATGGTGATACGGTATTCTCCGAGGCGAAAGGGGTCCAACTGGTCGAAGTATGACATAGCGAGGGTCCTGGAAGCTAATTAGCGAAGGGAAGATGACCCCTGTGGGGATTGCGAGGCTCCCCCCAGATGTCCTCCGAGTCTGGGAGAGACACAGGCCTCCCTGGTCATCACCGATCGAAGTGGCGGGATAAACCCGCAGTGGGAGACTAGATTCTCGGATGGAAAGGACTATCTTTCCAAGATCAAGATGTCAGCCCTGGCCCCTTGACGGAAGAAGGGCTCCACCAGTTCTTGCCACCGGCGGGATTACTACTCCAGCGGATGTAATGGCGCCGGGAGTGGGATTTGAACCCACGCGGCCCGCAAGGACCACAGGCTGACAGGAGCCTATTTTTCCAGGCCTAGGCCCACGATTCTCGATGTGGACTGCCCTGTACCAGGCTCAGGAATCCCGGCCCAGTCTTGCCCTTTGACCAATGGGACTATTTTCCCCTTTGGACAGACGCGAAAAAGCCCAGCGAGACAATGATCGTTGGAGAAGTAGGAAATAGAGTGGCGGTGGGTGCGGGCCAGCCGTCAACCCTTAACGGGCGAATGGCAGTGTCCGCATCCGGGGGACGCCACCCTTGAATTCCCCAAGTCGCGAGATTCAATTCTAAGCCTCGCGTAACCAACCAACACACACAGTCGTTACTACGAAGTATTCCCCTCTTGCAGGCACGATTTTAAGTGAGAAAGCAGACAATCACTGGACAATCATGGAAGGCTGCGCCGTCTGCGGGGCAGAAGAATTCATCCCCTACGTATGCAGATACTGCGGCCGCGTCCACTGCGTTCTCCACCGACTCCCCGAAAACCATCAGTGCCCCAACATCCAACAAGCACGAGCCCCAAAACCCATCATCAGGGTCGAACAGCGCTCCTCAGGAGCGAACCTAAGACTCATCAGAGCGCCCAAACTATCATCGCTATCCAGCCGAGAACTCTACGCTCTGACTGCGGCTCTCCTCGTTCTCGGCCTCAGCTTCTCGATGAGATACATGTTCGGTGGCCTCAGACCACTCGAGATCTCGGAAATTTTCCTGCTCACACTGGTAGTGATAGGGACAGGTTTCCTCGGACACGAGCTCGCTCACAAGGTCAGCGCCCAGCGATATGGATGCTGGGCGGAATTCAAGCTATGGACCGTTGGTGCAATCATGGCTCTCTTGTTCGCCGCGATCTCCCAAGGTAACTTCATCTTCGCCGCGCCGGGAGCAGTCTATATCGCGTCCCGGTCAAGCTACTTCGGCGAAGGAATCGACCGGAAGGCAAACGGGATAATATCGCTTGTCGGACCCCTTGTCAATATAGGGGGCGCCGCAATATTCGGCCTAGCCCTCGTTGTCTCCACCGCTCTCGGGGTCGGAGACGTCGTGGTCGGCCATAGCTTCTACTTTCTTCAAGTGGGTCTTCGGATCAACCTATTGCTTGGTGCGTTCAACATGATTCCCTTTTTCATACTGGATGGCCAGAGGGTTTTCACCTGGGACCGAAGGGTCTGGGCAGCTGTTGCAATTCCACTATGGATAGCCGCAGTAGCAGTTTCACTGCCCCCCACTCTCTGAGCCACTTCCAAATCTCAAGACGCTTTGTCCAAAGAATCGATATTGCTGGCCACACTTTGAGCATACAACCTCGTTTTCTTGATCAGGATTTACCTCGACTGTAATCTCGTCGCCACAGTTGCAGACGAAAGTAACTTTGTTCGTGCTCAAGCTTGTCAATTGAATTGGCTTACCACAGGACGGCTATGCTTTGGCTTCCAGAGCTTGGGATACGTGTCGGTGGGCATGATCACCCTGACTGTCTTGGCGGCGAGCCCGCGTTCATCCTTCATCATCTGTTCGCTCCCCATAAACGCTCTCGATAGCGCAACAAGTTCTCCCTTGAGTGTGAAAAGCGCGATCGAAGTCTTGGGGCGTATTCCCTCGGTTAGCTTGACTATCCCTGGAACAGCGAGGTCAGCACCGTGACATATCGAACTGACCGCGGAGTCGCGAATGTAGATTCGCGGAACATAGTCAAAAGCGGCCTCCATCGGTCTAACGATTTGCCTGACCATCTCTTCTCTTTCATCAGGGGAAGCCTGAGATAGTTTGAGGACATCGTAGAGAGAGTGGATGTCCTTTTCGGTAAAAGATCCGGATCTTGTTCTTCGGAGCTCTCGCATATGTGCACCTACTTCGAGAACCTCCCCGACATCGTAGACAAGTTTCCGGATGTAGGTTCCCGCTTGACAAGCGACACGGAAGAGAACTTGTCGTCCATCAATTTCCACATCATCGATCGAGTAGATTGTTCGTTTCCGGACTTCTCTTTTGACCGCGGCCCTCACAGGGGGCTTCTGGAATATTTCACCGACAAACTCATTCAATACTCCGCGGATTCGGGTCTCGTCAACGTCGCCGTGTATGGTCATGACGCAGACATACTCCTTCCCGGTGAGGAGGAATGCCTGGATCGTCTTGGTAGCGTCTTCGAGAGCTAGCGGAAGAACTCCGGTGACCATTGGATTACTCCGGCCCGAAAGGGGGCCTCTAGAGTTCCACCGTGGCCAGCGTGGTGCAACCGCAGGAGACGTTTGACCCATGCGACGACCTCGTGGCTTGACGGGCCTGAAGGCTTGTCCAAGTTGATCAAGCCGAATCTGATGTGCTGATCAATCGTCCTTTTCTCTGGTGGACAACCTAAAGCCGGGTCTGTCTCCTCGTCGATTTTGATGAGCAGTTTCTGTGACTTGTTCCAGGGCGCCTTTTGTGACAACCGATTTTTTCTCCATCAGAGGTGGAGCAGTTTCTGGTTCTTAAACTGTGATAGCCAAAGAACTCGTCAGCTCATACCAGTAAAGCTGGGATCGGCTGATCTCAGACGGATTGGCTTTACGCTGCTACGCTGATCTCTTTGATCGTGACGATCTCTTTCAGGTAGTTTGTCTTCTTCGCCTTTTCAGCTACCTTGGCGACATCCTCATCGGCTGCACCCTTCTTGATCTCGATAGTCTCAGCGGTCGGCTCCACGTGTTTGACATTGGTTCGACGGCGACGGACTCCATTCACTTTCTTCGGTCCAGTAACTAGGACAAAGTTCTTGTCGATAACATCGACAATGACGCACTTGCGGCCGGCCTCTCTTCCATTGAGCTTGACGCAGACACGTCCGACTTCGATTGTTGGCACAGTCTCACTTCTGGAGCTACGTTCAAGCGCCGATAGAATACGTCATTTAAGGTTTCGTTGTAGTGCTCAATCGGCGAGTCGATTCAATCGTGTTCTGCTGGAAAAAAAAGTGTTCCCGGAAACTGTCTAGTGCTTGAGAATTGGACGCGATCTTGCGACTATCTCTCTTGCAGCCATAACCTGGCGCGGATACTCTTTACCTCTTCCCGAGAGTCTCTTGTCCGCCTTGTGAGCCTCAAGTTTTGACGTGATGTAGTTGACGGCCTTGTGAATGTCGAATTGCTTGCAGCTGAAAATGTCCATGAACGCATGCTTGTTGTCTGGGAAGGTGTGAATACTGATGTGGCTCTCGGCGATGATCACGAAACCACTGATCCCCCACTCTGTCGGATTCCCTTTCGGTTTGTATACGAAGACGTATGGCGCCGTGATCTTGTGCATGTCGATAACATCCGGAAGGTCATCTAGGAGATTGTAGATGTAAGAAAGGTCGGAGAGCTTTTCAGGATTACACTCCGACAAATCCAGTGTAAGATGGGGTCCGAACATTTCTGGAGTTGATTTCTCTTTTTACGAATATTTTTCGGATGAATGGCCAAGAAGGCGCGTGGCGTATTTAAGAATTGTTTACACATCGACCGAGTTCGTCGGTAAATTTTTCCGGTGAGAAAAAAATCCGCTGCCGTAGAAAATTTTCGTTGGACGAACTTTTTCACCGGAGAAAAAAGTTTGCAACCGAAACAGAAAGTTGCAGTCGAGGGAGAGAGATATTTTTGCGAGACTCAAGACGGATCTGACGTAAACTTGCTAAGTGCTTGTTTCGTGAGGCGCAAAGCTGTCGCAAAGTCGAAACGTTAAATTAAGCGATGAGGTAGGCTTCCTCTTCCTCGCGTGAGCGCAATGTCTAGAGAGTTTCGGCTCCTCCTCCGCGTACTCGGAGCGGATGTCGATGGGACCAAGAAGGTGCCGTTCGGGCTGAGCAGGATACGAGGAGTTGGGCCAAATTTCGCCCAAGCTGTCGTGAGAGTAGCTCACATCAGTCCGGAAGCGAGGATAGGTGGTCTTAGCGAGACGGAGATCGCGAGGTTAGAGGATATCATCAAGGATCCAGCCAAGCACGGAATACCCTCACGATTATTCAATCGCAGAAAGGATATCGAGAGTGGACGAGACATGCACCTTGTTGGGCCGGATCTCGCTCTCAGAAACAAGGCCGACATCGATCTGATGAAGGATATCAAGAGCTGGAAAGGAATCCGACATTCTCTAGGATTGAAAGTGAGAGGCCAGCGAACAAGAACCACTGGTCGCTCAGGAAAAGCTGTGGGTGTCAAGAAGAAGGTACTCATGGAAGCGGCACGCGCTGCCGCGTCAGGGAAGAAGGAAGAGAAGAAGGAGTAATACTTGGGAGACCCTAAGAAGCCAAGGAAGACGTACGAGACTCCTCGTCATCCCTGGCGGAAGGAACAACTTGAGGCAGAATTACACTTGCTCGGTGAGTACGGTCTCAGAAACAAGCGAGAGCTTAGACGTCATGAGACGATGCTCTCGAAAATACGAGGTATAGCAAGATCCCTACTAGGCGCGACAGAGGAACAGACGTCCCAGATCGAAAGTCAATACCTTAAGCGTCTCTTCCGACTCGGAATCCTACCGGAATCTGCTGGCGTTGACAACATCCTCGATCTCAATGTTAAGGACTTGATGGAGAGAAGATTACAGACGATCGTCTACCGGTCGGGACTTGCAAAGAGTATCCACCAGGCACGTCAGTTCGTAAGCCACGGGCACATCAGCGTGGCAAACGAGATCGTATCAGTACCAAGCTACATTGTCAAGCGCGATGAAGAGTCAAGAATCGCCTTCGACCAGAGAAGCCCACTAACAAATGCGCAGCATCCTGCTCGCGCCGCCCCTGGAGGCAAGAGACTTGCCAGAGTCATAGAAGAGGCGCCTGTAGTTGCACCCGTTATGCCTGCAATCCCCGTTGTTTCACCAGAGATTAAGGAAGAAATTCAGGTTGAGCAGCCTCTCGAACTGGTTGAGCCAGACGAAGAATTGGCAGCCGAACCTGAACCAGAGAAAAAGTAGCAAGCCACTTAAACTCAACACGCACCACCTCGCCACTAAGACAGTGCATGGTCCTCTCAGCAGGCATAATACTAGTCGTAGGAGGTTTGTGCGCCTGCGCGCCCCTCTTCAAGCGCTTCTCACAATCGCTTGGCCGCGCGCTGTCGGTGCTAGGGTTTCTTGTCGGCATCGTAGTGCTGATAGTCGCAATTGACTACGCTCTCGGCCTCAACTTTCTCTCAGGCGCGATCTCAGATGCCCTAGCCGCAACGAGTTCCCCCTACCTGAAGTACTTCTTACTGGCCATGATCCTACTCGGGATCCTACTCATATCACGCCCGATTCGAAACGTTCGCTGGGCCTCAATCATCTCACTAGCTCTTGGCTTACTCATAGCTTATTTTCTAAGAACGCTCCTACCTTCCCTATTCACAAGCTCCACTGTTCTGATAATCGTCTTCCTAATCGCAACTCTCGCAATCTACACCTTGCTGAGGTTTGTTGAAGACCTCTTTGACTTCATAGGTTCAGTCCTTGCCTTCCCACCCATCGCCATCGCTATCGGGCTCGTCAACATCTACTTCGGAATCCTGTTCTTCTCGGTCTAGCAACTGACGACCGAGCATGGGTTCGGTTCGTCTTGGAACAGCTGTTTCTGCGTTGACTGCTGTTTTTCGGCTCATTTTCTCGTCAGCTTTAAATAAAGTCCGGACCGCTTGCCCGGGACACCTTCATCCTGGAAGCATGATAGCTAGATGGACATCAAACTCCTGAGCAAAGAACAAGAGACTCTCCGCTTCGTGCTTTCAGACGTTTCACCAGCCTTCGCCAACGCGCTACGCCGGATAATGATCTCGGAGATCCCGGTGATGGCAATCGACGACGTGATGATCCTTGAAAACAACTCCGTTATGTATGATGAGATCCTTGCGCACCGACTCGGACTAGTCCCGGTCACAACCGACGGTTCTTACAACCTCCCCGAGGAGTGTACGTGTAAGAGCGAGTTAGGCTGCGAAAAGTGCCGGGCATCATTCTCGCTGGAGATAGAAGCTTCCGAACCGATCGAGGTGGTGTACTCTTCTCAGCTTAAGCCGGAGAACCCTGAGGTCAAGCCGGTCTCCGACAAGATCCCAATCGTGAAACTCACCGCAGGCCAAAGAATCAAACTCGAAGCATACGCTAGACTGGGAAGAGGAAACGTTCACGCGAAATGGCAATCTGTCTCAGCCGCAACCTACAGTTATGACGAGAAAGCGCGAACCTTCACATTCCTTGTCGAGTCGACTGGAACTATGCCTCCCGAAAAAATTGTCCTGGAGGCCGCCCGGATTATCAATTCGAAATCACTAGGCTTCGGAGAGGGACTCGGAGGAATGACTGAAAGTTGAAGAAACTAGTTGCGTCTCTTTCGCCGGAGGAAGAGGTTGTTGACGCATCCAATCTGATCTTGGGAAGAATGGCGAGCTACGTTGCGAAGCAAGCTCTCGAAGGAAAGAAGATGGTCGTGTTGAATGCTGAACGCGCGATTATTTCTGGAACGAAAGCCAGAGTTGTTGCCCGGGCAAAGACAAAACTGAAAACGCGAACCCTTGGCAACCAGGATAAGGCTCCAACTCATCCAAGGAGACCGGATAACTACGTCCGGAGAGTGATCAGGGGAATGCTTCCCTGGAAGAAGTCTCATGGAAAAGAGGCCTTCCACCGAGTCGTGGTCTACATTGGGATTCCAAAAGAGTACGAGGGAAAAACCTACAACACCATTTCCCACGCGAACGCATCCAAGCTTAGAGTTCCTTTCATCACCGTTGCTCAGCTAGCTGAAGAGATTGGGGGCATTCTCGCCTGAGTGAGAAGAAGAAGCCTGTTCTCGAAACGGGTAAACGAAAAACCGCGATTGCCCGTGCTGTCGTCAGACCTGGAAAGGGTCGAATCTACTTTAACGATCATTCTCTCGACTATGTTAGTCCCGAGGTCGTTCGGATGAAGATCCAAGAACCGCTGATCATAGCGGGGGACCGCGCCAAGGGAGTGGACATCCGCGTGTCCGTCAATGGCGGAGGTTTCATGGGCCAAGCCGAGGCAGCCAGAATCGCGATCGCACGATCACTCGCCTCCTGGACAAAGAGCAGCGAGTTAAGAAAGAACTTCATTGCCTTCGACAGAGTAATGCTCGCAGGGGATCAACGAGTAGCCGAACCGAAGAAGTTCGGCGGGCCAAGCGCACGACGAAGAAAACAGAAATCGTACAGGTAAGAATGAAATGATCATCCCGGTAAGATGCTTCACCTGCGGCAAGCAGATCGCCGACAAATGGGAAACTTTCAGTCTCAGGGTTAGAGCAGGCGACAGACCCATCAAGGTGCTGGACGAACTAGGGATCCGACGGTACTGCTGCCGAAGAATGCTCATAACTCATGTCGAAATAATCGACGAGTTCCTAAAGTACCCCCAAGTCTCAGCAAAGAAACGAGCCGAGATTATCTAGACGAGGAACTATCTTGGAAAGCCAAGACATCGAAGATCGAGAAGCAATACCGAGAGCGGAGAATCTCCTTCTCTCTCTGGAAGAGCTCTTGGCCGCTGGCCTCCACATAGGCACACGGATCAAGACCGTAGATATGGAGAGGTACATTTTCAGAGTCCGTCCGGATGGCCTGTTCATACTCAATATTGGCGATACAAACGAGAAGATCCGGGTAGCCGCCAGATTCATGGGCCGATTCGACCCAGGAAGAGTGCTGGCCGTATCCTCCCGCCTCTATGGCAAGACGCCCGTGGAAAAGTTCGCAGAGGTCACGAGAACAGTTCCGATAGTTGGCAGATTTATGCCTGGACTGATATCTAATCCTCTACAGCCTCACCACGCGGAGCCGCAGGTCGTCTTGGTCACAGATCCGCGTGCCGACTGGCAAGCAATCAAGGAAGCAACATCAGTAGGTGTGCCCGTCATTGCCCTGTGTGACACCGACAATGTCTTTTCCGGGGTCGATTTCGTGATCCCTGTAAACAACAAGGGAAGGAGAGCTCTAGCCGTCGTCTACTGGCTACTCGCCAGACAGGTGCTCAGAGAGAGAGGAGAACTTCCCCAAGACGGAACGATTTCTCAGACGGTGGATGATTTTGAAACAAAGCTTGCCGCCATGCCCATGGGACGAGCTGGAGAGGCGTGAGAACACGTCCGCCCGCACAAGCAGGCACCTTCTATCCTGACACCGAAGGCGAGCTTCGGACCAACATACAGAACTGTTTCCTGCATGCGCTGGGACCACGATCAATACCGTCTGTTCCATCGACACGTGATGACCAGCTCGTGGGGATTGTCGTCCCACATGCGGGATACGATTACTCCGGGCCTGTCGCCGCAAACAGCTACTATCGATTGGCCTCATCGGGCTTGAGAGAGTCCGTGATAATACTGGGCCCAAACCATACCGGCTACGGCAGCGGCGTCTCGACAATGACGGATGGGCAATGGGCAACTCCCCTCGGGGACGTTCCCCTCGACAAGTCCCTAGCATCCTCGATTATTAGCCGATCTGGATTGATCGATGTTGAGGATGAGGCGCACCGAACAGAGCACTCGATAGAAGTGCAGATTCCCTTCCTACAATTCATCTATCCAAGACGATTCGAGTTCGTACCTATCTGCATGATGCTCCAAGACCTCGAAACAAGCAAGGAAATAGGCAACGCGATCGCCGGGGCATCTGCGGAAACGGGCGCGATGCTTATCGCCTCATCAGATTGGACCCACTACGAGTCCCACGAATCGGCGAAGAAAAAGGACATGGAAGCAATCCAGGCCGTGCTAGAAATGGATGAGAAGAAGTTCCAGGACACGATCGAGGGGAATCACGTGTCGGCTTGCGGATATGGTCCCGTCACAGCCGTCCTACATGCGTCCAAAGTTCTAGGAGCGAAACATGCCAAGCTATTGTCGTACCAGACCAGTGGAGACACAGCAGGAGACAAGCGTTCAGTGGTCGGGTATGCGGCAATCGCATTTACGAAGTGAGCTCACCCTCGCCATCAACTTCTCCATTGACTGCATCCTCAAGAGCACCCGGAAAGATAATCCTCTCAGGAGAGCACTTCGTCGTCCTCGGCGCACCGGCAGTTGCCATGGCGGTCAATCTCTACTCAAAAATCGAGGTGAGACCGTCCCAGAGCGGCCAGATCGAAGTAACCGCTGACATTCCACTTCATCTAGTCAGCAAAGCCGACAAGAGGCCCCCGGCTAGCGAGAAACAAGAGCTACTAGAACCACTGCGCCTCGCGGCGAAGGCGACGCTCGACCACATAGAGTCAAGAGATAGAAGCCTCCATCTAGACGCGAGTTGCCAGATTCCGATCGGCGCAGGCCTCGGCTCCTCCGCGTCCACAACAGTCGCAACCATTTCGGCCGTAGCCAAATCAAGAGGTGCTAAGCTCGACCGGCGTGGGATCTTCAAGCTTGCTTTCATCCCAGAAAATTATCTTCACGGGAAACCCTCGGGAATCGATCAAGCAACTTGCATCTATGGCGGAATAATACAGTTCAGAAAACCCTCGAGCATCAAGGCGCTCAATGTCAAACGTCCACCGAGCATTCTTGTATGCGACTCGGGAGTACATCGGTCAACCAAAGCCTTAGTGGGGTCGGTTGTCAAGAGATCTCAGAAACAAATAGGTAGGTTTCAAAGACACATAGACGAGATCACCACGATATCGAATGCAGTGATCAAGGCTTTGCGGAGCGAAGACGATCTCGAGCTAGGATTATTGATGAATAGGAACCACGAATTACTCCGTCAGATCGGTGTTTCGACACCGGGCCTAGATGGACTCGTGGCCGAGGCTCGGAAGGCGGGAGCACTCGGAGCGAAGCTCACAGGAGCGGGAGGCGGGGGATGCATCATAGCCTTGGTCGATGATGACAAGATCCGGTCCAACGTTGCAAGGAAACTACGGAAGAAGGGAGGAACGCTCTACAACGTATCCCTTGATCCAAAAGGGGTCGAATAATCCCGCAGAGTTCGGTTCGGAAAAGCAGAAAAAGAACGTTTCCCAGCTCAACAAACGGAGAAACGAAGAGTGCCTGAAATCATAGTTCTAGTTGATGAGAAGGATAATCCCATCGGATATGAGGAGAAGTTAGCAGCTCATCGTGACGGCGGAAAGCTGCACAGAGCTTTTTCCATCTTCATCTTCAACTCCAAGGGGGAGGCGCTCCTCCAGCTTAGAGCAAAGGCGAAGCATCACTTTCAGAGCCTCTGGAGCAACCCATGTTGCAGTCATCCGGTCAAGGGTGAAAAACTGGAGGATGCCGTCCATCGAAAGCTAAAGCAGGAGCTGGGTTTTGATACTCCGCTGAAAGAGAGTTTCAGTTTTGTCTACAAGGCGACCGATCCAAAGAGCGGCTTGACAGAACACGAGTTTGACCACGTCTTTGTCGGACAGTACGATAGAAACCCGAAACCGAATCCGGAAGAAGTGGACGATTGGAAATGGGTCACCCTCACCGAACTCCAAAAGGACTTGGAAAGGAACCCGGGCCGATACACGCCATGGTTTCCAATCGCGTTCAAGAAACTAAGAATCGAAAACCTTGGTCCATCCTAAGAATAGGATAGGACAATCGAGTACGTCAAAGAATTGGAGACGTCTATTCTGAAGAGAAGCTCAACTCTAGCCTCATTCTACAAGCTCCCCATGGGGGAGAGACTCAGAATCGTCCGAGAGTTCGCAGGTCTAACCTCCGAGGAAGAACAGACCCTTGCAGGCGGAACAATGCCGAGCGCGACTGCTCAGCGAATGATCGAGAATGTAATCAGCATGTTCCCAATCCCTCTCGGAATCGCCACGAACTTCCTTGTGAACGGCAGAGACTACCTCGTACCGATGGCGATCGAAGAGCCATCAGTGGTCGCCGCCGCCAGTAACGCGGCCAAGATGGCACGACCTACTGGCGGCTTCACAGCCACGAGCACCGAACCGGTGATGATTAGTCAGATCCAGATCGTGAAATGTCCCTCGCCGAAAGAAGCTGAAAAGGAAATTCTCTCCGCGAGAAGAGAGATCCTCGAAAAGGCGAACCAGCAGGATCCGACACTGCTCTCGATGGGGGGCGGGGCAAAAAACCTCCGCGTCAGAATCCTACCCAGCCAAGTCGGAACGTTGGTCATCGCAGAGCTTCTGGTCGACTGCCGGGACGCCATGGGCGCCAACGTCGTCAACACCATGGCCGAAGCAGTGGCACCAATGCTAGAAAAAATCTCCAAGGGACAAGCCAGACTTCGGATCATCTCCAACCTAGCCGATCGGCGGGTCGCTACCGCGACAACGACCGTTTCGAAGGAAGCACTCGGGGGAGAGGATATCGTAGACGGGATTGTCGAAGCATATGCATTTGCAGCGGCTGATCCGTACAGATGTGCAACCCATAACAAGGGAGTCATGAATGGCGTAACTGCTGTTTGCCTAGCCACCGGGAATGACACCCGCGCTATAGAGGCAGGGGCTCACGCATACGCAGCACGATCGGGACACTACTCCCCCCTCACAACATGGAAGAAGGACTCCAGAGGAAACCTTGTCGGGACCATCGAGATCCCAGCTGCTGTCGGAATCATTGGAGGAGTAACTGCCGTACACCCGATAGCGAAGATCTGCCTGAAGATCCTAGGAGTAAAGACAGCACGCGAACTCGGCGAAGTTATGGCCTCGGTGGGCTTAGCTCAGAACATGGCCGCACTGCGCGCGTTAGCAGCGGAGGGGATTCAGAAGGGACACATGTCTCTCCACGCTAGAAACATTGCAGCGATGGCTGGGGCTCAAGGAGATCTGATCGAGCTGGTAGCGGACAAGATGGTCGCTGAACGGAAGATCCGTTTGGACAGGGCGAGAGAATTGTTGCTCGATCTATCCAAGTCAAAGGAGAGCGGCGCCGCCCAGAAGAAAACCCACAAGCCCTAACAGCATCCAAACCAGAACATGCCCTTTGACGGCTCGAACGTTCTCAGAACTCTGATTACTCACCAATCTATATGCTGAGTAGAGAAAGCCGATATCTGCGGCTATCACCGGCGGAAAATAAAGCCGGGAGACGTTCTCAAGAAACGGAGGCAGAAAACTGAGCAGAACTGCGGCCACGAATAACCCGGAAGATGCTAACGCTGCAGACCTTGGGCCCCTGATTACCGCTAGGGTCCGGACCTGACGGATGCTATCGCCTTTCACGTCAGCTATTCCCTTCGCGATTTCCCGTCCAAAGTTTGCGAGGAAGGCGACAACTGAAAAAATGAAGAGCAATGGTCTGATCGAATTGACGGCCAGCCCTCCATAGAAGAAAGGCAGGGCGACATTGAAGCTTACAACCGCATTTCCAATCAGCCCGGTTTTCTTTCCTCTTGTGTTATAGTAGACCATCAGTGCGAGCGCGAGAACTGCAATCAGAAATGTCCATAGACCGAGGAAAGCGGAGAATCCTATCGCTGCCGCGGATAGTACTGCTGCCAAAATGATGGCTTCTCGAGACTTGACAATTCCGGAGGGTAGAGGCCGCTGCGGGCTATTCACCCTGTCAATTTCGATGTCGTATACGTCGTTAGCGACCATCGTCCCGGCCATCATCAACGAGGCGGTCAGGAATCCGAAAAGGGCCGCTTGAATTCCGGGAAGCTTAGGCGCTATTGCTATCACTTCTCCAATAATCACCGCTAGTCCGATCATGATGGTATTTGGAGGGCGAATCAGCGTCAAGTATGCGCTCAATCGCGATGACGTCCTCTGGCTAGACACGTTCAGAATCCCGTTCCTCCACGATGTTACCTTTTGTGATTTCCACAACTTCTGGCTGTTTGGAATAAGGCTAAAAAGACTCCCGGGGGCTACGCATTGGTTCGACCAGTCTTGTCAGTCAAGAAGGAACCGACGCTTCTCGATGACCTCAACCAAGCTCTTGCCGGAGAAACCCTTGCAGCCTTCCGATACCTTTACCTGAGCAAGATAGCCAGCGGAATCAGTTCACTGCCCCTCTCCAAGCTCTTCAAGGAAATGGCTGACGGAGAATGGGATCACGCTTCAAGATTCATGGAAAGAATCATCCAACTGGGAGGAATACCCGTATCAAGACCGGTAGAGTGGGAGAAGAAAGCTTTCTTTTCGTATTCGGACCCGCCGCGAAGGGGAAACGATCTGAAAGCGATGATTAAGGAAAGCTTGAAGCTTGAAAGATCATCGCTTGAATTCTACCAGCGGCTCGCAAGCAAGACAAGGGATACCGACATGGTCACTCATAAGATGGCCATGGACGCTATGGCTGATGAAGCCCGCGAAGAGCGAAAACTTACCGCGTTGCTGGACTGACAGTATACCGTTAGCTTCTAGACCCAGCCTCGGATCTGCATAGCGTCTCGGACCTTTCCTATTGCATAGACGTAGGCTCCGGTCCGCATGTCGACATTCTGCTCCTGACTGGTCTTCCAAACCTCGGCAAAGGCCTTCTTCATTATTGCTGTAAGACGATGGTCTACTTCTTCGGCGGTCCACCAGAGGTGTTGGAGATTTTGCACCCACTCGAGGTAGCTTGTGCTTACACCACCAGAGTTTGCTAGGATGTCTGGTATCAGAGTGACGCCTTTCTTGAAGAGTATGTCATCTGCCTCCGGTGTCGTGGGCCCGTTGGCGCCTTCTGCGACTAGCTTTGCCTTGATGTTCCGAGCGTTATTTTCCGTGATGACGTCCTCTAGCGCCGCCGGCACGAGTATGTCCACGTCAAGTTCAAGGAGTTCTTCATTCGAGATGTTTTCTGACGCGGGCAAGTTCGCCATGCTCGTGTTCTTCTTCTTGTAGGCTGCGACCTCGTTGAACCATAGGCCAGTTTTCTTGTGAATTCCTCCCTTCGAGTCGGAGACAGCGACAACTTTGACGCCGGCTTCTTCAAGGAACATGTGAGCGAAGGAACCAACATTTCCCCAGCCTTGGATTGCGCAGGTTGCCTTCTTCAGGTCGATCTTGAGATGCCTCGCGGCCTCCTCAACACTGACCGCGACCCCCTTCCCGGTGGCCGAATCTCTTCCGAGAGAGCCTCCTATTATCAGCGGCTTGCCGGTAACGACCGCGTTCGCGTTATTCCTCTCGGTCTTGCTGTATTCATCCATGAACCAGGCCATCGTTTGGGAATCAGTGTAAACGTCAGGCGCTGGTATGTCGCGGAATGGACCCACTATCTCACTGATGAGCGAGAAGAATGTTCTAGAGAGCCTCTCCAGCTCGTGTTTGGAAAGGAGTTTCGGGTTGACTGTGACTCCCCCCTTCGCGCCTCCGAATGGAATGCCTGCGACCGCGCATTTCCACGTCATCCACATGGATAACGCCTTTACCTCCTCGATAGTGACGTTAGGGTGGTATCTGATTCCGCCCTTGTAAGGTCCGAGGGCGTTGTTGTGCTGGCTTCTGAATCCCTGGTAGAGCAGGATTCTACCGTCGTCCATTTTGACAGGGAAGTTTATGCTGAGAATTCTTCTAGGCTTTCGAAGAATCTCCTGAACGTTCTGATCAAGCTTCATCAGGTCGGCTGCCCGTTGGAACTGTTCCACGGCGATGTCATACTGGGTTTTCTGCATGCCGAGGCTTGACGGAGCGGCTTCGTGCTTAGAAGTGGTCTCAAGCAATCAATATGCCTTCGAATCGGGAAACATCGAGAAACTTCCCATTTAGACCTTTCTTCATAATTCAGTGAAAAACCTAGTTCTAGTTTTTCCATCGAGTGAGAAGAGTGGAAAACGCGGGGACAAGCCTTTTTATAAAGAAACCAGAGGTTTTCTCTCTCCGTTTCAAGAAAGGAGTATGAACTAAGACAATGTCCGCAAAACCCCATCTCAACCTAATTGTGATGGGTCACGTTGACCATGGAAAGAGCACGCTGACAGGTCACCTTCTGTTCGACGCAGGATACATTGA
The DNA here is from genome assembly GCA_001918745.1 of Crenarchaeota archaeon 13_1_40CM_3_52_17. Lineage (GTDB taxonomy): Archaea > Thermoproteota > Bathyarchaeia > 40CM-2-53-6 > 40CM-2-53-6 > 40CM-2-53-6. Next base: position 3,220 of record MNGN01000004.1, on the reverse strand, counting down.
CCAGAAGACAATTGAGCAGTACGCAAAGGAATCTGAAAAGACAGGAGCAGGTGATACTTTCAAGTACGCCTGGGTCCTAGACACGATCAAGGAAGAGAGAGAACGAGGAGTTACCATCGATCTCTCATTCCAAAAGTTTGAGACACCGAAGAATTTCTACACGATCATCGACGCACCCGGACACCGGGACTTCATCAAAAACATGATTACTGGCGCTAGCCAAGCGGATGTCGCAATTCTCGTCATCTCGGGTAAGAAGGGCGAGTTCGAAGTCGCCGTCGGACCAGGCGGTCAAGCCAGAGAGCACGCCTATCTTGCAAGAACTCTCGGAGTGAAGAACTTGGTCGTTGCCATCAACAAGATGGATGACCAGACGGTCAAGTATTCTGAGGAACGCTACAAGGAGTGCCGGAAAGAGCTCGAAGGATTGCTGAAGACTGTGGGCTTCGACATTTCAAAGATCCCGTTCGTCCCGACTAGCGGATGGCTTGGCGATAATCTGTCAAAAAAGAGCACGAACACACCGTGGTACAAGGGAGTTACGGTGTTCGATGCGCTCAACGATTTCATTCCACCACCGAAGCCCTTGGACAAGCCCCTGCGCGTCCCAATACAGGACGTGTACACGATCACCGGAGTTGGAACAGTTCCCGTGGGACGTGTCGAAACTGGTGTCGTGAAAGATGGTGACAAGGTCATCTTCAATCCCTCCGGAAAGCTCGGCGAGGTAAAATCAATCGAGACCCATCACGTTCGAATGACGAAGGCTGAGCCTGGAGACAACATCGGCTTCAACATTAGAGGCATCGCGAAGAACGAGATCGGACGAGGCGAGGTCATGGGTCACACAGACAAGCCGCCAACGATCGCAAAAGAGTTCATCGGACAGATCATTATCATCTACCACCCGACCGCCATCGCCGCAGGATACACGCCAGTGTTGCACGCGCATACTGCTACGGTCGGTGTGACGTTCGAGGAGCTTATCAAGAAAATTGACCCACGAACGGGTCAAGTGGTTGAGGAGAAGCCTAGCTTCCTCAAGGTCGGGGACAGCGCCCTCGTAAAGATGAAACCTTTGCACAACATGGTCTTGGAGGCTTTCTCGGATATTCCAGAGCTTGGAAGGTTCGCCATTCGAGACATGGGCAGCACCGTCGGCGTCGGCGTGGTCAAAGAGATCCTCACGAAAGGCTAGTTCAACAACGCATTAACTGCCCAAGGATAATCTAGAACCCAACAAGGTTCTTTGTATTCTTTTTTCCTGTTCGAGTTACCCTGAACGATGCTGCTCGTTCAAGGAACATATGACTTCAAGGGCTAGGTTTCAGCCAGAGTTTACACCAAGGTTTTTAACCGCACCGGACCCGCGCTAACCCTTCGCTAGAAAGGTCGACAATGAAGGTATCTTGGGTTGGTCTCCAAAGCTAGAATCCGCCTGTCCAGCACGGACCCCCAGGACATCAACACCATCTGCACCGAGATCAAGGACATTGCTGACAAGACAGGCGTCAAGCTGAAGGGACCGATACCGCTTCCGACCAAGAAGCTAATTGTCCCATCAAGAAAATCGCCAGCAGGACAAGGAACTCATACTTTCGATAAATGGGAGATGAGGATTCACAAGCGTCTCATCGACGTAGATCCCAACGAACGATTTTTGAAGCGACTGATGAGGATTAGAGCGCCTGACGATGTTTTCATCGAAATAGAACTACTCTAACCCGAGCTACCTTCTGGTCTTTTTTACAGGTTGGGTCTTGGGCTTCTTGGGTTTTCGTAAGTAGAGTGTGAGCCCTCCCAAAGCGATCACCGACGAGAATCCCAAAGCGACGAAAGGGGCCGAAGCATCTACGACAACGACCTTCACTGGAACACTAACCGCTACTTGACCATCGTAAGCGGTCAGCGCCACGAAACGAGGCGTTAGGGTGGCGTTCCAGGCGGCAGAAACGCTGAAGGTAACTGTTTGAGAATTGTGGTCGAGAGTCATGGTCGCGGGCGGGGGTCCGTACACTTGGGAGGGAAATTGCAGAGGCTGATCCTGTGTCACAGGAGAAACGCCGAAGGTCAGTGTCGCTGTATTCTGAGAACTGTATCGCACTGGTACGTTTGCGGAGCTTCCTCTCTGGACAACTAGATCCGCTGAAGGAGCTGAGAGAGAAAATGGAATGGGTATGCTAGCGTTAACGTAGCCTATCTCGCCCAATCCCCAGGCGACAAACCAAACGAGGTCATTTGGGCCTGGCATCGCCCACCACATCTCCGGAGTAGAGCTTCCATGAACCACATATTCCGTGAGAATACCGCTTGACGGATCGTATCGACCTACCCTTCCGGCAATGTGTTCGGAGAACCAGATATTGTTCTTCGCGTCGGCAAAGATGGCGTTAGGAAGCCCGTAAACACAGTTGTCTGGACAGAACCCAATAGGAAATACCTTCCAGACGTTTGTGAGCGGATCTAACACTCCAAACTGGTTGCTACCGTGATCCGTAAACCAGACGTCGCCCGTTGAGTCAACTGCGACCTGTATTGGTGCGGCCAAGTTCACCCATGAAGGGGGAGAAAACTCGTTGAAAACCGGAGGGACTCCAAGTACAAGACGACCGATCTTCTTAGACGCAGTCTCAGCAAACCATATCGTATTCCCAGAAGGAGAAACAGCAATGCCCTGAACGACGGCCCCACTCGTCCGAACCGGATAGGTCTGATTCAAGTGACTCAACGGGTCGTACATTGCAATACTGCTCCCGCCAGACGAGCCCACGAGGGACATCCATATTCGACCCTGGGTGTCATTTGTGAGGTACTGTATGCTTTGGTCTTGAAAGGTAATCGCTTTTGTCTCGCTTGTCTTGGTCGTATTACTCGTATCATAGAACGCGAGTGTCGAGTTCTCCGTAAACCAAACCTTAGTTGAAGGGTTAATCGGGTCAGCAAGAATTGAGCTGACAATCACATTTGGGAGACTTAGAAGTGCTTTGGAAGTATCGTTGATAAAGAATTCTTTGATCTGTGATGAGATTGGACTCCCCGTGCCGAAGCCGGCAACCCACACTGTCGAGCGGGTTGGATAGATGAGCCAAGGGCTCGGGCTTCCAGGGGGGACCTTCGACAGAAGAGTCACATACTGTTGGGGAGTTGTTTGAGGAACAAACGTGGGACTAACAGCAAGAAGGGCACGGCCGGACCCGACACCGAATACGGAGAGAACGGT
>MNGN01000052.1 GCA_001918745.1 Crenarchaeota archaeon 13_1_40CM_3_52_17 | reverse complement strand
AAGACCTCTTATTCCGTTCAGAGACCTCTCATCGAGAGCCGTGAAGTTAATCAACACAAGTGTTGAAGCGGATTCTGACTCGGACATCTCAACAACAGATGACAAGACGCCATAGCCCTTTTCGAATCCTTGAAAGAGGATCAAGTCAGTGAATACGTCGAAAACCATTCCGACCAAACGGCCATGGTTTGCCTGTAGCAGCTTATCGACTGCATCAAGGAGCAAGGAGGTGTCCCTCTCAGGCAGCAGAACATGTTCTTCAGAAACCTTGGAAGGAGTTGACGTTTTTGCACTGAAGGTGAACAATCGCAAGTTATGTTGCCCTCTAAACTGTCGAAACGTTGGACTTCCCATGCTAGTGAATATTGCAATTGGCTCGACGTTCGCTTGGAATTCTCGGGCAAATTTCTGCACTGCATCTTCATAGTTGCTCGTAGGATCGTATTCTAGCAGGATTCTACTTTTTGAAAGAGCTTGATGCCTTGTATTGAGCAGTTTCGAAAAACTGTCTTGTTGAAGTGCGAGGTCGCGGACTCGAGCCTTAGGGTTCGCTTCACGTAAGGCCTGAAGTGTACCAGATTGTGCCTCCTCGACATTGAGAGCCCATATCCGCGGTCTTCGCCGAGGACCGGGAAGACTGTCGAGGGACCTGACCTTGGATATTATCATGTTGCATTGGTCCAAGCTCAATTCCCCAAGGTCAACCAGTTCTCTCTTGGTCCGGTGAAATCCGGGAGGAACGGCGAGATCAGTTGGTGCTTCGCCGCTTCCGAAATCAATGGATTGAATCATCATCTGTGGACTCTTTTGTCGCGAATGATCAGGCGTAGTTCCCTTCACAATTGCTCTGTAAAAAGGGACTTCTGACTTTATTGCGTAAAAGACCAACTCTTGTCCAGTTGCTAGTCCATCTTCTACGAACCTTTCAACGAGCCTCTTCCTGTCAGATTCCGAGTTGTACAACACCACCGTGTCCTCTTCCGTACTCGAACTTACAGCTTGGAAGATCATCTCGCCACCGGTGACAATTCTGCTCAGGATGGTGGGCTCCCTAAGAGCAAAGGACACGAGGACGAATAGGGCCCCGTCTGCTACGATACTGAAACTCTTGACCAAACTGGCGAAGGCTCCGGCAAATGCTTGCTGAAAGAAAGTGATGAGACCGAAACAAGCCCAGCAGATGCTAATGAGTCTGATCGAGCTCGAGGCTTTCGGATCTTGTACTCGTCTCGACTGCCTGTAAAAGGCCAAGACGGGAAGTGCTATGAACGAGGCCAACAACAAAGAGCTGACTAGTATGTACCAGCCGTCATAGGAAAAATAGTAGATGGACTCCCCGTTGGTGATCAAGTTGTTCACGGTAAACGGCCGCCAAATTAGAGTTGCCGTTGCCCAGACTATTGAGATGAGAAGGAACGCGAGTAATGCTCTCGGAAGCATCTTGAGGAACGTCGTAAACTCCGTGAATCCTCCCTTTCCCCCGCTTTCCTTCAAAAGGTAACTTGCGAAACCGATCGAAATTGCCGTCAACGCTATGAAAATGGTGTCGAGGTATGGGTTGGGAGGCCTGTTAATGAGATCTGAGAACGTAGTATCAGAGAGAAACAGGATGAAACCAATGTTTGCCGCGATGATGAAGAAAACCGAGTCCAGAAAATAGGTTTTCTTGGCTCGAATTGTGAAGAGCAAGGCCATGCCAGAAGCGCCGAGCGCTAGCAGGTCCAAGATCTGATGAACTAATTTTCACCGCCTCACTCGTCTTTCGTAATGACTTCCTTTGGCGGTTCGTCTTTCCTCATTTCATAGACGAGCCTGACAGACTCTTGATTCTCGTTCAAACTCAGTTGAAAATGAGACGACGCCGCGACTCCTAGCAACCTTGCTATATCCACGGGGATTAGCAAGTAAAGGCTGTCTCTAAGCTTGACAGGTTTGACCTTCAATGGCACGAGGAGTCAACTTAGCCACCGCAAAGTGGCTGTTCACCTTGAGATTGGTGTAACCTTTGCTAGTAGTGACAAGGTTACAATTGCAAGTCATCTATCGATTCTTCATTTCCCGAAAGGCCTGTCCAGCCAAAATGCCCCTTTAGGAGGTCCGCTGCCTGCTGCGAGTCACTTGCTTCGATGACAGAGATTCTGTACAGAGACGCCAGCTTCCTCGCCTTCTCCGTTAGCCCTGGAATCGCCACAAGGATTGTTTGAGTAGGACTTACGTCAAACACTTTGGCGTAGAGCGATGCAATGGGGGTCTCTTCGATCTCCCGTTCACTGGCGATCACGTCGAGAACAACCAGCTCCGATGAGCCCTTTGAGGCAACTGCGTCAAATCTGTGGAGGGCACCGGAATGGCCCGCGACCTGTCCGGGCATCTCGACTTTGTATTGGAAATCCTCAAGCGTAGCACCGATAGGCTTCATTACTAGAAAGGTCCGCTTGAATTCTTCTTCTGAATCAGAACTAATACGGTAACTATAGACGTTCACAAACCCCGTGTCTTTGATAGTGAAGATGTGTCCGCAACTTCTGCATCTGTGAATCGGGCTTGGCAAATCCGACCTCTTTCCACACTGAGAGCATTGAAACCAGGCACCGAGCTTCTGATAATCCACCCCGGCTTCGATCAGCTCCTTATTGCATTTGGGACAATAAAGGCTGCCTGCGACCAGAAAGTTGTCTACGCTGTCTATTGTCCCGCAAGCTGTGTGTTCTAGAAGAGTCTTGCGTTCTATGTCAATTGAATTGCAATTGGGGCAGACATAATCATTGCTGACATTTGCAGACAAACAACTCGGACAAACCAAGATTTTTTCATGGAACTTGCGTTTGAATATTCCAACGTCCCAAAGTTTCTCAACCAGTTGCTTCGCAGCGGTCGTATCACCATCGACGACTTCCTCCACTTCAGGATATCTAGCTGTTTGGCTGAGATCAAAGCTGGGCACGAGTTCGACGATTTCCCCTTTTACAAATCTGCCTAGGAGTAGCTGGACACCTTGATCCTGGTATAGGGTAAGCCTATCCTTGGATGTCATTCCTATTGACTCTACCCCTCCTAGGTGCCTCTGGCTATTCGCAGGCGAGACGCCTGTCGATGGATATTCGGGAGTTGTATCTTGTTCGAGACACTAGACGTATCAGAACGAATATGGTTGCGAGTTGTCTCCACCGTTTTTGAACACTATTGGGTGACTCCTCGGGCAATCCGAACGCTAGTTCTAGAACTCCCACTGGGATTCCAGGCCTCGATAAGTTGCTCACAGGTGGATTGCCTAAGAACAGAACCATTCTCCTCTCAGGAGGACCCGGGACGGGCAAGACGATACTGTCCTCTCAGTATCTCGTCAATGGGATCTTGGACTACGAGGAAACCGGTGTCTATGTCAGCCTCGACGAAAACAAACAACACGTCTTCGAGGAAATGCTTGACTTCGGTTGGGACTTTCAGGATCTTGAGAATAACAAGAAACTAATTTTTCTCGAAGCTTCGCCAATCAGATATCTTCCTGCCGAGATTAAGGTTGGAAAATTAACCGTCGGCCGAAAGGAGTTCTCTATGGCAACGTTGATTGAGATGATCAAGACGAGCGTTCGGGAGATCGGGGCTAAGAGAATAGTTGTCGACCCCGTGACAACATTGGTTTTTCAATACGAAGGAGTGGCGGCCCAACGGAACGCCTTGGTTGAACTTATGGAGGCGCTAGCAGACACTGGCGCGACGTGCTTGATTACAACTGAACTTCGAAGGCCGGGTTTCGAAAGAAGCCTCGATTACGAAGAGTATCTCGCTCACGGAGTCATACTTCTCCAGCAATTGCAAGTCGGTAAGTCGCTACTACGGGTGATTCAGGTGGAGAAAATGCGCAAAACCCCGTTAGACAACCAACCGAGGCCGTACAGGATTACTGATACGGGAATTGAAGTCTTTCCACGCGAAAGCGTTCTGTGACAGAACTAAACTGATTTCTTCACGTTAGACTCTTCATAGGGGATAATCAGACCCATCGAGGGGTCTCGATTGTAAGGAGTCCATGTGGTTATGTGTTGGGCGCCCTTCATCTTCGAAACCCTAATGAAACGTGCCAATCCATCCTTTGTGTCTTCCACCTTCATCTCAATCACACCATCAACCTTGTCTTGTATCGCGGCGATTATGGCTGGATGAAATGCTTTCCTCGAAAGTGATGTTACACAGCTAGCTCGATTGCTCCTTATCTTTGCAATCAAGGTATGTAAGAAATCGAATGAGGGCCTTACTCCGCTTCTTTGGATGAGAGTCGTTAGTGAGTCCATCGCAAGCAGGACGTTGCCAGAGTCGCGAGCTTCGGACAGGGCTTTTGTCACGACGATACTGAGGTCAGACAGGCGTTGAGGATCTTCGCTATATTGTTCCTGGCTTTTTACGCCCACGAGGAACGAGTAACAGTCTATGAAGACTAGTTTTCTCCTTCCTTCAACTTCATAGTCTCTCGGATTAGCCCCCATTAGTTTCATGGACTCTCTGATGCTGTCTGGAAAATCGTCTAAGGCCGCGTAGACGACGTTTCTGCCTTTTTTCAAAGCCTCGGCGACAAGCTGGATCAGAAGGGTTGTTTTCCCTGTTGCAGGATCCCCCATGACAAGTACGACCGATGACGAGGGATAACCATCGGGTAAGAGCGAGTCAATCATCCCGACTCCTGTCAGGTCTCTATTCGAGGAGGTTGATTGCTCCTCGAACGAGCCGGCAGACACAAGTCGTTGCGAGATCTCTCTCTGTAACTCTTGATCTCGGTCTTTGCTGAATGAGATGACTCGCACCTCCTGAAGCAAGCCTAGCTCAACGAGATCTGACACGTCGCGCTCGATTTCCTTTGGGTTTCGCCGGATCTTTGCGGCGATTCCCTCTACTGAATCTGTTGTGTCGGGGTTGTCGTGGAAATACATCAGGAGCTCGGCTTTGGTTTCCGACCCGATGAGCTTCTCAAGGAGATCGCTCCTAAGCGGGGGCATTTGATTGTCCGCAACCGTCCTTGAGAGGCGACAAAAAAGGCTGAAGCATTGGTTTGCTTATTCTTGGATCATCGTATTTTGTCGGGGGGAATGGGCGTCGGTGCCAGGGAGAAGCCGTCTCTTGTTATGTAGTAGTCATATCCTTCTAATCTGTGCTCAGTTCCTCGCATCTTTGGAATGTAGACCCTTCGGCGGACCCTCGAATTGTCGAAGCTCGCGTCCAATATCACAAGGCCGTCTCCCAGAAATTCTTCGAAGTTGGTGCCAAGTTGTTGCTTTCCCCAAGGGATCTCGCTTATCATCAGCGTTGTACAGTTTGCAGCCTCTAAGAATTTCACCATGATATGGAGAAAGCTTCTGGCCTCGGCATTGCTCTCGAAGGCAGTCATTAGTGCTGAGAGTGAATCGAATACGAGCCTCTTGGCGTTCGTGCTGTGCAAGGCTTCCAGAACCGTTTCAAGTGCCGTGCTAACGCCGGCTTTCATGGTGGATTGGAGAGAGACTAGGCGTAGCTTGTTTTCTGTTTCGAGTCGGTTGAGGTCCCATCCGAACCTCAAACCGTTACGTTTCAGTTTTTCCCCGCTCTCTATGACAGATGCGTAGACCCCGTTTTCTCCGCATCGGGTTGCGCCATGGTAAAGGAATTGTAGTCCGAGGGTTGTCTTGCCGGTTCCGGGCTGGCCGGCAACGATAATGCAGTCGCCTCGTCGGAGCCCGCCTTCGATTATCTTGTCTAGACTGGGAATCCCAGTGGGTACTCGATCGTCTGATTCTTGGATACTTGGGGCGACTGCCCTTCTGACTTCCATTATTGCACCTCCAACGACCAGAGCTTGACTGGCCCTACTTGTCGAAATGCGACTTTCTTTTTTGCGCGGAGAACATGCAGGTATTTCGACGCTGTTGACCTATTGACTTTGAGATCTTTTGCGATTTCGCTGATTGAACTATTTGGCTTGTCGCCCAGTGAACTTATTATCCGTTCCTCGATGACTTCGAGCAGGAGTGTGCCATTCGGGGAATCGTTGATGTTCAACAATGACTTCCGGGTCAAATCAGCACTAGTGCTAATCATAAGTCGGGTGTTACCTTCGAATCATCGTCAAAGTCACCCCGAAGCGGCTAAAAGCAAGCTTTGCTCGGAATTCAGTGAATGCAGCAGCTTACCATTCTGAAGCTTGGAGGTTCGGCTATTACCGACAAGGCTAGAGAATGCACTCCTGATATCCCCACGATTCAGAGCGTGGCTGATCAACTAAGAGGCTACGATCTTCCCTTGATCCTAATTCATGGCGGTGGGTCATACGCTCACCCGTTTGTCGCCGAATCTGGCTTGGGAAAAGGCCTCCGCAATCGATCTCAACTCCGTTTCATTTCGGAGACTGAATTCTATCTGGGGCAGCTCACGAGGATCATTTGCGCATCCCTGCTGTTGCGAGGTAAACTCCCGGTTCCGTTTCATCCGATGAGCTTCGTGACCTTCGACAATGGGAAGGTGAAGAGAATCATGTTGGACCCTATACGAAAGGCGTTGCAGTCCCGGCTTGCCCCGTTGCTTCATGGGGACTTGGTATTTGACGAGTCGCAAGGTATCGGGGTGCTCTCTGGAGATCGTATCGCTTCTCTGGTTGGACTTAGACTGGGAGCTTCCCGAGTATTACTGGGGTCCGATGTCGATGGGGTATACTCCCGGAATCCGAAGACGTTTCCGGGTGCTACTCTCATCGCCGAGGTCACTCCTGGGAACTTCCGCTCGGTATTGAGGGCATCACGAGGCCCTTCTGGCGATGCTACCGGTGGTATGGGGGAGAAAGTCAGACAGGCTCTTCAACTGGCGAAGAATGGTTGCGAGTGTTACATTTTCAACTTGAAGGAAAAGAACGCGCTTAGAAAGATCCTTGAAGGGAACAGGATCACCGGGACCAGATTCGTCCCTTGGACGAGCTCTAGAAGGTCCTTGAGACAATCGCGTCGGAAAGCGTAGCCAACCCGTCTCGATATACAGATTTTGGTAGAACCGAGAGATGAGCCTTAGCTTCGTTGAGGTACTTTTCCGCAATTTCTCTACAATCCTTCTCAGCGGGGGTCTCCATAACCAGTCGTCTCGTCCGCATCACCATGGCTTGCGACACCTGTTCCGACCTTAGGGCTGCGAGAACCTCGGATTTCTTGTTTTGGGGTAGATATTTGAGGGCTGTCAAGATTACCGCGTTTCCAAGCTTGTGTTCAAGAATGTCTTTGCCAATCTGTTTCCCTGTTTCTTGTCCACATATGTCCAGCACGTCATCCATTATCTGAAACGCAAGTCCCGCCTTCCATCCGAATTCTCCTAACGACTTTACGATCGTGAATTTCGTTCGTGCCGAATATGCTCCTATTTGGGAGGCAGCCTTGAACAGGGCCGCGGTCTTCTTTCCTATCATTTCCACGTAGATTGAGAAGCTCGGGTTAAGAATGCGCTGGCTTTTCAGGTAAGAATCCTCCCTTCCAGCCTGCTCGAGCAGGAGGTCTAATCTCTCACCTTCAATGATGTCCTTCATCGACTTGACTGCGACCAGCCTTATCTTGTTCGGAGAGATACATTTCCCGATTAGATCGTCTAGGGCTTCGCGGTACAGCATCGCGATCAATAGGGCAATTGAGTCTCCATATTGGACTCTCACGGTTGGTTTCCCTCTCCTCACAAGTCCCCGATCAATCAGATCGTCCATTACTAGTGAATAGTTGTGAATCATCTCGACTAGGGCTGCGGGATTCATTGCGTCTTGGGTTCTGCCGCCGCAGGCGGCGCATGCGAGAAGGACAAGTGTTGCTCGCATCCTCTTGCCGCCGGTTCTGAAGTGGTAAGCTACAGGGGATTGAAACGTGGAAGAAGAAGCATGGGCTAACGTCTCGAAGATTATGGGATCTACTTTTCGACCCATCTTGACTATTTTGGTCAGCGGGTCCGGTGTCATCTGCATGCCTTGCGTAGACAGTGGCCAGGTGGGCGTGCCGTTTATCGGGTTTCGGGGATTTTCTCAACCGCAACCGTTTGCGGTGATGGCGCTCGATGGGGTTTCTCTCTTGACCATTCCGCTAGCGCGGGATGACTCTTGTCCGCAAGAATCACCTCGTACCAGTGGTGAATACCGTCCGAGTACAGGTAGTAGGAGTCGAGGAGGGTCAGATTGACATATTTTCGGTTTGCACGTTTCTCCGCTATTCTCTGTAGAGAGATGCTCCTGGTGAATTTCGACACTCCCATAGCTTTCTGTCGCCTTCCCGAAACTGGACGCGGTTTCCTAGCGCCGCCTCTTCTTACTCGCACTCTGACGAGTATGATCCCTTGTTTTGCTTTGTACCCGAGGCTTCGTGCGCGATCTAGCCTTGTCGGGTATGGAATCCGTTTGACGACGGGTTCCTTTCTCCAACCAACGACGGAGAGCCGCAGCCATTCCTTCAGCTCGGGGTTTTTCTCTCTCCATTGGTTTGCTAGGTGGGAATACGACAATTCCTATCCGCTGACGCTTCGACTGGTGAATCCCTGATAAGGGTTACTGGGAACTTTGGCTTTCAACAGCGTTAAGTAAGGCTAGGTTGCGAACGGGTTTTTCTCAAGAAGTGATTGCTCGGGGTTGGCTCAAGATACAGCTTTGCTGAAACGAGCTTACGCTCCCGCTCGGCTTGCAATGAAGTATCACCCTTTCTATCAGGGAAAGATCGAGATTGTGTCGAAGGTTCCAGTCGACTCGTATGATGATTTCGCGATCTGGTATACTCCAGGTGTTGCGGATCCTTGCAAGGAGATTCAGAAAAATCCAGAGCGGGTCTATGACTATACTAACAAGTGGAACAATATCGCGATAGTTACGGACGGCACGCGGGTTCTCGGGCTGGGAGATATCGGGCCGGAGGCGGGACTTCCTGTGATGGAGGGAAAGAGCCTGCTGTTCAAGTATCTAGGCGGAGTTGATGCATACCCTATTTGTCTCGGGACGAGGAAGCCCGACGAGATCGAGAATGCTGTCAGGTGGTTGCAGCCGTCGTTCGGCGGGGTAAATCTTGAAGACATTTCACAGCCGAAGTGTTTTGACATCCTTGATGCCTTGAGAGTGGATCTTCGGATTCCCGTCTGGCATGACGATCAACAGGGAACGGGAACGGTTGTCTGCGCAGGTCTCATCAACGCGCTAAAGGTTGTTGGGAAGAAAATCGGAAACGCGTCGGTCTGCATGCTTGGGGCGGGAGCGGCGAACATTGCAGTTGCACGGATCATAATCGAGGCAGGAGTGACGCCTGGAAACATCACCATGGTGGACAGGGAAGGAATCCTCAACCGCCAGCGCACAGAACTGGAGGAGGAGTATCACGCGAAATGGGAGATTTGCTTGAGGACAAACTCGGAAGGACGTACAGGTGGGCTGAAGGAAGCGGTGAAGGGAGCAGATGTCCTGATTGCAATGTCGACACCGGGACCAGGCGTCGTTCCAAAAGGACTCATATCGACCATGGCGGATGACTCGATTATCTTCGCGTGTGCCAATCCGATTCCCGAGCTTTGGCCCTGGGAGGCCAAGGACGCGGGCGCAAAGATTGTCGCCACAGGTCGATCGGACTTTCCGAACCAGGTCAACAACTCTCTCGGGTTCCCCGGGATCTTCAGAGGAACTCTCGACGTTAGAGCCAAGGCGATTAGCGACGAAATGTGCATCGCCGCGGCAAACGAGCTAGCTAAGATTGCGGAGGAGAAGGGTATTGATGAAAAGAGGATTCTCCCGAGTATGAGCGACTGGGAGGTATTCCCGCGGGAGGCGGCTGCCGTTGGAGCTGAGGCGGTCAGACAGGGCCTGGCAAGAGTAAAGGCAACCCGGAGAGAACTCTACGAGAGGGCGAAGACGATCATAGGTCATGCGCGGAAGTCGACGGAACTGCTCATGCGAAAGGGACTCATCAAGCCGCTCCCTCACGGTTCAGGTAAGAGTGGAGCCAAACGGAAAATCGCAAAATAGCAGTACTAGGCGGAGCAGGTGAAGAGGGGTTCGGTCTCGCTCTTCGATGGGCGATGGCAGGACACCAAGTAATCGTAGGTTCTAGAAGCCTGGATAGAGCGGTAGAGGCTGCGAAGACAATTGCTCATACAGCTGGGCGTCCGGTTCGCGTGTCAGGTTTGACCAACGAGAATGCTGTCTCACAAGCAGATGTGGTCGTGTTAACGGTGCCTTTCACAGCCTTACTCGAGACTCTAAAGACAGTCAAGCCCAATTTCAAGCCTGGCCAAGTCTTGGTGAACGTGTCGGTGCCCCTTGAGACCTCGGTCGGCGGACGGGCGACTAGAACTGTCGGGGTCTGGGCAGGGTCAGCTGGAGAACTTGCCGCATCGGTTGTACCGAAAACTGTTGGCGTTGCGACTGCGTTCAACAATGTGAGCGCAGAACTCCTCAAGGATCCCACTAAGCAAGTTGAGTGCGATGTTCTTGTATGTTCGAATGATGATAACGCGAAGAGGATTACTCTTGATCTTGTCAAGAGCATCGCGGGGGCGCGTGGGATCGATGCGGGCCCGCTTGAAAATTCGCGGACCATTGAGCAAATAACCGCGCTCTTGGTATCGCTGAATATCAGGTACAAGGTAAAGAACGCCGGCCTGAGAATAACAGGTATCTCTCACCCTTCATGACTCGTGGTCTAGTGTGCAGGTCGGGATCGTCGGCAAGCCCAACGCGGGAAAAAGCACATTCTTCAGCGCCGCAACACTAACGCTCGTTCCGATAGCGAACTATCCATTCACCACCATCAAACCAAACCACGGAATCTCCTACCTCCGAACACAGTGCATCCACACAGAGCTTGGAGTCGAAGATAATCCCCAGAACTCGAAATGCATCGATGGGGAACGATTCATACCGATAGACATCATCGATCTCCCAGGACTGGTGCCAGGCGCATCGGAGGGTAGAGGGCTTGGAAACCAGTTTCTTGACGAGCTGAGGAAGGCTGACGCGCTTATCCACGTCGTTGATGCTTCAGGGTCAACGAACTCCGAGGGCAAACTCACTCAACCTGGCGCCCACAATCCGGTTGACGACGTGGTTTTTCTCGAGACGGAACTGAAGATGTGGATGTTACGTATAGTTGGAAAAGACTGGGAAAAGACCGCTAAGAAGACCGAGTTGGCTGGAGAGGACCCAGCGTCCTTGGTGGCTGAGCGTCTCAGCGGGCTTGGGGTCAATAAAGGCCAAGCTGAGAACGGGATCAAGAAAGCAAACCTCAGGGGAAAACCGAGCGCGTGGACCAAGGAAGACCTACTGAAGCTTGTTGATATCATCAGAAAAGAAACGAAACCGTTGCTGCTCGCGGCTAACAAGATTGATCTTCCGACCTCCACTGGAAATGTCAATCGATTGAAACAGATGGGCGAGCTGACAATACCGGTGTCCGCGGAGGCAGAGCTGGCACTGCGGAGGGCCGCGGAAAAACGGTTGATAGAGTACAAGCCAGGAGACCCGGACTTTCGGGTCCTTGGAGCCGTTAGTCCTGAGCAGAAGGCTGCCCTTGAAATGATTCGAGAAAAAGTCCTGAAACCTATCGGATCAACTGGAGTTCAGGCGTGCATCAACTCCGCCTTTCTCAACCTCCTCAATATGATCGTGGTATACCCCGTGGAGAATCCCGAGAAGTTCAGCGACCACGATGGAAATGTTCTCCCAGACGCGTATCTGGTTCCGAACGGGACAACTCTCAAAGAACTTGCTCTGAAAATCCATACGGAAATAGGCGAACAAATGCTCTATGGGATCAATGCTCGAAGCGGTATGCGTCTATCCGACAACTACGTACTCAAAACGCAAGACGTTGTAAGCATTGTCAGCGCCGCGAAAAGGGCGTAGAACGAAAACAGGAGAGGAGCATTCACCACTTCTGCGTTGTGAGGTGTTCTGTGCAAGACCCCCCTCCCCCAGGAACGATTTCTTGTCTGGCAGAGTTTCTGGGCGAGACGGCCGATTCATGGCACAATCCAGGCTTGGATGGCATTGCGAATCTAGAGGTTCTAACGGGTCATCCCCGAACGGTTAGAGGAAATCTAGAAAGCCCCTCCCCTTTCCAAGATCAGGGGCTGATAATGCGGGATTTCTGGATGTTGTATTCTGCGGAGGCAGTTGTCTAGGCTTTCGGTTTGGAGTCTGGTTTTGCCGGAGGCTTTGCAGCGGGTTTTGCTTCCGGTTTGGCGGGTGTTTTCGTTTCGGCTGGGGCCGGCTTTGAATCTTTAGCAGGCGCTTGTTTTGACTCCTTGGCCGAGGCTGGTTTAGCTGGCTCAGCTTTCTTTTCCGGAGCCGCAGGCTTAGGTGCCGCAGGCTTGGGGGCTGCAGGGGCAGGCTTCTCTTCTTCTGCTCCCTTCTTCCTCGAGACTCTCTGTTCCTTGGGAAGATTTCTATTCTTTATGTAAGCTGGAACCATCTTGTCGGCAAGTTTCGAATCGCCATAGACTTCCACCTGGCATACCGCTGAGGATCCACCGGTCCGGGTTCGGACGCTTCGAACGTATACCTTGTCCTGCTGAGTCTTGAAGTGATCAGAGGCGATCTTTCGAATGGCCAAACGGTCGGGAGTCCCAGAACCTTCATGGTGGACGATTAGTTTTGCGTCCTTTCGGCCCAGAAGCGGATTGATGTGTTCGGCGATTATCTCGACGCTCAACTCTTAGCCTCCACCGGCTTCTGAGCTGCCTCTCCGATAACTACACTGTTGATCTGTAGGGTATCTTCTCCGACGATCCGCCCGCGAACAAGCTTCCTCCGCCTTTCCCCACGATCACTTGGCTTGAAGCCGACTCCACCCGAGAGCATCGCTCTCTTCTTGGCCCCTCCCTGAATATCGAAACGCATCGGAATGCCATCCTTGTCAGTGCCACCAGTGATCTTGAGCTTCATGTTTCCAATCCCGAGAAGTTTTCCATCAACCTCATCCCCGATCGCTTTTCCGACAAGGGCCTGCGCCTTCGCTCCCTCGATCGTAGCGGCTTTCGATGTCTTGCTCACAGGATCCGATACGATGAGCTGGAACTTGGCCATGTTTTGTTAATAGACTCCGTTGGAAGCGAGTTCCCTGAGGCCGTTAATAAACGTCGTTCGAGTCATGACACCACTCCCAAGGCACTTTTTGCCGAGATACCAGCCAGCTCGTCAAGTAACGTGAGCTCTCCTGGGGAGAGGTGGTCTCTGAACTTTGTAGAAAGGGTCGTCGCATGCTTTACGGGAACATCGACATAGAGAACGTCTCCCTCGAAAATATGTCTACCAACGATCGGCTTGTCGATGGAAACTGCAACTTGTTTTCCCTTTCCCACTTCTGTTACGTCTTTCCCCTGGTCTTGGACTCTTAGGACTATGCCAATGCGCTTCCCGCTGCTGTTGATCACCGGATACTTCGGTTTGACGATTCCCTCGAGGATCTCGACCCCAACTATAGCCGGGTCGTTTCTGCGGAAGACAAATCCCTTGAGAATCTTCATCTTACCCGGACGGATAAGCAGCTCCATCTCCGCCTTGACGCCCGCACTTCTCTGAGCCTCAACCCATCTTGAGTAGTCTTCCAAAACGCGATAGATTATGTCGCCCCTGAATACCGGAATTCCTCTTTCTTTGATCTCTTCCTCCGCGTCAGGCAACAACTTGACGTTGAACCCGAGAATCGCGGCCAGGTACGGGTCTTTCGCTCGAACGACCTCAGCCTCCACGACATCTCGTCTAGAGATTTCGCCTACGTCTGCGAGACGTATGGGTACCTTGGAAATGGAAAGGGAGGTTGTGAGAGCCTCTAAGGAACCGAGGGCGTCAGCTTTCACGATAACTCCAGTTCGATCAGTACTAACCTTCACCGACTCGACCTCGCCAAGCACCCTCTTCTCTAGATCCACTCGCTTCGACGGGTTGTCTACTCCGTAGATGGGAGAACCTGCAATCGCGTCATCGAGACCTTGAGCTGCGATCTTGATTCCCGCGGCGGCATCGACATGTTCCACGTGGCTGAACTTATCCCTGGGATCGCGGATCTCGTCAAGGGGCTTCGGTACGAGTAGAGCTCGGACCCGTGTTCGTAGGATCCCGTTCCGTCCAGCGAGTACTATTTCGTCATCTACCTTGACCGTTCCGTCATAGATCATAGCGTCAATAGTGACTCCGAGGCCAGGTTCCTCTTTCACCTCTAGAACGGTGCCTTGCGCCGGACCCGCACTAGTCGTTAGTTCTCCCTTCATGAAGATCTGGGTGAGCCCGACCAGCATGGCCATCAGTTCCGGCAGGCCTTCTCCTGTCTTGGCGCTTGAGGGTACGAGGGCGATCGTTTTGGAGAAGTCTTTGATCCTGTCGAATCGATCAGCGCGGAAGCCATATCGGGACAGAGTTCCCATCATCGTGTAGATTCTATTATCTAAATCCGTCAAGACTTCGGGTCTCTGCTTTTCTGTATTGGCGAGAAATGAGCCATCAGGGGATGACTTCCATCCTGGAACCGCATCGATCTTGTTGCAACATACCAGAAAAGGTGTTTTTCGAGCCTTGAGGATGTTCAGGGATTCGACGGTTTGGGGCTCGATTCCTTTGGTTAGATCGATTACGAGGACGGCGACGTCTGCAGCGGATCCCCCTCGCTTGCGCAGATTGCTGAAAGTCTCGTGACCTGGAGTGTCGATGAATAGGATTCCGGGAACTTCGATCTTGAGGTTAAACCTGGCCAGAAGGGGTCCGCAGATCTTCGTTATAGTTTGAGCGGGAATGAGGCTGGCGCCGATCCACTGAGTGATCTGGCCCGGTTCTCGGGCGGCTACCGAGGTGCCTCTAATCTTGTCGAGGAGCGTGGTCTTCCCATGGTCCACGTGTCCGAGGACGACTGCGATGGGTGAACGAATTGCCATATCTGGGAAGGCTCCACATTGCCCTCCATTTTTCCCATGTCTGCATTAAAACCTTGATTGTTCTTCGAAGGAGCCCTTGAGGCTATATCGGGTCGTGGAAGAATATTGATGATTCTTTCTTCGCGTTCCAGAGGCTATCAGATGCATGAATGATATTGGCCGTTATCGATAACGATAGGTCGCCTCTTATCGTGCCTGGCTCAGCTGTCTGCGGATTGGTGGCGCCGATGACCTTACGCAGCACGTCAACAGCGTTCGAGCCCTCAAGAATCATCAGCACGACAGGCCCCGAAGTGACATGATCTACGAGTTCTTGGAAGAAGGGTTTTCCCTTGTGAACCGCGTAAAGCGTCTCTGCTTCCTTTCTCGATATGTTGTGTAGACGTAACTGTTTGATCGCGAATCCTTTCCTCTCCAGCCTCGACAGAACTTCACCGGCAACCCTCGATTGGAGGGCTTCAGGTTTGAGGAAAGCGAATGTCTTGTTGTTGGAGTGGCTGCTCAGCGTCCTCTCTCTCTCTTCCCGTAGTAAGCAGTCCACTTCAGCTTACGAGAATCCCTCTTGAAGGACAAAGTGCTGACTCTGCAACGGCGCGAGCAAAAGTAGAGTATCGTGCCGTCGTTCTTCACGTGCATTATGCCCGTGGAGTTGGGAAAATTCTTCCCGCAGAAGCTGCACTTAAACGTCTTTGGCGTCGCTTACGCCCTACCTGATCTTTTTCGCTTCTCTCTCAGTCTCTCGAAGCATGAGAACGTCGTTAAGCCGAATAGGTCCCTTCACGTTTCTAGTGATAATTCGTCCTTTATCGCGGCCTTCTAAGACTCTGACTCGAACCTGAATAACTTCTCCCGTAACCCCGGTCCGTCCGATGACTTGTGTGACTTCGGCCGGGATGAGTGGTTCGTCGGACCTGTCTTTTCCCTTGCTCACTTGCCTGCGCCGGTCTTCTTGATATTCTCAACTATCTTCAAGATATCCTTGAGA
The DNA here is from genome assembly GCA_001918745.1 of Crenarchaeota archaeon 13_1_40CM_3_52_17. Classification (GTDB taxonomy): domain Archaea; phylum Thermoproteota; class Bathyarchaeia; order 40CM-2-53-6; family 40CM-2-53-6; genus 40CM-2-53-6. The sequence goes on along the minus strand of MNGN01000052.1, from coordinate 20,017 downwards.
GATTGCGCACCGTCGCCAGGCTCGACGACTGAGATCGCAGCGGATCCAACGTCTAGTCCAGCGGATTTGCCTAGCTCAAGCTTGCTGGGAACGTAGAGGTATGCGATCTTTCTCTCTTCGCACAAGATGGGTAGATGGGCGACTACTTGCGGAGGCTCAACATCCTCTGCAATAACTACTAGTTTGGCGATTCCTCGCTCTATTGCCTTGGTTGATTCGTTTGTGCCTTTCCGGAGTTTTCCGGTGTCCTTTGCTACCTGTAGAAGTTGATAGGCCTTGTCAACGGCTTCTTTGGGAACTTGGAATCGTACGTAAACGGATTTTTGTGCCATCCAGACTCACTCTCATCGGCCAGCAGGCTGGGCGGTGCCCGGCTTTTATGAACGTTTCGACAGCGATGGAAACAACACTAAATATGGCGCGGGGCTGATGCGTCGCAGATATGTCCCAAGCACCGCCAAAGCCACCGGCGCAACCAAAGGCGCCAGCGCCAGCCGCAGCAAAGCCGAAACAGAAGAAGCTCCGGATGAGGAGCGAGCTTTACGAGATTTCCGGCTCGACGACGAAGCTGAAGAATCGGAAGTGTCCACGGTGCGGCTCAGTTATGGCGTCTCACAAACAACCGACCCAGAGATGGGTTTGCGGGGCCTGTAGCTTCACCGATTACGGGCCTAAATGACCTAGTCTATTTTTCCACAAGACGCGTTGCGGCTAGGACAACTAGTTCTGTCGGATTCTATCGAACTCTGATGGCGAACTTTCCGGGAACCTTGATCTGCATGAGATGGGCGACTTCAGAGTTTGCCGGTTCGAGCACAACAACGAAGCCCGTCCAGTCATCACTTAGGTTGGTGGACTTGCAGTTTGGGCACACGGGACCAGCGCTGATCATGCGGCAGTTCTTGCATGCTTTGTCTGTCAAGCTGCTGCTTTACGCTCCAGCTTCGGCGGTTTCCCTTTGAGGTCCTCTTCGATCCATTCTATTCTGCCTAGAAACGGTTGACGTAGCGTGATTCCAATCTTTCCTCCTGAACCGCCTCTGGGAAAGCTGACGGCGATTATTCGTCCCCTGACCATGTTTCCTTTTCCAAGATTTCGGTGACTCTCGCGTCCGGCGAGTACGCCGTGCTTCTCATCGTAGGTAATGAAATCGTCCATAATCTGTGACACATGTAGGAGAGCATCTTCTGGGCCTATTCTGACGAATGCTCCGAAGTCGGTAACCTCGACGATTTCTCCCTCCACAACCTCGTGGAGTTCTGGGAAGAAGGTGAGCAGTTTGAAGACTGATTTGTGATGGGTTGAGCCGTCGCCGGGGAGGATCTTACCGGTTGTCTCGACGTCAACATCGGTGACTAGGATGACGTACCCGAGTTCTTCGTCCACATAGTTCTCGTACTTGAGCTTGATCTGCTCGCGAGCAACTTCATCGATGGGTTGCCCGAACTTTTGTGGAGGAATCCGTACGACGTCCTCGACTGTCACTATTCTGAACATATTCACGGAAGGCGGCTGAACGCGTTATTTTAGGGCTCCGCTCGGCACTCGCCTGGATCCAAGTTTAGGTCTTGGTTCGGATGTACCAGAGAGCAAGTTTCCTGAAGGCGATGGCTCGGTGCGAGTACTTGTCCTTGAATTCGGTTCCGCCTTGGGCAAATGTCTTCCGAGCGCCCCTTGGGATGAATATTGGGTCAAATCCAAAGCCCTGCTTTCCAGCAGGCTTGTGCGATATCGTCCCGTCCACTTTTCCCGAGAACTCTTGAGTCGAATCCCGGGGAGATGCGACGGCCAGAGAGGCCTGAAAATATGCGTCTCGTCGAGTCTGTCGAGCCATCAGGCGCAAGAGTCCTCTAACACCAATGGTGTCGTGGACGTATGATGAGAAGGGACCGGGAAAACCGTTCAAGACTTTGACGAAGAGACCCGAGTCTTCCAGCAACACCGTGCGGTTGTATTTTTTGGCGGCTTCTTCCGCGGCGAACTTGGCTATCTTACTCAAGTTGGTGCTCTGGATCTCGGTCTTCGGAGAAGCCAGCATTCGGATCTTTATTCCGAATGGATCAAGAGTTCTCCGTGCTTCCTGGTACTTGTGACGGTTCTGGGTCACGAACCAGAGTGTTCGTTTATCGGATGGCGAAGTATCTGCCTCTCCGTGCTATCTCCGCGGCTTTCCGAAGACTCGATCTCGCCATCTCTTCACCAACGACTTCGCGATAGCCCTTCGCGACCCTTCTGAGCGAACTTGTAGCGTCGAGAGCATGAGTAGCAATCAGCGATCTTTGGAGTAGGTGCAAATCGCTTCCATGGTCTTCACGGTCCGTTGATTTGCGGGCCATCCCGAAATCTACCATGAACGGCTTTTCGTCTACTGGCACGATGATGTTTGATGTCGTGAGGTCGCCGTGTGTAATTCCTGCCGAATGAAGGTAGCCGACCTGTCTACCTAACTCTTCGAGAAGAGAGGCTCGGCGTGCGTTACTCATCGTATCAATGATGTCTCTGGCGAGCAATCCATCGATGAACGTCATAATGATGGTAGACCGTTCGAGATCGAGCCCGAGAATACTAGGAAGCCTGGCTCCCGCAACCTTGCCGTCTCGGATTGCGGCTGATTCCTTGATGGTCCTTTCCTTTCTGATATTTGCATCTAGCTGTTCGTGACGGTAGCCCTTTCGAACTCTTCGCTTTACAACAACTTTCCATGGAGGCAACTGCGAGAGAAAGAGGTCCGCCTCGGCGCCTCGGTGTAGCGGTTGGAGGTCTAAGGTCGAGGAATCCATGGAACATCAATTTCGTCTAGACGCCATCGTGGATTGACAAAGCTTTCTGGAACAGGAACTGTAATGCCGGATTCGAAGGCCAGTCTTCCAGAGCAAGCGATCTGAGCACCGCAATCTCCAGAGTACTGGAGCGGAACAGGGTGAAACGTCGCCCCGTGATCCGCTGCGACTAACCGGATCATCTCTCTAAGACGCTGGTTCGCGGCGACTCCTCCGGCAAGAAGGACCTCTTTCTTCCTTGTCTGAACCAAGCTGCGCTCAACGGCCTCCGCGAGCATCGCGAAGGAGACCTCTTGGATCGAGAAGCAAATGTCTGCCAGAGACTTACCTTCGCTTAGAAGTCGAATTGCAGCGGTCAGCAGTCCCGAATATGCGACGTCATTTCCCTTTACAGTATAGGGTAACGGAAGTAGGGTACGACCATCCTTCGCTGTTGACTCAACAGCGACCCCTCCAGGGGATGGGAGTTTCGACTCCCTCGCAAACATATCAAGAAGGTTTCCAAGAGTAATGTCTTCGGTTTCACCGTATATTCGCCATCGTTTGTTCAGGTGAACGGCGATTGCGGTATGTCCGCCGGAGACTAGAACTGCAAGAGGATCATGTGATCGTCCAGCAGCCATGGCTAGGTCGAGATGAGCGACACCATGATGCACGGGGACAAGAGGCTTGTCCAAGTAAAGAGCAAGAGCCCTCGATATCGTGGCTCCTATTCTGAGGCATGGTCCAAGACCCGGTCCTGCGGAATAGCAGACGGCGTCCGGAGAGACTCCATCTTCAACTCCTTGGAGGGCTTTCTCTATCACACCGCTTGAGACCTCATTGTGATGCTCGGCCGCTTTTCTGGGATGGATCCCGATCCCGGTCGGAGGCCGGTAGGTAGAGTTCACGTTAGTGAGTATCCGCTCCTGATCGTCGATCATACTCGCCCCGAAGGTATGAGCGGTCGACTCTATTCCTAGGAAATACAATGATCTTGGGATTGAGTACAGTTCACTTGGTTAAGTTATTTCTCACGGTTTAGACCGCGTCATATCTGAAGCAGTTAGTTGCGTGGTCGTTCACCATTCCAACAGCCTGCATGAACGCATAACAGATCGTAGGGCCGACGAACCGTAAGCTCCTTTTGCGAAGGTCTTTGCTCATAGCATCGGACTCATTGGTCGTCGCAGGAATCTCGCTGAGGGACTTGAATGCGTGCTTGATTGGTTTGTCGCCCACAAATCGCCAGATGTATTTGTCAAAAGAACCGAGTTCCCTCTGTATCTCTAGGATTTGTCGTGAGTTGTTGATGGTGGCCTGGATCTTGAGACGGTTACGTATGATTCCAGGGTCTCGAAGAAGACGTTGGACGTCCTTGTTCTTGTAATGTGCAATGTTCGCAGGCTCGAAGGCCTGGAATGCTTTGCGGTAGTTTTCGCGTTTGTTCAGAACTGTCTGCCAGCTGAGCCCTGCTTGTGCACCCTCCAATACAAGAAATTCGAACAGAGTCCTGTCATCGTGCACCGGGACGCCCCATTCCTTGTCGTGGTACTCAACCATGAGCGGGCTGTTGCCCATAGTCGCCCACTGACACCTCTGAAGCGTAGTTTCTTTCAATTCGTCTCTACAAGCTGACTGGGCAGTTTCCACTAGTTATCTTGCAAAGGTTAAATTTTGCCTGTGGGACAAATACGGTCTCCAGATATTGGAGGAGTGAACCATCAGAAAACTAGTTGTGTTATCATTTGTAACGCTTGATGGAGTTATGCAAGCCCCAGGCGGACCCGAGGAGGATACGAGTGGCAATTTCAAGCATGGAGGATGGTCTGTCGGCTACTGGGACGGTTTTATGGAAAAGGTCATGGGTGGGCAGATGGGAAACCCGTACGACCTATTGCTTGGCAGGAAGACCTACGAGATATTCGCATCCTACTGGCCAAAAGCAAAAAACGATCCGTTCGCGGACAGACTGAACAAGGCTAAGAAATACGTCGTCTCGAAAACGCTTAGGAAACTTGACTGGGAGAATTCCACGCTCGTCAAGGGTAACATCCCAGAAGAGATGAGGAAACTTAAGAAACAGGATGGACCTGAATTGCAGGTTCACGGTAGTTCCGATCTTATCCAAACTCTTCTAAAACACGATCTCGTTGATGAGTTCTGGTTGAAAATCTATCCTATTACCATAGGACATGGCAAGCGTCTCTTCGGCGCCGACACCATACCGGCTTCTTTCAAGGTTCTTGAAAGTAAGACCTCCCCTGCGGGCATTATTGTAGCCACATATCGACGAGACGGAGAGATCAAAACTGGAACCTTTGACTTGAGTAATCAAACAAGAGAACTCAAGCCCTCGAAACAGTGATCTCGATAAAGCAAGCCTGTATATCCTTCCGGAGCACCTCTTACGCATAGGTGGCATTAGTCTGCAGCCTGAAATCAACATAGGCACCCTTGGCCATGTCGACAATGGGAAGAGCACCATCGTCCAAGCGCTGACAGGGGTTTGGACTGCTAGACACTCTGAAGAGCTGCGACGAGGAATCACGATCCGTATTGGATATGCTGACGCCTCATTCTACGAGTGCCCGTCTTGCGAGCCTCCTTTCAACTATTCAACGAGCAAGATTTGTCCGAACTGCAAGAGCGAGACCAAGTTCCTGAGATCAGTTAGTTTCGTCGATTGTCCGGGTCACCACAGCCTAATGGTTACAATGCTGTCCGGGGCGGCGATCATGGACGGATCAATGTTCGTTATCTCAGCCAACGTCAAGTGTCCGCAAGCACAGGATCGAGAGCACATGCTGGCCGCGCAAATGGTCGGGTTGCGCAAGATGGTGGTAGTGCAGAACAAGATCGACGTGGTAGATCGGGCCCGAGCTAGATTGAACTATCAGGAGATTCGTGAATTTACGAAGGACACGGTTGCTGGGGATGCTCCGGTGATACCGGTTTCAGCACAGCACAAATTGAACATGGATGTCTTGATTGCCGCGATCCAAGAAAAGATTCCCACTCCCAAACGTGATTCATCAGTTGCGGCGAGAATGTCCATTCTTCGATCATTTGACGTCAACAAGCCAGGTACCGAAGTGGAGGATATTCTGGGAGGAGTTGTTGGAGGGTCTGTGGTCCAGGGGATTTTCAAGAGAGGAGAGGAGATCGAGATCAAACCTGGAATCAAGGTGGGCGAGTCGAACCGGGTCACCTACGAAAAGCTCATCGCGAACGTAGAGACATTGCAAGCTGGCGACGGAGAAGTAAAACAGGCAACACCGGGCGGATTAGTCGCTGTTGGACTCGACTTGGATCCATCAATAACAAAATCGGACGGGCTTGTAGGAAATGTCCTCGGAAGATCAGGCACGTTGCCCGATATTCTGGAAAAGGTCAGCCTTGATGTTGATCTATTCGAAAGAGCTGTCGGGACTGAACAGCTGGTCCCTGTGCAGAAGATCAAGATGAACGAACCTCTAGTGCTCAACGCAGGAACCGCGGTTACTTCAGGGTTGGTAGTATCAGCAAGGGAAGACATAGCGGACGTCCAACTAAAGAAACCTATCTGTGCTGACCCCGGATCCAAAGTCGCCCTAAGTCGAAGGATTGGGGAGAGTTGGCGCTTGATAGGATTCGGAACAATAAGGTAGTATTACATCTGATCATGGCCTATACAGAGCCAGAGGATTGCGGATACTCTCAATGAGCATGTCGACGAGGCGACGTAATCAGGGGTAATCGTGTCTTCACCAAACCACCCGTTTGTAGAACTCCCTTTACAAACGCAAACCCTAATTTCCGCGGAGGAGTTAACTACAATTGGTTGAAGGCGAGACGTGCGACTTCGTTGCTTCAGCGTCTTGGCGCCTGTTCCGGGATTAGCTATTCTCGCCGCAGGCGTCGCGACCTTTTACTACTACTACAACCGTTTTGCAGTTCTCGGTGACCCGTCAGGCTTTACGGCCTTACTCTGGGATTTTTTTGAGATCGCGAGCGGAGCCGTTCTGATAGTAATAGGAGCTCTTGCCCAGATCAAATGGTCCAAGCTTCGGGCCTCCGCTATCCTCCTTCGCAGACTCGTCCTGGCTTTTGGGTTGATCGTTCTGGGCTTTGTCTTCGTGATCATAGAAGTGGCAACGGACACGCTAGTGTGTGTGAACCCACCAGCTGGATTCGGGCCAGCGCGAACATGCTTACAATATGGCTATGTTCACCAATTTCTCTGGCTAGGGGCCTTGGGTTTTGGCATGGTGCTCCTCGGAATCCTTGCTAGTGCTCTGGCGGAGAAGAGGCAACTTCAACCCCTCGACCCACACTCCAGTCTTCGAGCCACTTGAGCGCAGCATTTGTGGCCATGACGCAGGGATTTCTGCACAAGTAAATTTCCAGCATGCTTGTTATTGACGCAGCCGCTGTTCGACTGCTCATGCTTTTCATAGTCTATCAACAATTCATCTTAGCTTTGGGTTGAAGAAGGTGGATACATATGAGAAAACTCATAGGACTCGGAACCATTCGATGAGAACCAACCAGCCTCTCACAGTTATTCTCGATACCAGCTTTCTCATTGCGATGCTTGAACAGAGAAGAGATATCGACGAGGAAGTACGAGACCTCATCAAAGGCCCGGTCCGGGTCGCGACTCTCGACATGGTAGAACGCGAACTCCAACGCCTCGGAAGAACTCGGTCCTCGAAAACTGGCGGTCTCGCGGGTGCCGCTCTTGAACTCTTGAAATCCAGAAAATACCCGATCTTCGCATCCGGAGTAGACACCTCGGATACAGACGCTGCGATACTTTCTTTCTCATTAACCAAGAATGAGCCATTAGCCGTCGCGACCGTTGATCGCAAATTGAGGACCGCTCTAGCCAAGCTTGGCTTACCAGTGATCTGTCCAATGCGTCGTCGAGGGTTGTTGATTTCAAAGAAGGTTTCTCCCAGTTCGACTTAAATAACGCCGACCCGGGGACCGCGGTGTAATCAAGGGATCAATAGTTTGGCAAGGCTCTACTCTGGTAAGAGAGGAAGTTCAGGGTCAACAAGACCTGTTAGTAGACGTCCGCCTGCCTGGTTCAAATACGAGCCTGAAGAGGTAGAAGCCCTTGTTCTGAAACTGTCCAAAGAGGGAAACACCCCAAGCCTCGTCGGGCAGATCCTCCGAGACAAGTACGGCATTCCTCTCGTTTCACAAATTGCCGGCCGTCGCCTTGAACACATCCTCCCAGTAGAAAGTCGCACAAAGCTTCCTGAAGACCTAGACAATCTACTGAAAAAAGCGACAAGCGCGACAAGACACCTTGAAAAGAACCGGAAAGACTACCCAAACAAGAGGGACCTGGCATTGATCGAGTCGAAGATCCATCGGCTTGTATTTTATTATCATAAGATTGGAAGAATTCCTAAAGATTGGACATACAAGCCAATTGCAGCCTCACTCGACTAGCCTCAACGAGCGTCGACTAGACCTCCAGCGAACCGCCGACGAAACCGCGTCGATAATCCGAGAAGCAGCTTCTAAAGAATCAACGATCCTGACAGTAACGCATTTCGACGCCGACGGTCTAACAGCCGGCGCAATATCGTTTGAAGCTGTAAAACGTCTCAATACGATTGTTCACATGCGAATAGTGGAGAATCTCAGCGAGAGAACGATTGAGGAGATCGGAGCAGTTGACGCTGACTTCATCATGTTTTCAGACATAGGCAGCGGTTATCTCGACATTGTATCGAAAGGGCTCAAGAATCGGGAGATCGTTATTGCCGACCATCATCAAGTGTTGGGTGAGCCTCCGCCGAATCTCCATCATTTCAACACTCACCTAATGGGTTTCAACGGCTCGGAAGAGATCAGCGGGGCAGGAACAGCCTATCTCCTCGCAAAAGCCATAGACCAGAAGAACGTAGATCTTTCCCCCCTAGCTATTGTTGGATGTCTTGGGGACCAACAGGATAAGGGTCCCAAGAGATCTCTAATCGGCCTCAACACTGAGATTCTAGAAGACGCGGTCAAAACGAAACTGGTCGAAGTCACCCAGGACCTGGTCCTGTTCGGACGACAAACAAGACCCATTCATCGTGCAATCGCATCAACCACGACACCGTTCCTGCCAGGCCTAAGCGGTGAGGAAGACCGCTGTCTAGCTCTTCTTGATTCCGTAAACATTCCCACCAAAGTTGACGATCGTTGGAGAACAATCTCTGATCTCTCGCTTGAAGAGAAGAAGCGGCTTGTCGACAAGATCATTCAACACATGATCTCCCTGAAGCTCAGTGGAGAGGTGGCGCTTGAGCTGATAGGGTCTGTTTACACCTTGAGCAAGGAAGAACCTTCAACGCCGCTTCGCGACGCCAGGGAATACGGATCTCTCCTGAACGCTTGCGGCCGCATGGGTAAACCGGGTCTTGGGGTAGCATTGGGCCTCGGGGACCGTGGAGCAGCGTTCGAGGAAGCCCAAGGAGTCTACTCAGAGTACCGAAAATTCTTGTCAAAATACATGAACTGGATAACCTCTGATCCCAAGTCACTGGTTCAGAAGGGACACTTGGTAATTGTTAGGGGCGAGGGAGTGATCGATGAAAACATGACGGGAGCCGTCTCTTCAATACTCTCTTCTTCGAACCTCTTCGGTGGATCGAAGGTAACTTTGGTCGTGACCGCGACAAAGGAGGGCGAGTCAAAAGTCTCCGCGCGTGGAACTGATCAGTTGATCGAGAAGGGACTTAATCTTGGGAAGATTCTTCAGGACCTCTCTCCAAAGTACGGAGGTTACGGAGGCGGTCACGCGATAGCCGCAGGCGCAACCGTAGAGCGTCAGAGCCTCGAATCATTCCTCACACAATTCGAAAAGACTATCGAGTCGACAATCAAGTGATCAAGGCACAGATCAAGATCTCGACACCGAACAGGGCAACATCCAGGTCGCTTGTAGCATCGGTCCAGCCGGATAACTTGAACATGAAAGGTCTCACAGTGAAGGGAAAAGCGTTGGACCGCTCAGCATCTTTCGGGCTCGAATTCGAGGGAAAGATTGAAACATTCATATTCACCTTGGACGACCTCCTCCGCTGTCTCCAAGCAGCAAAGGAGACGCTGACAAAAGTATCAAACTAAGAAAATGGAATAGAGACTGTGTCAAAGACCACCAAGAAAGTGCGGGACAAGTGGAGAACCAAGGAGTGGTACTCCGTGTACACCCCCGCCTACTTTGGAGAACAAAACGTCGCCGGAATTCCTTGCGAGGATCCAAAGAAACTTATCGGCCGAGTCGTGGAAACCACGCTTTACGATATTACGAATGATTTCTCCCACCAGTCCATCAAACTCTACTTCCTAATCACCTCCATAACGGGCGACCGGGCTGATACAATTCTCAAGAGCCACGAGTACTCTACTGACTATCTCAGAAGCCTTGTCAGGCGTGGAAGTACTCGCTGCGATGGGATTTTCACCGGTCGAACAGTTGACAACTATCTTACACGAGTCTACATCGTGGGATTCAGCCACGGCAGAATAAACGGGTCGCAGGAGCATGGGATACGACAGGTCATGGGCAAGATCGTTGCAGAAAAGGCGTCGAAGCTGACTTACTCGCAGCTTTGCCATGAGATGGTTCTCGGGAAAATGGGATCCGACGTCTATAACGAAGCGAAGAAAGTCTGCCCCTTGCGTCATATCGGTGTGCGCAAATCGAAACTGCTCTCCATGCCATTGACCCTGGAAGGAGCAGAGCCCAAGAGCAAGGCCCCCGAGGAAGTCATCGAAGCTATTCCTGAAATCGCCGCGGTTACTCCAGAGCCAGCAGCGTAGCGCTGCCACTCTTGAACCTGCAATTCGGCAGTTCCGGAATCCGAGGCAAATATCCTGAAACTGTAAATTCCTCAGTTGCCTTCGAGCTAGGGAGGCTCGTTCCAAGGATTATGGGGGAAGAGCTGGCTCTTGGAAACGATCCGCGATACTCAGGGCCGGTTCTGAAGGCGGCTTTTCTTGCAGCTGCTCTTGAGAACAGAGCGAAAGTTCTGGATTATGGTTTGATTCCGACACCTGCACTCGCCTATCAGACGAAGTCTCGGGGGCGATCGGCGGGTGTAATGATTACTGCTAGCCACAACCCGCCGGAGTACAACGGGTTCAAGGTGTTCAACAAGCTTGGAGAGGCTCTCGACGACGAAACGAGATTGAGCTTGAAGAATCCAAAGAAGCTTCCTTACGATGGGAAAGCTTCCAGTCTTGAACCTGCGGACCCGAGGGAGTACAAGGAATTGCTGGCACGGGTCGTCTTCAAGAAGAAATGGAAAGTTGTACTCGATTGTGGCAACGGAGCCGCCTCAGCTCTCGCTCCCGCAATCTATCGAGAGAGACTGGACAAGGTTACGACAATCAATTCCTACCCTGATGGTGGATTCCCCGGTCGCGGCTCTGAGCCCACAAGGAATAGCGTGCGAACTCTTGGTAGCATGGTAATTGAGACTCATTTTGATGGAGGAATCGCGTTTGATGGTGATGCAGACAGAATGTACGTCGTTGACGAGAAGGGAGTTTGTCCCTTGCAGGATAGAATCCTCGCATCCTACATCGCCTTCCTCGCAAAACGCTCCAAGGGTCCCTTTGTGATCCCGCTCGACGCCTCGATGGTTGTTGATGAGATAGCTCAGAAGACCGGCGCGAGATTGGTTCGGGGACCAGTGGGTGATGCTAAGCTTCTACGAGAAGCGAAGCGATTAGGCGCGAACTTCGCCGGAGAGCCGTCTGGGGCGTGGATTCACCGAGACTACAACGGCTGTCCTGACGGCCCCTTATCTGGACTGCTATTTCTCAAAGCGGCAGAAACCCTTGGTCTCCGTGTCTCAGAAATGGTCAAGGATGTTCCGGAATATCATATGATTAGAGAGGGGATGAAGTATTCAGGAAAGCTATCCCGGGGCAAATTTTCCACACTGGCTACGGGCTTGAAAAAGATCCTTGGCAAGAACTCGTCTGTTGAGACGAAGTTTGGGTTGAGGGTGAGCACCGAGGCTGCCTGGGTTCTCGTCCGGGACAGTGGGACAGAGCCTGTGATACGCGTGACCGGAGAATCGAAAGATAAGTCTGAGGCAACGAGAGTTATGAGAGAGACGCTTCGGCTCTTGAGGCAAGTCCTGAAGGCACGGTGACAGAATTGAAGGCAGCGATTCTCGCGGCGGGTAGAGGAGAACGTCTCTGGCCGCTTGCTGAGAAAAATCCGAAGCATTTGCTCCCGATCGCTGGAGAGCCTCTGCTGCAAAGAACAGTCAGGGCGCTGGTTCAAGCTGGCGTCCGCGATATCGTCATGGTAGTCCAGTTTGAAGCGGAAAAGATCAAGAATTTCTTCGGAGATGGCCAACGGCTTGGTTGCAAGATCAGATACGTGAAACAGAAGACGCTGGGAGGGACCGCGGATGCAGTAAGAACCTGCGAGAACGAGTTAGAAGGACAAGACCGCTTCCTCATCGTCTACGGCGACAACTACTACAACGAGAAGGCTCTCGACAAATTCGTCAGCTCATCGAAGTCCAAAGATCTGCTAATGGGCGCCGCAGAAGTGAAAGATCCCTCTCGCTTTGGCACCTTGCAAGTCCGGAAGGGGAACATTGTCTCGATCCGCGAGAAAGTGGCTAGTGGAAATGTCGGAGTCGTTAACGCAGGCATCTACGTTCTTGATAATTCTATTTTCTCTGCAATAAGGAAGACGCGTAAGTCTCGACGAGGAGAGTTCGAGCTCACCGATTCACTGAGCCTGCTGCTGGCCGACGGGAGACGAATTCGGACGATTCCCTTCGGCAAGGGGGAGTGGGTTGGCATTAGCTACCCTTGGAACCTTCTGGAGGCAAATCGATCAGCCCTGGATTCCGATGAGGAGATTCGAGATGGACACACGGAACCGGGGGTACACTTGAAGGGCAGTGTCAGCTTGGCGGAAGGATCATTCGTGAAGTCTGGATCGTACATCGAGGGTCCCGTCTACGTCGGTGAGGGTGCAGTAGTGGGCCCTAACGCGTACCTTCGACCGGGAACCTCGCTTGGAAAAGGAGCAAAGGTTGGTGCAGGTTGCGAAGTCAAGAACAGTATCGTCATGGACGACGACGCTAAGATCCCCCACCTATGCTATATTGGAGACAGCATTCTCGGCAACGGGGTATCGCTTGGAGCAGGTACAATCACTGCCAATCTGAAATTCAACGACTCCAATATACGGTCAAAGGTGAAAGGGCGTCTGGTCGACAGCGGACAACGAAAACTGGGCGCAATCTTCGGAGACGGAGCAAAGACAGGCATCAACGTCTCCGTCTTTCCCGGAATAAAGATCGGCGCGGACGCCTGGATTGGCCCTGGAGCGATAGTCAGAGCAGACGTCCCATCAAAGGCCAGAGTGAAGTAACCTCACAGAATCAATTAATTCAATCAGGAGCGATGTGTGGGCGTTTCATCAGTGACGGCCAAATCGCCCTTAGACGTCGCACGCGCGAATCGAACTCGCATAGGCACTCTAGCCTTTCCAATCTCGGGCCTCATTGCAGCTTCGGCAGCTCTAGTTCCGGGCATCGGTATCAACCCTGCTGTTGACCCGCCGGTTTCGCTCAGGCTGCAAGCTATGTGGATCTCGCAAACCTCGTCGGCATAGTCAACCTGATCTTCTTGCTGTTCGGCTTCCAAGCCTTGCGCGCGTTTCTTGAAAGAAATTCTATCGATAGATGGGCATTTGCAGGCATGGTTCTCAGCGTGATCGGTCTCTGCCTGTTCCTTCCGTTTTTGGCCATCTTTGCGTTTGCTGCACCTGTCGCAGGGAGATTCTATCTCAGCGGTGATCCCCAGGCAGTCAACATAATCTCAGAAGCAACGGGCACATCGAACACTGCTGCCCTTGCTCGGCGGCGTCTCCGTTCTATTCTCGGTTTTTGGGGCGATTCTTTTCTCCATGGCCATCTGGCGATCCGGAAAGCTGCCAAAATGGTCGGCTCTTGCTTACGCTATCTCAGCCCCCTTGAATTGGACCCACATTACGTTCCCATTGTTTGGCTCCTAGGCGGAATACTCCTTTTTCGGAGCAGGGATCGGAATTACACGCGGCATCTGGAAAGCTTTAGACGAACAAAAGTCAGCTATCACATAGAGCCTTGTCCTTCGACCCGCAACCGACCCGGTTGATCGATTTCTCCTTGGAGTTCCAGTCTTCCTCCGGTGAGCCACTCAGCTACTTTGACATTCGTTCGTGCATGCTGTGTGACTCGCGAGACTGAGACTTCGGATGCCCCTTTTGCCAGAAGGAGATATGGTATCATCATGTCTCCCATATGGCGATCCAGCATTGCTCCCGACTCGACCTCTTCGACCAGGATTCTTCCAGCAGTCGAGCCTACTTCCTCCGCGGGTCTTCCTCTCTCGCCGAGAGCGTCGGACCCTAGAATGTTCCTATTCTGCGTCTCAGCAGACAACACTATCCCGCTCCCTGGACTCAACTGTCTCCCATAGTTTGCGACCTCAACGTCTATTGAGGCGGACGGGAGCTTTGCTTCCTCGAGATTCTTCCCTGCAGCGGCTGCTTGTCGCTCCGCGACATGTCTGGGCAGGGCAACAGCATGGCTCATCCCGTAGATGTTCGAGATTGACCCAGGCTTTTCGTAGATCATCGCTTGCAGCTTGGACGCGCCTCCGGTTGAAAACTTGACGAGTCCTCCTCCCTTTGGATAATGTCCCCTTCTGATTAGCTCAAGCTCAGCGTGGTAGCCGACTTTCTTGAGGATGGGTAATGTGACGAAACGGAGGTAGTCGATGGGTGGGCTCCACTTCACGTCTGTTCCCCCCGCAATTTCCAATTGGACTGGTCCTGGCGCAAACGCAAGGATAGGCATGAGCGTTTGAAGGACGAGGGTGACACTTCCCGCGGTGCCCACATCAAACCGGAAGGTCCCGGCTCTCAGTTTTCCAGGTTTGAAGACAAACTCTGTAGAACCAACCTCTAACCCGCTCAAATCAGCAGAACAAAGTTGAGCTGCTGCTTTGACACCAGTCATGTGTTGCGGTCTTATTCCGGGTTCGGCTCTGCCCGCGCGGATATTGAAAACATGGATCTCCTTCGATAATACTGCCGCGAGAGCGACTGCCGTTCGGAGAACTTGTCCCCCTCCTTCGCCGTAGCTCCCGTCTACCTCGATCATCTTTCGCCGAGCGTCCCCGGGACGCTCTGTTAAGTCTTCCTCGGATTTGGGTGGTAACTGTTGTCGGATTATCCTAACTGTAGCGTAACCAAGTTACTGTGCAGGAACTTCGCTGCTTAACTACTCTAGAAAAGTAACTGATTGTGGGAAATGCGGTAGACGATGAGCAACCAGCAGACGAGAGATGTCTCTTCTCTTTATTGCAACATGTCAGCACTAGACACGGAGCAGAGAAAACGATACGACATCTTGACGAAAGACGTGCTGGCGAAACATCTTGAAATTGAGGAACTACCTGACGGCTATGGAATTCGCTTCCCGTACAACCCGTCGCTCTTCACCGCATTATCGGAGTGGGCTACTCTCGAACAACTCTGCTGCCCCTTCCTCACACTCACCCTAGAACTGCACCATGATCAAGGACCCGTCTGGCTAAAGGCAAGGGGAGACGATGGCGTCAAGGAATTTCTCCGGGCTGAACTGGGGATTTAACGCGGAAAGGCACGAAGCAAGGCCAGTAGCGAGAACCTCGCAATATTATTCTTTAAGGAGCTGTTCTTGAAGGAATAGTGAAGCAACGGATGAAGACGCTGACTCTCGCAACGAAAGAGCACGGCGGAACCTGGTTTGGCGTGGTTATCGGTAATCAGGACAAATTACTTGCCTCATCATTCTCAAAATCGCAGAAAAACTTGGTAAGACACCTTCGTGCTGATGCTCCTGGACAACCAATTCAGAGTTTCACGAACGAGTCGAACGTTCCACTGAACGAGATGATCGACTTCTATGAGGGGAAGCCGACCGCTAGCAAGACGCGTCTCGACTGGGAGCGTGTGTCAGAATTCGAGAAAAGCATTTGTCAAAGCATGAAGGAGATTCCCAGGGGAAAGGTGGCGAGTTATGGAATGCTGGCCAAGCGAATCCAATCTGGTCCAAGAGCAGTTGGGACCGGTGTCGCAAGGAATCCCTGGCCACTATTCGTCCCATGTCATCGAGTAGTCCCAGCAAGCCTCGAGATCGGCAACTACTCCATTGGAGGAGCCCTTTCCGATTACGGTTGCGAGATGAAGCGAGTCCTTCTGGAGCGAGAGGGCGTTCCTATCGAAGGAGATCGGATTTCCGCGGAGGCCCTTTGGATCCCGACCGGGGTCTGAGACTTGACGACTGGCCTCTATGTGGGCCGGTTCCAGCCATTCCACCTCGGACACCTTGAAGCGGTAAAACACATCCTCACCAAGGTAGACGAGCTAGTCATAGTCGTGGGAAGCGCGCATGATAGTCACACTGTCGAGAACCCGTTCACGGCCGGGGAACGGATTACCATGATTCGGCTTGCTCTGAAGGAGGCGAAGATAGATGCGAACCGATACACGGTTTTGCCTCTTCCCGACGCCGAGTTCCACAAAGTATGGGTCTCCCACCTTCTCTCCCAAACACCGAGTTTTGATCTAGTGTTCACGAACGAGCCTCTGACAGGTAGGCTTCTCAAAGAGGCAGGCATGCGAGTTGAGAAGATACCCATGTTCAACCGAACCTCGTTTACTGCAACAGAAGTGAGAAAGAGAATCATAGAGGGAAGAATCTGGGAAGAACTCCTGCCAAAATCTGTTTCCGCTTACGTCAAGCAGATCAAGGGAGAGGAACGAATGAGAGAGATAGCCCAGACTGACAAAGTGAACTAGAATCGAAGTTCCAGTTTGTCCAACGGGTTCACGTCGAGCTTGTCTCTCGCACTTCCTTCTCTAACCGCAATTTCCAAGAATCCTTGACTCCCAAGCAAAACTGCCAATGCCCCCTTGCCAACCTCAGAGTAGGATCTTGCGTACTGAGCATGCAACTTTCGCTTTCCTAACCAGATATTGACATGTTCTCCGAATTCCAAGGGTATTCTTCGGACGAGTTTGTCGTCAGCATCAGTGATAATGTTCCCAAACGTGTCCACGTGCAGTACTTGGCAGAAGAGTTTCTTCTCTAGGAGTCTAGGCGGAGATATCGGCAATTTTTCCAGTTCGGAGATCCTTGGTCCCACTTCCCCTGGTCTCCGACCAGAAGCGATCATGCCAGCAACTCTCGCGAACACGTCTCTCCCATGAAACGTCGATGACAAAGGCTTCCTTAGGAACTCCTGCGCACGGATCTCATAAATCGACTCCAGTCCTGACTTTTCGCTTGCTCGGGCCATCAGCCCATTGTCGGGTCCGACAAAGATTGCCGTTTCGCACTCGACTACGATCGACTTTCTAGCGCTTCCGACTCCGGGATCTACGACTGCCACATGTATCGTATCTTTAGGAAAGTATGGAGTTGTAGTTTCAAGAACGAACGATCCCATCGGAATATTGTGGCGTTCGATTTCGTGCGAAATGTCCACGATAGTGGTATCAGGACAATCTTCGAGAATAGTTCCTTTAATCTGTGCAACGTAGCCGTCTCTTAATCCGAAATCGGAGAGAAGCGTGACGATTTTCATCAGAGAGTCGAGGGAGGTGATCTGGGACTTAAACGCGTCACCCGGTTCACGTATCCACTGTTACAGAGATGAGATGGTCTAGGTCAATGTCTCGACACGCCATGATCATATCTCTCAATGATTTGGCGTTCGTTCTAGGAGACGTCTTCGTTATCCTTGGAGGGTACGCGTTTTACATGAGACACAGGTTCGCGAAACGGAAGAAGAGACAGCGAGAGTTCCTGGCATGGGGAGAAGCCTGATCTGAGCTTGTTCACAGGTCTCGGTGCCAAGTCCGCCACAGCAGCGTCCAAAGTGAAATGGACGCGAAACTCACAAAGCGGGACTAAGGCTTAAAAGAATCACGGCTTCGTTTCGCGAAATGTTAGCGGCAGGGTTACTTTGTGAGTGAGACCCAAAAACTTCTGATGTTACCTGGTCCCACCAACGTTCCTCCTCGAGTGATGAGGGCAATGCTGAAGCCCCTTATTGGTCATAGAGGTCCAGAATTCAAGGAACTCTTCAACAAGCTTCTCGGTAAGACCAAGAAAGTCTTCGAGACCAAAGGGGACATGTTCATTCTTACGTCCTCAGGTACCGGAGCCACCGAGGCCGCTCTCCAAAACATAACGGATGACGGCGACAAGATAATCGTAAACGTGAACGGGTTCTTCAGCGAAAGGCTGAGCGAGGCCATCAAAGCCTACGGAGGAAAACCCGTCGTTCTGGGCTCGGAATGGGGTAAAGCACCACGAGTCGAAGACTTCGATAAGATTGTCAAGGCAAACCCTGACGCGAAGGCGCTTGCAGTCGTGTACAACGAGACCTCTACCGGTGTAACGGCCAGGGCGCTCGAACATCTTGGAGAGATGTGCGCGGACCACGACATGCTCTTGATGGTGGATGCCATCTCTATTCTGGGCGGCGATAAGTTACCGGTCGATGATTGGAATGTGGATATTTGTGTGACGGCGAGCCAGAAATGTTTGATGACTCCGCCGGGGTTGGCCTTCATCTCAATCAGCAACAAAGCGTGGACGAAGATAAAATCGAAAAAGGTCAATCGGTCCTACTACCTCGACCTTCTGATGTATCAGAAATACATCCAAGATGGCTACACTCCCTTCACCCCGGCTGTCAGTCTTCTCTACGCTCTCAACGAGGCTTGCGACATGATACTCGAAGAAGGTCTCCCCTCTCGTTACGAACGGCACAGGATATGTGCAGAGGCGGTCTACAATGGAATGGAAGCGATGGGGCTTGGGTTGTACGCGGAGAAGGAATCCCGATCTCATACTGTTGCTGCGGTGAACAGTCCTACGGGGATGGATGAGGGGAAAGTGAGGGAACTCATAAGAACGAAGTATGGAATAGACTTCGGCGGAAGCCTCGGGAAAGCGAAAGGAAAAATGTTCAGAGTTGGAATCATGGGCAACGTCGGATCAGCCGACATAATGACAACAGTCGGCGCCATAGGATCCGCAACATCAGAACTAGGTTTCAAGGCCAAAGTTGACGAAGGGTTAGAAGCAGCAAGAGAAACCCTATCAAGACTACCCGGAAAGGTGAACTGAGAACCATGGCAGTCAAACCAGGAGACTTCCTCCTAGTCAACTACACCCTCAAAGTGAAAGAGAGCGGAGAGACCGTAGACACCACCTTCGACTCTGTCGCCAAGGAATCCCACATCCATCGAGAAGACTCAACTTTTGGTCCAAAATTCATCATCCTTGGGGAAGGATGGCTACCTAAGGGGCTCGAAGAGTCTCTCGTCGGCCTAGACCCTGGGACAAACAAGACAGTAGAGCTTTCCCCTGAGAAGGGTTTCGGAAATCGGGACCCGCAAAAGATGAGGTTAGTCCCGCTAAGACGATTCAGGGACAAGGAATACCCGACTCCCGGTCAGCAGGTTGAGTTTGATGGAAGGCCTGCCGTTGTGCGGGCGGTAGGTGCAGGACGAGTCCAAGTCGACTACAATCACCCCCTTGCAGGACGAACCCTGGTATACGACGTATCCATCGACAAAGTCCTAGACAACGAGAACGAGAAGATACTCAATCTGATCGCCCTGAGAATCCCTGAGGTACCTAAGGAAAAATTCGCCCTAAAGAAGCATCAAACCGATCTCACAATCGAAGTGCCTGAGGAGGCCTTCTATCTAAGCGGACTACAAGTAGCCAAGAAAGCTGTCACATCGGACCTGCAGAAATTCTTTCCAGACATAGATACGGTCGCCTTCCAAGAAGTCTTCAAGAGGTCCGAGCCAAAACCAGAATTGCCTCCTGCCACCTTGAAATCAGCAGAGGTTTCTCCAGAGACAGCGGAGGCAGAACCCTTGTCAGCGCCCAAGAAACCGAGATCCCCCGCAAAAAAGAAAGAAGCATCGACAAAGAAGCCTTCAACGAGCACTTCTCGAAAGCGCGCTAAGATGGGATCCGAAAACCAGAGATAGAAGGACTCGGTTCAGAGACTTCAATCGAGACACTCGGAGCCTAGTAGCGAATAATTCACGTTGCTAGTAGCGTTTGGTACACATAACCCATACACCCTTTTCTTAGAGGCTTTCTGGTACAGCTCTTTCTTCAGATTGCTTCCTCATTCTCGTGATGGTACGGTTCGAGCAACACCACTAGCAA
>MNGN01000030.1 GCA_001918745.1 Crenarchaeota archaeon 13_1_40CM_3_52_17 | reverse complement strand
TGATCGACGTGACCTCGTCACTTCCAACATTGATGATCTGCCCGTTCGCTTTTTCATGGAAAGCAGCGTTTGCGATGGCTGGGGTAACGTCCTCGACATAAGAGAACGCTCGGGTCTGGTTTCCCCTACCGTATATTAGTGGAGGTTTGTTCCTTAGGATTCTGTTTATCCAAATACCTAGAACGTTCCGGTATGGGTCAGCGGTATTTTGTCGTGGACCATACACATTGTGGGGGCGTAGAATCGTGTAATGCAATCCATACGTTCGTGCGAAAATCTCCAACATCGTCTCGCAGTAGGCCTTTGCAGCTCCGTAAGGGTCCTCAGGCTCTCGAGGAAGGTCCTCCCGGAACGGCGGTTTCTGCGCGCCATAAACTGCCATGGACGAGGTAAAGACGAAACTTTCAACCCCGTTATTGATAGCCTCCACCAGAAGGTTGTTCATCGGGACAATATTGATCTCGTTTATTGCCACAGGCGAGAAGAACGACTGTCCTTCAGCGGCATATGCAGCAAGGTGAAAAATCACGTCGACCCCTTTTACAACTTCGCTGACTCGGTCCCTGATTCTCATATCCGCCTTGACGAACTTGCAATCTCTGTTGACATTTCTTTCGCTTCCACCAAGAAGATTGTCAGCACTCACTACTTGATGCCCTCTCTTGAGAAGCTCGTCAACCAGCCAGGATCCCATGAACCCAGCTCCCCCTGTCACAAGTGCTGTCCTTGTTTCCATTCCTGCGCTCTCCCGATCATTCGGGTTGAATCAGTAGAAGTTTATACATTTCTAGCTAGTTTCCGACAGTCGCGGAGATAATCCATGATCAGCAGCGAGAGGATTGAACTGCCCTGCCTATCTTGGTCGATTTCCAGAAACCCTAGCGACGACCTGAAAACAGAGGCCCGATTTCCTTGATGGGAACCCTTTAGTCTAGTCGAGTGCCTTCTTCTTGGCTCGGAAATGAGTTCGAAATACGGAGAAGACCGCGACTCCAGTCGTGGCTACAGAGATGATCGCCGAGCCCCACGTCAGAATTGGCCCCACACTATCTAGAGATACCAACGGGGTAGAGGGGAAACTGATTACTTCAACCGGATTTCTGGACTTCGTGTTGTCAGACGGGTTCGCGTCGAGAGGAAGATCACTTGCGGTTGCTGTGAGAACGTATTTGCCGGGCTGGACTCCCTTATCGAGGAGTACTCCGGTACTCCAGGAAAAACTCAACACGCGATCATATGGAGTAGCGCATCCGCAAAATCCCGTGACGGTTTGAGACGCGATTAGCGTATTGTTAAATGAAAGTGTGACGGTGAAACTTCTCTCCACCACGTTTCCCAAGTTCTGAATTGTAACGTCGATCGAGGTTGTCTCTCCCTGAATCACGGATGGCGATGTCTCGACGCTGGTTACAACAATATCGTGGACGACCAACGGATAGCGGTCCTTTTGGCCTGTCTGCAAGACGTAAGGAATGTCACCGATACCGTCCGGACCGGTACAAACATTCTGGCCTGGACCACTACAGTTGTCCTGCGCCTGGAAATAGTACTTGTAATCTGCCCAATAGTTCCCCCCTGACGGGTACCCATTGTCCCACGTGTCGTTTGTCCCACCTACTTGTTGAGCGTTTGGGTAGTTGTTGATGAACCTGTTATGATACACAAGCGTCCTATTGGAAGAGTCAAGCAAGAATCCAAAATGCTCGCTGTGAGAAATCGTGTTGTTGACGATTGTGAGATCCGCTGAGCTGTAGATTTGCATGGTAAGACTGGCAATGCCAGCGCTGCCGGAGAGGATGTTGCCCGTGATGGTGATGTTATTAGAGGACCCGATGACGAGTTCGTTCCTCCAGTTGTTTGAAATGTTGTTGTTCCTAAGGACTATGTTCTTAGAAAAGCCGATGCCGAGTCCGCCGGCGGATCCAAAGTTGGCGCCGATGGAATTGCCGAATATTTGATTATTCAACATAGTAATATTGCTGGACGAGCTAATAGCAATGCCTGAGTAGCCGAAAGAGCATTTGGAATTCTCAACTCTACCATTAGCAATATTGGTCAAGACGATGCCATAGTGGCTGTATTGAACGGCGTGGATGTAGACGCTGCGTATGATAAAATAGGCGTTGGAGTTTTGAATCTCTATTCCATTTGCGGTCGTAGAGTTGATCTCCCAACCGTCAATGACGTAGGGGGCAGAAGTGGTTCCCGAACCGCTTGTCACGCCGTTAGCCGCCGTGAAACCGCTGTTGCCAGAAATGAGTATGGGTGCATGTGGTTGGTAGGAAGATGCGGCCCTAAGGAACGGAATAGGCCATGCGAACAATGAGACAACAACGAGCATTACCCGCACACCTACCCATGTCATCCTCCAGTAGCTCCTCGGACTCAGCGCATCAGGAAAATGGCTTTTGGTTGTAAAGGCGCTCACAGGGGGTCCTATGACTGACACTATCCATAGAGTTTCTGATAAGTTTTGAGTATACCATGCCAAAAGGCAAAATCCTGCCTCATGTTGTCTAGCAAAGCATAAACAAGGATTCGGTGATGGAGTCGGGCACGGATCGAGCCGACCTTGAGGGTGAAATTGAAACCATACCCGGCCAAACAGCTGCTTTTCGTCTCTCGTAATTAACGAGGCATAGTCTTGACAGAAGGATTTCAAGATCGATCGAGGCTCACCGCGGCTGGCGGCATGAGCGGTGCCGTTGCGGGTCTCGCCATGCTCATAGTCGTCGCCCTGTATCCTTTCGTTGTTCCTCTCCAGTTCGATCCAGCGGCGAACCTTCTCAGGAACCTGGCAAGTTTTCAAAGTCAGTCAATATTCAGATTTGTGTTTTGGGCGTTGGCGATCGTTGCAATCTTGACGATAACGACTTTCCTCGGGCTCTATCGAATATTACACTCCCGACACCCAGGGTCTTCCCTATCTGGAGCAGTCATCGCGATCGTTTCGTCTGCCATGACCTCCATTTCGATGATTATCTATGCTACAACTCTGCCTGATTTGGCGGCAGCCTACGCCTCTGTTGCTGATCAAGACCTTCTAAGAGCAATCGAGTTCCAAGTTAGCGCATTCAACGTTCTTGCTATTGCCATTGCGTCAGTTGCATCTCTCCTCCTCGGTGTCTCTCTCGTTCTTTGGAGCCAGGCTATGAGTGGTGGACTCAGCCAATTCAAGATACTGACCCTTCTACTAGGTCTCTTCGCTCTCGTTACTGTCTTGTCTCTCGCGCTGGAATTCATGCTACCATGGTTAGTCCTCACGGCCTTTGAGGGAGTCTGGCTTGTGGTAATAGGTGTGAAAATGGCAATTCTAAGTCAACCGCGGGCTGCGATCTGATCCTTTCCCTCGCGAATTCGGGACGTCCCCTTCCCCGAGCATTCGCCCGACACGGGCGTCAATCAAGTGTATTGAATAGTGATTCATATCCACGAATAATGTCCACCCAGTTGTACGCTTCCCTTATACGGGCCGGACCCCCCAGGCGAGCCTTCGCCCGAAGAGTTATCAGCTCTGGGTCGGCGGTGTCAATCGCTTTGGCTATTGAAGCCGGTTCGGGATGAAAATAGAATGCGGGTAGCTCCCCGCCGTTTCCAATCACCTCTCTGTTGAACTCAATATCAGTTCCGATTACAACGTTGCCGGCGCTGAGTGCTTCCAGAAGAGATGGATTTGTGCCTCCTACCATGTGTCCGTGAAGATAGGCCGCACAATGCCATCGAAGCATAGTCTTGATCGTTGAATCATAGACCGCGCCCGCGAGAACAACTCTGTCGTCTCTCCCTACCAGTTCTTTCAGGCGTGAGAGATATTCAGGCGATATGCAAGGGCCGACCAGGAGAAGCTTTCGAGTTGTCCGGCTTAACGCGAAGCCTCGGATAATCTTGTCGATATTGTTGTCAGGTTCCATCCTGGCAAGGACGAGGTAGTAGTTGTCTGGTCTCAACAGAGAGGAGAGACTCGGTTGCCACTTCTCCAGAAGGCTCGGGTCCCATGGAGGCGGATGGGAAATCGGTTCTGTTCCATACGCAAGGAAGACTGGAGTCTTGCCATAAGTTCGCTCGACGTATTGGGCAACGCACCTAGAATCGGCGACAATCACATTGGCAGCGGAAAGGCCAAATCGCTCACTCAGTCTAAGGAGGAAACGCGAGATTCGACCGAACTTAGGCCGCTTCCACTCCATCCCGTCGGAATTGACCACTAAGGTCTTCCGCAGGAATCTTGCGATCCAGAAGAAGAAACCGGCCCCGTACCCGAGCATGTAGATGGCATCCACTCTCGTTCCAACCGCTAGTAAGGAACGAACGTCATAGAAAATCTCAGAAAGAGGACGAAGCGAGTTTCTTACTGAGAAATAGACTAGCTCAATTCCTTGATAATTATCGGGGCGCATGCGGGAGAAGCTGTCAGTTTCACACGCAGCCACGACTCTGAATCCCGCCCTCCTAAGACCTACCGCTATTGTTTCGGCGGCAGTTTCAAACCCTCCATAGCGGGCTGGTATCCCTCGCGTTCCAAGTATCCCAATCGATCTTACTTTTGCCAAGAATTCTCCAACTTTCGTCTGTACATGATGAACCACGCTGGAGCGTGGTTTTTAGCAGTCGAGAAAGCACTCCGGGTCAAAGAGTAATTGCCGGACCAATCTCTCGACTTGTCACGAAACAACAGCCGAGAGTATTCCCATCCGTCGATATTTGTAAGTTCGCAAGTTACGACCACTTGATGTGCACTCAACAAGGTTTCGATGCAAATATGGCGCTGGTGCCTGACCGGAATATTGGGGCTGGGCCGAAACAAGGGCTCGACGAAAAGAGCGGAATCTGAATGGTGTGCGCAACCGCATAAGTAAGGTTGTACTGCCGAATGATAAAGGGCACTCTCCAATCACTTGGATTCATGTACAGTGCTCCCATGTCATTGTAGATTTGGATGTAGTTTTCGGGGGCGACGGTGGCCGCGAAGTCCACGCGATAAATGAAGTGAAGTTTCATCGAATAGACCTGTATCCACGTAGCGGTTTGGTCTAAATCTACGTCATTTGCAATAACTGCGGTGGCTGGGGCGTTGGTTGCGAGCCACAACCCGATTTGTTTGTCGTCTTGATAGAAAACCTCAGCTTGGTGATAGCGAGGCGGCAACGAAAACGCATCCCGTGTCCCTTCAAGAGCTGGTGCCACTAGCCCTACAATCTGAACCGCAATGATTGCAACTAGCAAAAACGACACACCCAATCGAACTCTATTGCGGCGGACCCACTCAAGCCTTTGTGGTCTAGCTGTTTCGTGGAAAGCACGCATTGCGTTCACGACAAAACATGCGAAAACGGCTCCAAGAATCGAGAAGGGCTCCGTCAACCTCCAAAGATATCGTCCAGGGTCGGGTATGGGAATACCAATTACAAGGGCGTTCGCTAGGAAAATCAGGGCCGTCGTCCAGCCGAGCAGAAGCATGAAGATGAACTTTCTACGAGGCAGGATCACAAGTAGACCAGCCATTCCAAGCAATCCAAGGGTAACGCCGGGAATAACCGGGTCATCGTAAAATGCGGGAACGTAAGGCCTCCAGTTTCCGGTCAAAAGCTGGGAGCCCGCGCTGGCGGTGAAGTAAGTAGATGTTCCTGCATAAACGAGTGCTACCAACACCATTACGGCCCAGAAGATGAGGCGAGCACGACCCGCAAATATGGATCGCAGAGTATCAACTAGTTCTGAGCGAGATCGAAGGTAGGAAAACACAATCACGAACATGACTACCGTTGGGAGAATGACTGTTGCCAACTGATGATACGCAATGACCGATACGGTTGTGAGACCCAGCGCAAAGGAAAAGGACGACGAGTTTCGTACTCGAAGAATAGAATAGAGGGTCGATGTAACAAGGAGATACCCTGCGATGTCGGGGAGGTTGCCTCTTTCAATATATCCACCTGGCTGATAGGCACTCCCATACAATATCAAAGCCAAGACTGCTACCCATTTCGATCCGGTGACTCTATGGGCGAAGAGAAATATTCCCACCCATATTCCGATAGAGCCAATCAACGTCGGTATCCACGAGTACTCTTCTATAGGGATCCCTGCTAGAACGAAGAATTGGGCCATCATTAGATGGGCACCATAAGTGAATTTGACCGCCTGGTCTAGAGGCTCCACGGAGAGGTAGTTGGGTAGCCTGCCCGAAGCGATGATGGTCTTTGCCCAAAAGACGTGTTCACCCATGTCTATTGCGTGAGTTCCAATCGCGGAATACCAATTGAACACCGTGATCGCAATAGCTATCGAAACGCAGAACAGGAACTTGAAGGGCGCTTTCCTCGCAAAGTCTAAGAGAGTTTGCGAAAAACTTCTCTGCTTAGAAGCAGAGGTCAACATCTTACGAATTATTGAAATGGCCGCGATAGTGCCAACAAGAATGTAAGCGGCAAGAACCGTAACCGTGTTTATGCCAATAGTAGTACCTAACGCAAACCCAATGGCGAGAACCAATGCAAAGCTGAGCGAAATTGCGTAGAATATGGTCTCCGCAAGATTCGCAAATCTAAGGCGGAAGACGTAAGCAAAACCGAGACCGGGGAGGAAGAAGAGAATGATTATCGAAGGAATTGTTAGGATGTAGTCCGACACGAATCAGTTTCCCTGACTTAAGGTCGGGCAATCTTGCTTTTTCTGAGCCATCGGATCAGTCTGCTTCTTGGGCTCAGTGCCACGGCCAGAATACCCGTACTAAGCGCGATAGAGGAGGCGCCGAGTCCAAACAATGAGATGGGCATTCCTATTATCCAGAGAAGCACAAAGACCGCTATCAGCGTTCCCGATGCGACCGACCAACCGATTGTAGAGACTCTCCCTAGACTGCGATACTTTGCCCGGGCAATTGACCATATTACCCGCATAATATGACTCGCAGGATTCAGGGTGGAAGTGTCCCCGCCATATGTAACGGCTACGTTTCGCTCTTTGATCCTGAAACCCTGTCTAGCCAAATTGATGAGTATCTCAGAATCCACTCCCATTCCGTTCTCTATTATCGAAATGCTGGGAATAACTTTCGAGGAATATGCCCTAAATCCGCTCTGGGTGTCCCGAACTCTGGTTCCGGCGCTCCAGTTCGTCATCAAGCTTAGAAGAGAATTCCCAATCTCCCGGTAGAACGGAATACGGTTTCTCCCATTGAACCTGCAACCTATCACAACGTCTGCGGTCCCCTCCATTACTGGCGCGACCAGTAATGGAACGTCAGACGGGTCGTGTTGCCCGTCTCCGTCCAAGGTCACGATAACGTCGGGATCAAATTCTGAAGCTTCTTGTAACAATGTCTTGAGAGCCGCCCCTTTTCCCCGGTTCCTAATGTGAGACGCCACGATGGCACCACTCTTAGTCGCCTCGAGAGACGTCTTGTCAATCGAACCATCGTCGCACACGACGACATGGGAACAGAATTCCTTGGAACGTGAAACAATTCTCCCGATCGTCCCTTCTTCATTGAACGCTGGGATGCATATGACGACGTTGGGGCCTGGTTTCGTTGGCAGAATCTCGGTCTCGTTCAGACCTACTGAGGCGATTGAGGTCATGTCTTCTGGCCTTCACGACGCAGGCCCAAAGATTGAAGGATCCGGACCTCAGCATCTATCACAAGTGACCGCCAAGTAAAGACTCTCCGAGATGCACCAATCCCGACTCTTCTTTTCTTTGATGTAGGCACTGACGTTGGGACGGGAGACAGCTTCATTTGAACCGGCGCGAGGCTAAACGTCACAAAAAGGTTTTGCTCCAATCTCGACTGGTCGTCCGACTCCAGGGGTCGGCTGACGGAAGAGTCACCCCAAGTATGCGGCAGTCTCACCCAGAGGTGGCGGTCCACAACTTTGCCAGATTGCCCGTAATCAGATAGATTGGCCGATCCGTTGAGTGACGAGCTGATGGGGTACAGAAGTCTCATGGGCGGGCTAGGCTATTTCTTGCTTTCTGGCTTTGAGCTATGATCCTCTTGCTCTTTCCGAGGGGGCTTCTCGGTTTGGAGATGACCATGGGGCGGAGCTACCGGCCTGAGTTTGGCTGAAGTGGTTGGGGGAAGATCAGCAACCTTGGGCGGTGAGGTTGAAGGTTGCGGAGTTCGCTTTAATGCCCTCCGCGACTGAGCCCTCCTCTTGACCGGTGCTTCCGACTCTTGGGAAGTCCGGATTCGTTTCATTCCCAAGTAGAGGTAGGTGGCTATTGACGCTGAGGAGATTCCGAAGGCGACGCTGAGAATCGGGACTAATACCGGGGAGAGACTGTCTACGTATGTCTGGAAGTAGACATTGTTTAGATAGGTTGCGTAGAGCCATCCTGATAGAGATGCGATTATCCCCAGCTCTACAATGATAATGAGCCAAGCTTTCTTCGGGAAATTCCACCAGGTTAGGTAGTCTATCTTTGAGACCTCCAGAACAGTCTCACCTGAGAAGTCTTGTCAGCTGGAATTAAGGCGAGGTGTTACTCGGCAGAGGAGATCCATGCGATTGTTGTTCGTTAGACTGGCCTGTCGGGGCTTGGCCTGGTCGCCATTTGTCGATCATGACAGCTCGGACACCTTGAACGACTGCTAGACCAAGGATCCCAGCTAGAACTGCATGGCCAAGGGTTATCAGAGTTAGAGCTTTCCTTGAAAACGCGAAATCTGCAAGCGGAACGTTGTTGTCGCCCGCAAACAGCAGGGTCAATGTAGCGATGGAAACCAGCGGGATTGCAAGATAGACGCCTTCTCGATGAGACTCGGCTACAAGCTTGTAGTCTCCGTTAAGATACGCTATGACTAGAACGAGCGCGAGAGCGCCGACCTCGAGAGCCGTATCCGCAGGACTAGGTAGCCCTAGGCTTATTCCTAGCTGGAAGTCAGATAGTGGATACAGAGGTGGAATTGTTCCAACGATTGAGTCTGCTACAAGGTGAGAGAGAATTCCCGCGGAAAACGCCAGTCCCAAGCCCTTGAATCGAATGATGAGAACCGCGCAGATTGGCAAGAGAATAATTAGCGAGTGAGTGTAAGTGTGGTGCTGGATCAACGGCTTGAAGTAAATATCAAAGTCCGGAAGAACCCCCGCCAGAAGAGCCAAATATGCTGGGAGGTTGACGTTGACCTTTCTGCCTGTGGGCTTGGAGAAGAGATAGCTCAAGCAGCTGTGTCCAAGAAGAAACAAAACTTACCCCGCCCCGTTTCCGCGAGTCAATGGCAACCGCACATTTAGCTCGGAATACTAATGGTTAGTGTCGGAACACTTGTCGACAGGGCTCGGATTTATTGTCGAGAAATTCTGGTCAAGGTACCTGTAAGAGACTGTCCTTGCGAGATACTTTACCGATCTGCCTTGTGCACGTCTCGCTTCGTTCTTGGAACACCAGAATAAAATAGAGGCTGGAGAGGTTCGGCGGTTAGAAAGAAGATTGCGAGCACTCTTAAGGGAGTCTAAGCGAGGTGTTCTGCCTTCTCACCTAACTCTTAAGAGGTCATTTTGCCGAATTAGTGTTACTCTTGAGTTTCGAGAAATTGTAGGGTCTGAACGATGATTTTTCCTGTGAGTCGCATTTCTACTCATTTGAGAATTCTTGGAGGCCGATTCCTCGGTCTAGGTCAGGATCCGGCCGCCCTCGCGGGAAAGGGGCCGAGGATAGGGCTCTTCATCTCGGGAGTCTTCTTGGTAGCCGTTGGGTTCCTAATCGTTCTATTTTTTGGTCCATTCGCTGTTCTCGCGATTCCGTTGCTCCTCTTCGGAAGTTTCAACTTGCTCAATTCGAGAAAGACGGGTTTGTCGCTGTCACGCTCAAACAGCCTCTCGCTCGCCGGACATCTTACGGCGACCTTTGTCCTCTATCTCTTCCTAACTAGAATACTTCTACTTACCTACATGACCGACAGCATCGTAGGCTCCTACATGGGAGTCTTGAAAGTTCTAGCGTTTCAAAACCCGTACAGCTACTCCATCAAGCCCTTTCTAGACCAGTTCAGCTTTCCCCCCTCGTTCTATACCCCCAAGGTAGACGGCTCGTTCGAGTTTCATCTCAACTACCCAGCACTGAACTTCCTCACCCTCCTCCCCCTCTACGCCGCCGGACTTCACGACCTACGTGATGGAGTATTCGTCTTCCACCTTCTATCGGTTCTTCTGATCTTTGGGCTCGTTCCATCCCGCCAGAAAGCGCTCAGTCTTGCCCCCTTCGTGTTCTTTCCAGCTCTGGTAGCAGCAAGCTGGACCGACAGTGTCTGGGCATTTTTCCTCGTAGGAGGCGCAATCCTATGGTATAGAAACCGAAACCTCAGTCTACTAATGATCGGGTTCGCCGGAGCTACAAAACAGATAGCGCTCGTGGCCGCACCCTTTCTCTTCGTCCGGCTATGGCAGGAGTCTCCGGGCTCAAAGCTGAGAAACACGCTCGCTGGCGCGGGTTTGGTTGTCGCGGGCTTTCTAGGCCCCAATATCCCATTCATGCTATCGTCCCCATCCCAATGGTGGGCTGCCACCATCGCGCCCTACTTCCCTGGCGGGGCTGCCCAGGTTCCCGGCGGAATTGGGCTTTCCGAGATTCTCTTGGACTTCGGACTCTCTCCCTCGCCTCTATTCTTCGTTGCACTCATGGGCCTAGTTGGCGTAGGGTCGTTGTATCTCTACTCAACCCGCTTCTCCAAGTCAAGGTACTTTGTCTGGATCTTTCCAATTGTGATTATGTTCTTCTACTATCGATCTTTTCCGAACTACATCTTCTACTGGGCCTTCCCCCTAGCTTTCGAATTCTTCAAGAATAGACCCGCCATATCCATATGGCACTTTTCGCCATTCCAGCGAATACCCTGGCATCCCGCAATCGGCTCAACTATTCGATCCGTCCCGATCCGGTTGAGGGTCCCCCTAGTCGCGGGCCTCTTGCTCACCACAGTATTTGTCGGCGCCTTCGGAGCGTATGTCTCAAGCGCACCCGCCTCTAGGGTCGAGGTTCAAGTCAATTCCGTTGCCGACCCAGATGGCATAGGAGCTGCAACTCAACTTAACATCACTCTTCACAATCTGACCCCCAAACCTATCCTCCCATCGTTCTTCGTCAAATGGAACTTCCTCCCGTACCTCTGGGCCTCGATC
The DNA here is from genome assembly GCA_001918745.1 of Crenarchaeota archaeon 13_1_40CM_3_52_17. Classification (GTDB taxonomy): domain Archaea; phylum Thermoproteota; class Bathyarchaeia; order 40CM-2-53-6; family 40CM-2-53-6; genus 40CM-2-53-6. Next base: position 10,006 of record MNGN01000030.1, on the reverse strand, counting down.
TCAAACCAAAGCCTCGCGCCATCTACAAGCGCTTCGTATCTCGTGACCGCTACGGATGGCCTGGCAGCAGTGCCCCGATCGACAAGCTTCAGGCTCTACGTGTACGACGCCGCCACAGGCACTCTCGTTGGTCAGTCCCTTTCATTCCGCATTGACTCCTCGACCCAAACCATTCAGAACCCTCACTTCCGATGGTGGACACTTGATGTTGGCGCAGGAACGAAAGTCCCCTTCGGTTGGAAGCTGACAAAGGCCAACATAGACCCTCTCACACCCCCAATACAAGCCCTTGACCAAAACCAGACCGCAGGAATAAGCCTCCGTCTCAACTATACGAGTCAGGCAACAGTTCTCGAGAAGATAATGCTCTCTCAGAAGATCCTCCTCAACGCTACAACGTTGAATCTCTCCCTATTTGATCCGACGGCAACAAGCACGGGCAACCAGGCTATCGCGGGAGTAACTGTGACTGATGGCGCCCACGAACTCACCTACCTTTTCTCCAATGCAACAGTGAAGCCGACAGTTGTACACTCCGATTACAACGCCACAGCGATGATTCCAATCGCCGGTTCCGCCTGGACCTCTGTTTCCATCGATCCGAACCAAGATTGGCTCGCCCTAGGCTGGGCTGCTCCCAACCATGTCACCTTCACGATCTTTCTGCAGGCCAATAGTATAGGTCTCTACTCAGCAAGCATCCGCAGCCTATCCTATCCATCATCGATCAGGTAGTCTCTGGATGTTGCGCCAACTCTAATTTTCCACGACCGTTCGCTTCACGTCGCCAGGGGAGTATTAGCATCATTGGACTGTCAGGCTAACCGAAAGTAGATGCGAGAATGTCCCGCTGGTCGCCAATACAAATATCGTGTAGCCTCTCCGGGGAGTCGAACCAGATGTAGATATGGAGAGAAGAGAATTTGCGGTCCCCCCGGATGTTAAAGTTACTTTCGGGGGATTCAAGGTTGCGCTAGGTCCGTTTGCTACTATTGGCGATACTGTCGCCGTGAGATTTACTGCTCCAGAGAAACCGCTCACACTCGAGAGTGTTAGGGCAGCGGTCGCTGAGGAGCCCTGCAAGAGAGTCATAGAAGTGGAATTCACTCCAATTGTAAAGTCTTGGGGCGGGGGAGACGCCACCAACAAGAATGCCTGAACGGAGTGCGAAAGCTTCCCACTAGATCCGGTGGTGTTCATCGCGTAAGTCTTGATGGGCGCGGAGGTTGGTATCGATACCGTCAACGTAGCGCTGCCTGTCCCGGTGAGCAGTGAAACAGAGTTCGGGTTCGCGGCTCCCGTAATCCCGGTTGCGGCAGGAAGAGTAGCGTTCAGATTCACGCTTCCTGCGAATCCGTACATGCTAGAGAGCCTTATCGTAAATGTCGCTACCGAACCCGGGCTCAGAGTGACTGAAGGAGGTGTTATCGCGATGCTAAAATCTGGCATGTTCGAACCTGTGTTGATCGCTCCGTGAATGAGCGACGAAGAAGCATATGCTCCCCCCGCTATGCCGACAAGAAGAACCAGAAGCAAAGTATAGATTGGAATAGGTCTCTTCAGTTGATCAACTCTGATGGTTCCGCCTTTGCTGAACCTAACCAGGGCTCTGCCGGGTTTCATCAAGGCCTTGATCAAGGGCCACAATGCGAAGGGTCTCTGGATTTTTTTCAGAGCCTGGAGTAGCCTAATCCGCTTCGCTCGTTGGAGGATTCTGATAATCTCGAGTGACAATTGGCTGGTCAACTTTCTTCGTTTTGGACTCTTTGGGAGTTCTGTTCCGTAGGTCTGGGGTCATAGGGAACTCTGTTCGTACCGTCCCTCCAAGTGCACTAGTAAGAACCAGCCTCGGTGTCTTCCAGGACCCAGAGTTGATTACGGCTCCCATGTCAAAGGGGCGAGAAGTGATCGTTCAAATCTACTCTGAAAAAATGAGATGTACCGTCGACATTCTCGGTTCTGTCTTTGAGATTGAATTATGTATCCTCGGAAATCGCGATATCGCAAAAGACGAGTCAGTCCGGGCAGGAATCCTCGAACTTATATGGGGCATGGTTCTATCCGCGAGCTCGAGGTTCTGGCAGTTTAGAGGAGACATACCCGTCGGGGGACACTGTGTTGTCTAAGTTCATGCAATCTCTAGGAGACTCCGCCTACACGAAACTCCGAAAGATTGCCGACGACAGGGATATTACCGTGCAGGAATTGATTCGAGCAATTGTCATCCCCGACTGGCTGAAAATCGACGAGGCGCATAATGGAGGAAATAGTCAGTCAGAGAGACATCGGAAGAGGATTTCAAGGGCAGGAGCCAGAACACCTACCCTACACATGGCAGTCGTGCCAAAGTCCAAGAAAAAACAATAGCGGTCCCCCCATAGACGGATTCTTTTCGCAGGTAGAGGGATGGAGGATCGACTGTTGTCGAGGGGGAGTTCCGAATGGCTAGCGGAATCGATGGAACTATTCCAGAACCGACCGTAGTGCCATATCGATATCTTACCAAGAAGTGTTTGGTAACTATAGGCTAAAGAAGACATTCTCTCCAGCTACCTCATCACAATGTCGGATACGAAGGCGAGCAAGGACTGGGCCCCTTTCTCTAAACAAATCAAGCTGGATGAGAGCGATTGGGCAGTGGTTGATGCGCTGTTCGAGGAGCATCGTAACCGGGAGGGGGTTATCTCGAAGGCCGACTTCATTCGAAAGTTGCTTCTAACGGGTGCGCGGTCGCAACTGTTGTATTTGCATCAGCATTCCCCGGCCTCGCTAACCAGAGTGGCAAGAACTAGCGGGACCAACTAGCAGCCATTCAGCTGTATCCTCTGAGGATGCGCACTTTCTAGTTCGGTTTCCGCGGAACCTGTCGAGTCGTTGCGTGATCAAATGACGAGGAGTTAGATTCCGATAGTTTCCAGTTCGGTGGCTCGGTCCATTAGGCGGTAACGTTGAATGTGAACTGGTTGTGAAGTTTCGTGGTGACTGTGATCGTGTAGGTATGGCCTGGAACGAATTGTTGGAAGAGTCCGAATATTCCGTTGTATGTGCAGGTCTCGCAACTGGCCCCGATGAAGATCGCTGTGGCACTCGTGGTGCCTGGTAGTATGGTTGGACCGGTCCAGTTGGCAAGGATCCATTGGCCTCCTGAGATGTCAGTTACCGTGTACGACTCAAGGGTTATCGGGGTATTACCGCTGTTCCGGAGAGACAATGTCATGCCGGTAGGGGAAAGCAGCGATGATCCTGTCAGGGTCAATGATTCGGGAACTGGATCTACAACGTTGACCGTCAGGATGCAAGTATGACTGACGGTTCCGCTGGCTCCGGTAATTGTGATATTGTATTTTCCCAAGAGAGTCGAACTGGTAGCTGATACTTGTAAGCTCGTATACGTCGTTGCCCCAGGACTAAGTGTTACCGGGTTTCGACCTCCCATCACGCCTAGAAATCCGAACGGTACGGTCGCAGAGACCGCGACGGATCCGGCGAAGCCGTTTGTGCTATCAAGTATGACGGTTGTGGAATTGGTCATTCCTGCTACTACGATGATCGAGTAAGGGTTAGCGTAAAGGACGAAATCTGCAAGAGAATTCACCGTCACTGTAAACATGGCTGAGCTGGAAACGATTCTTCTTCCGGCCGTCGAGGTACCTGTCACAATGATGCTGTACGTCCCGATCGAGGCGTTGTTGGCGGCTGTTAACGTCATTATTGACCTGACGGTTCCACCAGCCGGTACGTTAATTCCGCCTGGATTGAAGGAGACTGATAGGCTTCCCCTGGTGAATTGTGCGGCAAGATACACGGTTCCTGCGTAACCTTGGACGCTGATAATGGAAACAGTTGAGGTGGCGTTGGCGCCTTGGGGCAATGTCACCCCGGAAGGGCTTGTTGTTAATAGAAAGGTGCCTGTTTGCCTACGGGCTTCGCTAATGGTGAACGGGAGAACAGATCCGCTGACCGTGAAGGAACCAAGAGCGAAGATTAGAAGCAGTAGTCCTGCTTTGAGAGGGACCCGCTTCATGGCTAGAGTCGTGGTACATTCCTCCGAGCTCAACCCTTGACCTACACTTTGTCGAATCGCCACTATACGGGTCCTGTAACTTGGGCCTTGGGGGGACTGCTTCTAGACACTGTTCTCGCGTGGTTTCGCCCTGAGGTTGTCTGTTACTCTGGTCGACTTCCCGTTTTGGGCTCTATTCCCGTACAATCCCAGGGATGTGATCCTAAGCTATTGGGTAGGGTGGAGGTTCATGCAGAGAGACTGCTCGATCCCGGACTTTCCGCTTTCTCTGCACGCCTTCTTGAGAGTATTAACAATACAGCGATGATACCTCCGAGAGCTGCATATCCGATGAACGGGAGTGTTGCATCCAGAGTGTTGACGATTGATGTGGCATTCTGGCCAGCGAGCACCCCAAGGTAGATCAGTATGACATCCCAGATTACGATACCGACGGTTGAGTAAGCTAAGAACTTGCTAATTTTCATCTTGGCCGTACCTGCAGGGAACGCGATAACTGTGCGTAGCAGGGGGACAAACCTTGCTAGAAGCACGGCTGTACTGCCGTGATTTGCAAACCATTTCTCGGTGATCATCAGATGTTTTTCGCTCAACCTGATTCTCCTTCCATATCTAAGAACTGCAGGCCTTCCTAGGTAGTATCCAATCCCGAAGTCTACGATTGTTCCAACAAGGCTTCCAAGGGTTGCCGCTACGACTGCGGTCCAGAACTCAAGTCTGCCCTGATACACCAGGAACCCGGTCAGTGGAAGAACGATCTCGCTGGGAACTGGGAGAGTTGCGCCTTCAAGGGTCATCAATAGGAAGACCCCGGGATAGTTCCATTGATAGAGCAAGTTGAGGGCAAAGTTGAATATTGTATCGTTAAGGCTCAAGCCAGTCTCCGACTCCGCCTCCCGGCTCCTTTCAAATCCTTTCGCCCCTCACAGAAATGAGCGTAGAATGCCAAGGTCAACCTCCAACACTCTTCCTGCGCAATTCTTGTAGGCCAATCGTTTTTAGTGATCTTCTGAAACGGTCTTACCGACGATGTCTCAGCGTGACCAGGACAGAGGCGCGTCAGGCAAAGTGATACTTTTCTTAGTGTTCGGGGTTTTTCCCTTGCTATTCATGTTGCTGGTATTCGTTTTCGGGCCGATGCTCGGGCTACGGTTCGGGGCCTGATCCTTGCAGCCAAGCTAATCGAGCGGTAGGCTAGCGGCGACGTTCGGGTTTGGATAATATCTCTTAATGTCTCGAGGACCGTATTTCTCCTCGAACAATCGGATAACCTCGCCAACCTCTTTCTTCCCAGCTATCGGGTGGAGCTTTCCTGTAATACTTTGTCCTTTGGATTTGATTTTCACCCGGGGATCTTGGAGGATGTTCTTGTACCATTGAGAATTCGTGCCAGTTACGGGTAGTAGCAGCAACTCGGTCCCCTTAAGCACGAACCAGACCGGACGGGGAATTAGCTTTCTGCTTTTTCTTCCTGTGACTACGAGTTCGATCTCGGTCTCTTTTGCCAAACTAGACTTCAGATTGTCTATCTTCATCTTGGCTCGTTCGGTCGAACCTGTATCGGGGGTCAAAAAAGGTTCCATCAATGGCTCTGGAACTCTGTTCAATGGGTGGGGAGCAGAAGGCCTAAAGGCTCACTTCTGTATTGTGTGATCAGATTTGAAGTGTCCTGTTTGCCATAGCGAACTACAAACCTCTAGTAGCTTCTGCCCGTTTTGCGGAACCAGGCTTGACTGGACTGGCTCAGGACGGCAAAGCCCCCCTCCAGCTCGACACGTGGGAGTCGCAGTGGGCCTGATTGCCCTCATAGTTCTCGGAGGCTTATTTGCTTCAGGGGTGCTTGTCTCCGCGGCAACTAGACTCTACGAGGACGCACGAAATGTTCTGCGGAACTTGACCTGTCTAAATCCCGCTCTTTGCACAAATTCCACATTCCCAACCACAACAGGGAAGGCGACCTACGACCAACAAATGTCCCTAGTCTTCACGCAAGACTTTTACTCGTTGAGCTTCAACGTCACCGCAGTTCCTCAGACAGACTCTTCCGGGTTCGGTCCCGCTTATCTTCTGAACGGACTCTCCGATACTGGCTACTGGTATCAAGTCGGGCTGGCCTACAACTGGCCGTTAGCTTCGGGGACAAGTTATGACTCGGGGTTCCATTTTATCTGGGAGGTTTTCTACCCAAACGGGACGACAAACAACCCTGTCCTCTCGAGAGTCCCGGACAACGTCAATCAAGGCGACACCGTACGGCTGAGCCTATCATTTTCGAGTGGTAGCGTCATCATGAGCACTTTCGATTACAACTCTGGCGCTTCTTCCTCTCACCCCTATACCGCGGCCGGCGGGACGATTTTCAAGGGCTCCTCTAGTTCTCGTGGGACACGCACTCCTACGAGTTTGATGACCGAGTGGTACCACGCTGGTTCGTTTGAGCCTTCAATGAAACAAGTTACATACTCTGAGCAAAATGTCCCCGTCTCATCAGGTTGGATTTGTATCGGCGAGTACGCACCGTCCAATCCGAACTCGGCCGTATTTGGTCAGTGCAGTTCGGAACTGTTGCTCGGAAGCCAGACACAGCAATTCTCCTATCATGGGCTGAACGCCTACGCTAGTCAGTACTTGTTCCAGACAGGCCCCTCCTAGCAACCGTTATCGATCTCCGAACTGAAGATCGACCGGGTATCTCGGACTTATCGACGGCTGGTTACTTCATCTTTAAGCCCCGACGGAAACTGATATTCTTGGGAACCACTCGTTGCGGCAGGTTGCAACTCGCTCCAGTGCAAACGATCTACAGAGCGCGAAACCTGTCCGACAAGCAACTGTCCACAAGCTTTTCCAGGAATTTCCGGTCCCTACAATTGAAGAGTTGCTGAATCAGCTGGAAAAGGTTGGTGAGGGGGTTGACGTTCTTACAGTGGGAGGGGTTCTCCACCTTGGATGCGGAAACCCTCTAGACAACATCTTGGTCCAGACCGATGCTATCAAACATGTTCCTGGCGATCTCCTCGCCATCTACCAGTATTGCAAAGGTTGCAAAGTAGCCATAAGGGTGCTATGATCCGATAAGAATCGGGATCATTATCAGTTTCTATGAGAACTTTTTTTCCTCCTGAAGGAGGGAAAGGATCAGTACTGAGCCTTCAGTTTGGCTCGCCTAGTTGCTAGTCGTCACGTCTCATCCGGGTCAGTCTTCTCTTCGTATGTTCCAAGCTCGCTCGCGCTTTAATCGTCAAGAGAGCAAGGGACGTTACGAGACCAAGGAGGCCGCCGATCATGAGTAGCCACATACTATTGGAGATTGCTGGCAACGTCAAGCATGAGGTGCAGCCGCCGTTTGAGCCTCCTCCTGACCCGCCTCCTCCGCTGCCTCCTGGGGCTGCTTGATTCACTTGGATGCCCATAGGGCTAGTGCCGGACATTGGAGGGGTACTGTCATCAGTGGCGATGAAAGTGATCGTGTAGTATCCTGTCTGGCTGGCGCTGGGCTTCCATGAGAAGACCCCGCTGGATGAGTCGAATGTTGCGCCCAGAGGTAGTTGGGAGGTTGACAGTGTTACGATTCTGGTTGGGTCAGAGCTTGTTGCAGTGACCGTGAAGTTGATCCATGATTCTGAGGTTGCAGTCTTGTTGCTAGGTAGGGCTAGTGCGGGGGGCAACAGCGCTTGTACGTAGACTACTATGCTCGCCAAACTGTTTCCTTGGGGTGAGGCTGAGTCCGTAGCTGTCAGCGTAACTGTGTAGGACCCTGCTGCTGAATATGTGTGGGTTGGTGATCTGCCTGTTCCGATGGCACCATCGCCGAACGAGATCGCATAGCTATAGGGGCTTGTTCCGCCTGTCGCCGATGCCGTGAAACTGACTGTTTGGCCAACCTGGGAAGAGGAGGGGGAAGCTCTGATGGCTGCGGAGAGAGGCGGGATTGTGTAGACGGTTAGAGGGTGCGAACTTGTAGCTGTCTGTGTCGGCGATGATGAGTCTGTTGCTGTTTCGGTTACTGTGAATGATTGGGCTGTTGTGAACGTGTGGGTTACGGTTGGTCCAATGCTAGTTGATCCGTCGCCGAAATTCCAGGAGATGGTGTATGGTGACGTTCCGCTTGTTGTTACCGCGGTGAAGGTGACTGGCGTGTTGACGAGGGGTGTTGCCGGGAGGAAGGTAAAGCCGGTCGATAATGGTGGAGGGGGTGATACGGTCACCATCTTGGAGCCGGTAGCCGTTTGGGAGGGTGAAGACGAGTCGGTTGCCGTCTCAGTAACCGTGAAGGTCTGAGCACTGGTGAAAGTATGCGTGACAATCGCTCCTGTTGCCGATCCTCCGTCGCCGAAGGTCCATGTTATCGAGTACGGAGAGGTTCCTCCCGTAGTCGTGCTTGTGAATGTCACGACCGAGTTTACTCTCGGATTATTTGGACTAGACGTGAAGCTGGTCGACGGCGGTGGTGGCGTTGAGGTCGTTACTGTCCTCGAGCTGGTGGTGGTCTGTGATGGGGATGAAGCGTCAGTGGCAGTCTCGGTTACCGTGAAAGTTTGAGCTGTCGAATAGGTGTGGGTAATCGAAGTTCCTGTCCCGGTTGAGCCGTCGCCAAAGTTCCAAGCGATAGTGTATGGTGACGCTCCACCGGTTGTTGTTGCAGTAAACACTTCCGGAGTGTTAACCAGCGGTGCTGAGGGGAGGAAGGTGAAGGTTGTCGATAGAGGGGGAGGCGGCGATACGGTCACTGATTTGGAGCTGGTTGCAGTTTGTGATGGCGATGATGAGTCGGATCCTGTCTCGGTTACTGTGAAAGATTGAGCCGTTGAGTAGGTGTGGGTGACTGTAGCTCCTGTTCCGGTTGAACCATCTCCAAAGCTCCAAGTTATCGTATAGGGTGAGGTCCCTCCCGTAGTCGTGGAGGTGAAAGTGACGGGTTTGTTCACGAGTGGTGTACCGGGCGAGACTGTGAAGCTTGTCGAGAGCGGTATTGAGCCGATATTGAGGCCTACGTTGTACCAGTCAACATTAACCGAGTTGACGAGGTAGCCTTCCGTTCCGATCTCGATTCCTTTGAGTGTGCATTGAGTGTTCGCTGGTAGTCCCCACGCGGCCAAGTCTCCTTGACAAAGTTGCGTTGCATCCGCCGTGATGACTCCTGTCTGTCCTGGATTAACCTGTAATGTGACAATGTCCCAGCCAAAAGAGTCTCCAGGGTCATACGTTGCGGTACTGCCAATCGGACTATCCGTCCCACCGACATTCTCAACACGGGATTGTGTATCCAACCAAGAGTAGGTTGTGCCACCGGAGGTTGATGAGGGAATTTGGTAGTAAAGTGCAACGTAGAGGTGGTATCTAGAGCCGGAGAGAAGGCTTCTGCTCAGAAAGTTGAACGACACCGTAACACTCGTTATTCCCGATGGCAACGCTGTGCCAACAGTCGAGCCCCATGGAAAGCTACCTCTCTGGCCAGTGCAATATCCGTAGCTGTTCGATCCGCCTCCGGGCGTCGACTGGCGGGTCTGCAGTACACCATTGGAGATGGTTTCTGTTCCCCCGGGGCAGTTGTTGATGAACCATGTGTTGTCGAAGTTTCCAGTCAGCGATGAGGAAACGACCACTGAATGTGTAGCCGTTGCGGTCTTCTGCGGTGAGGACGAATCGGTCGCGGTCTCAGTGACTGTGAATGATTGGGCCGTTGTGTAGGTGTGGGCTGCGGTCAAGCCTGTAGCTGCTGCGCCGTCGCCAAAGCTCCAGCTTGTTGTATAGGGAAGTGTTCCCCCTGTTGTCACTGCAGTGAAGAATACTGGAGAATTGACGGTCGGGCTTGATGGAAGGAAAGTGAAGCTCGTCGAGAGGGGTAGTGAAGCGAAAACAGGGATGGTTTGGGCGCTAGTCGCCGTCTGAGTCGGCGTTGAAGTGTCTGTGGCAGTCTCAGTCACTGCGAACGACTGGGTTGTAGTAAATGTATGAGTGGCTGTGAGGCCGGTGCCCGTT
>MNGN01000046.1 GCA_001918745.1 Crenarchaeota archaeon 13_1_40CM_3_52_17 | reverse complement strand
TCTCAGGTTGACTTCGAGTAGCAAGAGCTCGGCTTCTTTCTCTGTTGTGGTCGTGACGATTCCTTGTCCTCTTGTTTCTGCCGCGTTGAATTCGGGCAAAAGCTTGTCGCCGACTCGGACGGGTCCGCCTTCGAGGACGTAAAGATACAGACCGTGACCTTCTCTCAATTCATAATCGATCTCGTATCCGGGTTGGAGGAATGAGGCGAGGACTGCACCGTCGGCTCTGAGCGGTAGAGTCTCCGGATCCTTGTAAGCCACCAACGGGAGCCACTGGTTGGTTCTCTCTGATCGATCTACCTCTTGTTGTTCGACTGACGGTGTCATGTTGAGCTGTTCGGGTATGTACCATATCTGGATGAACCGCATGGGAATATCTTTCCGGTTATTGATCTCTGAATGGTACATTCCACGGCCCACGGTAGTGTGTTGTACTCCTCCCTTGTGGAGAACGCCGCCCTTACCACGCTCATCCTCATGACGAAACTCTCCCTCGACAACATATGTGACAACCTCATTCTGAGTATGAGGATGCAAAGGCCAGATGGCTCCGGGACTCAGCGTATCGTCATTTAAGACCCGAAGATTTCCGAAACCATTGTGCAGGGGACTATTGTACGCGTCGAAGGAAAAATGCCACCGACCACGAAACGTCCCATCCTGAATCCTACCTGAAGCCGCATAGAGAGTGTTAGAGGGCCGGACCGTTATTTTGACGTCTTCTGTTTTCTGTGACGACAAGAGTGTGCGGAGGTGCAGCGGCACGGGCCGATATTTAGGATTTCAACGTCATCCGCCAATGACTTCTGAAGCTCTTCAGTTTTCTCTTCTCGAACAAATTCCATGCCAGGGCAAGAGATGCGGAAAGCGCACCTCCGGCGATGAATAGAAGATAGTTGCTGATGATGAGCTCATAGACTGCGACCACCCATATGATAAGGACCGTAAAGAGCACTGCAAGCATCATTCTCTTCCTCGGTATGCTTGCCCACCTCCAAAAATCAGGATGGACAGTCTCGCAGTGGGGACCCTGGACTTTCCCCGTCTCTAGTAGAGTGGCCTTCGGAAGCGTTTCTCCACAGATAACGCAACTAGCGGGGATCTGCCTTTCAAGACGTTGCCGTCCAGTCATCGCTGTTCGCCGGAAGATTGCGTAAGCGAATACGGGAAGAAACATGCTCATCGGAGCTATGACGATTACCAAACCGATGGGAGCTACTGGATTGGCACTTGCATGTACGGCTAGCTATATTCCTAGCCTAAGCTGCGAAAATCCGCGAAGTGTCCGGATCTAGCGGTTCTATTTTGTGGCGAAGGCGCGCAAACGATCTTCAAAGATCGTTCGTGCTGGAAAGCCCATGCTGCAGGCGTACGTGTTGAAATCAAGTAATTTTTTCCCGTTTCTTACCGCTCTATTCTGTATCTCCCTGATACTCTCGCCTACTATGGCGTATGTGGACGCGTAGCCCGGCCCGTTTCCTTGGTGTGCTGGGAAGAGCTGGTGGTAGACCATGCTCTTTGACAAGCCCGTCCTCTTACTCGCCCACTCGATAAACTCGACAAGACCCTGCTTCCCAGAGTTAATCCGGGCATCACCGATAATCCGCAAGAACCGTACAATACGCCACATCCACGTATAGAACTCGTACTCCTCCACAATATTGTCAAATCCACCATGCTTCTCATAGAACTTCACGAAGGCCTTCTCTTCCGAGCTCAAGCCCTTCCCCGTCTTCATCTTCTCCAAGACATCCTGGAACTCGATCTCCCGCTGGAACGAGATACCCTCCGTAACCGCGCCTCCAAGCGGAGACCAGAGCATATCCACCAACGTCGGCTTCGCCCCATACCCAAGCGCCGAGTTCGAAGCATGAACACAGTGCCCATACTCCTCGTGGACAAGCAGATTCAGAAGTTCTCCTGGCGCCGTGCTCGGATCACGACGTGGGTCCGTGGTACAGATGAATAACTGCTGGGGTTTGTCGGTTAGAGTATCGTAGAAGAACGCGCCACCGCTCGGAAATATTGCCGTCAGATACGGTGGTGTCTCGATCACCTTCGCAGCATATTTCGGGTTCACCTTGACGATACTCTTGTTCGCAACTTTCACAACAATCTTGCGAAGCTGTGTGAGATACGATATTACCTCGTTGACCTTGACAGCTCGTTTCGCCTTGATCGCTTGAGACAGTTTCTCCGCATTCGCGGCAACACCATATTTCTTCGCAAGCTTCGCCGTCATCCGCTGGAACTTCGGCAACTCTCGATCGAGATACTTGAGACCCTTCGCCTCCAGCTCGTCAGGCGTCTCGGAATAGTCCCAGAGACGCTGCAACGCCTGCCCGTAGATCTCTTTCCGTCCTAGATCCGCGCCTTGCTTCTTGATGATCTTGTAGACCTCGTCAAAACCCTGGTTCTTGAAACCCTTAACACGGAATATCGACGCATACTTCCTCGTAACCTGCGATAGATCATCTAGACCTTCCTTCAGCTGCTTATCCTGGGTCTCCTTCTTGACCGTCCGAAGGATCTCCTGCAGACCATCGCAACGTATCAGCGCGAGCAACCGCAGCCCTGTCGGCCAGTCTCTACCTGCCGTCTCAGCTGTAGCTGTCTCGATGGCTTTGATCCCGTTCCTGGTCAGCGACTTCATGTGGTTGTCGTTGATGCCTTCTTTGATCATGTAGCCGAAGTACGCGTTCAGAACTGTCTCGACAACCATGTGAGGCTCGCCGAGCCCGTTCCAGGCGGCGATCGAGTCCAAGACCTTCAGCTGCGACTTGTTCTCCGCCTTCAGCCTCAACTCGTCAACGCGTCGTGAAAACTTCTCGAGATTCCGTTTTGAAGGAACGAAGATCTTGCCAGCATACTCGTTGAGCCCGGATATGTAGGCTCCAGAAGGATCATACTCCTTGAACAGCTCGAAGATTTCTGATTCAACAGGTGATGCAGGTTTCGGTATAGCCAATTCTTTCCCATCAATCCCCGTGTTTGTTGATCTCCACTCGAGGCTAGACTACTTAATTTTACGCCATCTTCACGTATGCAAGCAAGACCACGCGAGAATCCACTCGAAACCCCGATCTATACCGTTTGCCGCGTCACGGCGACATGAGTGAACTGGCCTTGTACGAGCGAGAGGCGCTCGATGGGCAAAAGAATGCCACCCCCACGGGCCTTTTGAACTTGAACCTGCGGTACCGGATCGTCTTCGGCGTTTGAGGCTAAGGCTATCTGGAGCCTTTCTTTTTCTCTTTCTCTAGTATTTCGTCCAGGATATTGAAGCGATCATTCCAGCTCTTGGTCATTTTCTGGATCCATTGCTCAATTCCTGACATCGCCTCAGGATTAATCCGATAGATGTGTTGTTGGGCGCGTTTTTCTAGGCTTACAAAATTTGCTTCGCGCAATATTTTGAGATGTTGCGAGATCGCTGGTGGGCTAACTTCGAAATTGTCGGATATGTCTGTGGCGGATAACTGTCCTTTGTTGGCCAAGAGTTCTATGATGCCGCGTCTCGTGGGCTCGGCTAGCGCGTGGAATAATTGTTGTTCTGCTGCGTTTTCTCTTTGTGTTCTTGCGGTTTTATCGGGCAACGATTTCCTTTTGTCTCTTTATCTTTTCCAAGAGTTCCTCTAGACGCTCATAGGATTGAGTGAATCCTTCTTCGGCGCCGCTCTGGAACATTCCGTCTCGGTCCGTGACCGACTGGAAAACCACTTGGATCATTACTTTCGTTCTCCCGCCCGGTAGCTCCATGAATCTTGCCGTTTGCAGAGCGACATGTCCCTTCTCCGGCAGCCCTTCATATTCGAAAGTGTCGATAATTCTCTCCGGAGCCTGAACCTCATGGTTTACGCCATGAAATCCAAATTCATTGCCATCCTTGTCTTTGGAAATGTAACGCCACATGCCTCCGGTTTTCGGTTCAAACTTCACAAGAGTCATGGTAATTCCTCGTGGTCCAAGCCATTGAACGTACAGGTTTGGGTCCGTGAATGCTTTGAAAACAAGCTCTCGGGGCGCATTTAGCTCCCTTGTAATGAAAAATTCTTGTTTGCCAGGTTCCGCCGTAACTTGTATCTCATTCATACTGTTTCAGCATGCGTGTAATTAAGCCAGCACTTAATTAAGCTTTGGAAAAACGAGACGACTATCTGGCCGAAGAATAGAATTCGAGACCCCCTAGGGGTCCCGTCTGCGCTCCAAGAAACATGGTTTTACTCGTGGCTACTTTCTTGGCTTAGTTCCGGTCTGCTTCTCGATGCCGCGGAGATTGATCTCCCTGACAAAAGCTTCCGTAATGACATCGAGGGAGTCAATCTTCTCCTGCATTAGAACATCGCTGATCTTCAGCGGGTGATCAGGGAGAAGGAGATTGTCGTTCGATGCAACGAAGTGCTCCCAGTTTATTCCGACGTCCAAGGTTGAGTCCGCGAGCTCCTCATCTGTTACGCTAGCGGTTTTCGCAGTGTTGACGAAGTTCTGAAACTCTTCATCAGGAACCTGTAGATCAGTTACGGTTCGAATCGGTCTAGGAGTCGTTCCGCCAAGCTCATGTCCGAGAACATGGGCGAGAAAGGTGAAGTTCTCGATCTCCGTAAAGTGTTTCATCCGAATCTCCAGAGGAGTATCCCCTGTAGGATTAGTATCCGGGAAGTCTGAGATCTGGGGAGCGCCTGTTTGCGGATCGTTGAATCGGAAGACTCTCGATAGTTTTAGCGGGATCGACTGGCTAATGCTTCTTGCCGAAGACTCTTGTTCATCCCACGACTCTCTATTCTTAGTATCCGACGCCATGTTTCAACCCCACAAGCTGCGATTGGAGCACTAATTTCTGATCTGTTACCCACGACAAGGCTCGAATGTACTCATCCTCCTCTGCCCATCCACAGCTATCGCGCCAAACCTCCCACGTTCTCGACTACCTTCTTGACAACGTATAGAAGAGGTCATACGCCTGGCTTGCAAACGATCTTGACTCGGTATTCCGAGACACTATCGTTGAGGACTGTGAAAGGGCAGCCGTCAGCAGTGCAGCCTGTCATCGAAGGAGTGCATCTGAAGTAGTTGTAGACCGCGGTCCTGTTGTCGAAATTCAGCCAGTATACCTGTTCGGTATTCACAGCTCCATTATTGTACGATGCTTGAATCTGAGTATGGTTGCCGTTCTTGGTCAGAACGTATTCGACCGAGTATGTGGTCCAGCCATTTTGTTGCCGTGGAAGACTCTGATACCATACAACCCCAACGATAACGATTACACCAATCACAAGTATGGCTATGTGTTTCCGTCTCATTGCTTCCTTCGTCCCGCAGACCCTCGCGTGAAGCTTAGATTGTCAGATCGAGAGCACATAGCGATTGTGTTCGAGCGCAGACCAAGGCCGCGTCCTAGCCGCTCTGGCGACGCCATAGTTGGCACCCTACGCTTTCTTGCCTGTTGGCCCAGCCCGCGGTCGCGGAGGCCTTGCGCGTCTCATGAATCGTGAAATGCGTCCCGGCATCTTAAATAAGAATGAAAATCAACGAGCCTTGCGACCTTCTATTGGCCAGGAGAAAATCTCGCAAGGTCGCGCCAAGAATGCGCAATAGATCAAGTAACAATTCTCAGGGCAACCGCGAGATCTCCCCATCCAAGGAGTCTATCAAGGCAGCAGAGGAACTCGCTCTCGCGGCTTTTGCTTCGGGGCTAAAACTGGCGGCTGCCTTCGGAACCGTCGCGGCCAAAACCACGAGTCTGGCGCTCGCATCGATCGCAACCGGCGCAGACAAATTCTCCGAGCTTGTCAAGCAGGAAGCAATAAAGTCACAGAAGGCGATCGATCACAAAACCTCTCTAGTAACTTTTGCGAGAGGCAGAAAAAGAGCTAAGCGACAGCCGAAGCTGAAATCCTAGCGTCCTGATAGCTTGCCTGTGCTAGTCTCTATGTTTCCTGCAAACGATATCTCGCGATGAGATCTCGACTCGCGAGTAACAGCGGCGAGCAAAGTAGCACTGCTCCGAATACGATGATCGTTCTTTCGAATGGGTAAACTAGGAATATAGCAGGCCAAAAACTACGCGCGCCTGCTCCGACAACGCTCGCAAAGAGAATGCCTCCAGTGACATGTTCGATCATTGTTCCAATGAATGCAACCACAAGCACGGCCTTGGCCAAGTCTCTACGTGCTCCAAAGACGAAACTATCTCGCAGGTTTCGGGTCAGCGGAGATACTAGAACCGCGAGCGCTACCAGGTGAAGCCAGAGATATGGTACAGGCGGACTGGGAAGACGAAGCCACTGGAACGGCGGAGACAAGTTTGGAAGATTCGACCCGACAAAGATCTCGGTGTTGGGATTGATGACGAAGAGCCCCAACGTAGCCACGTACATGAGGGTCGCCTCTGTCCTTCGACCGCGGATGAGAAGACTGATCAGTGCCACGTTCAATGCTCCACCGAGAAAATCGAGCCCGCCGAATTTCAGGGTCCCAGCCGATCCGGGAATGAAGGCAGCAATCATCGTTCCCAAGAAAACCGCAAGTATTCCGTAAGATGGGGCAAGGAAGACACCCAAGACGGGTGTTATGATCCCGCTGAATGTGATGGCGCCAGATATCCCTATGAGCCTATCAAGCGGAATGGTCCGCGGAATAATGTATAGCGCGGCTAATGATGCCGTCAGAGTTATCCGTTTAGTATCGAATCTGGTCTTGCGAATTTGCAATCTTCCAATCACATATTTTCAGGTGTCGCGCCTATGAGCACGGTTCTTAGCGATTTGTTGAAGCTCTCTTATGCTCAGTCCAGTTTCGTTCGATATTCTTCGTAGGTCTTCGTACTCCACCTTGCCGCTCTGGGAATGACTGGTCGCCGTAAGTGCCCTCTTTACTCTGACCTGAAACCTCTTGCCTTTCACCTCAAGCGCCATAGTGTCACTGGCCCTCCTGCTGATATGTCTCGAAACTGGGATCTCTCGTACCCCGAGTGTCCCGGTTTCTTCCATTAGCAATTCAGCCAAATGCTCGCTCTTTGCCTTGTCAGCAATGATCGAGATTAACTGTCCCGGCCTGTTTTTCTTCATGAAAACCGGAGTAATTGACACGTCTCTCGCTCCTGCTTCCATCAGCCTCTCAACCGCCCGCCCAATCACTTCGCCTGAAACATCGTCCAAGTTGGTCTCCAAGACAACGACTTCATCGTGAGCATGACCATTCCCCGGAATTTCTCCGACCGTCAGACGGAGAAGATTGGCCACTTGGTCGAGATCCTTCGCTCCCGCGCCATACCCGATCTTGTGAGGCTTGACAACCGGAATTTCCCCTGAACTATCCGTTGCTAGACTTACCGCTACTGCAGCTCCTGTAGGAGTTGTCAGTTCGAACTGGATATTGCTGGTTTTCATGGGAAACTTTTGTGATCGCAGGATTTCGGCAACGGCTGGTGCAGGGTTGGGATATTTTCGCCCGGAGAATTCCGTTACCCCCATTCCGACCCCGATTGGACCGCACCACCATCTCACTCCGGATAGTTCAAGTTCATCCGCGAGGTATGCCACGCCGAGTATGTCCACGAGGGTATCTGCTGACCCGAGCTCACGGAGTTCAACTTCCTTCGTGGAGTGGCCATGAACCCGCGATTCCGCCGAAGATAGCGTGTCCAAGACAGATTTGACAAAGGCAGTCCCCCACTCGGAGAGACCCAACTCTTTCGCGCACTTCTCAGCAGATGACTGAAGATCAGTGGCCTTTCTCTTCGAAACTTTTTCTTCAGACCTCACTTCGACCAGCTGTGCGCCTATCTCGCCCCTCTCTACTTTGGTCGTCTTGACCTGGACGTGGCTTGCACCAGAAAGATTGGCTTCCACAACCCGGGCAACTCTTTCCAGACTCTTCGGATTACCGCCTAGATCGATTAGCGCGCCTAGGAATTTATCGCCAGAAGCTCCTGAAGAACTGGCGTCAATTATCACAGCTCTTCCAGAAGCTCTCAAATTGATCTCTCCAACAGCTCACGTAGGGACAAGTATTAATCAAGCTATTTCGATATTATCATGATCAGTTTTGGAGCCCAAGCCTGACAATTCATGCGTCTACGGCCTCGGCGAATGCCCAGTCCTCACAGTTGTAGGGGAGAAGATGAGAGACATGGAACAACGATCAAAAGTCTTCCCAACTGACCCGGGAGCCGCAGCTATGAGCCAGATGATACAACCACTTCTGCAAATGAACGCCAACATCTACGCGATGCTACCCTCATTCTGTCCTAACTGTCCGAAGAGAATCGTCGCGGTCGAAAAAGAGCTAGCGCTGATAAGGCATCAAACGAGTAAGTAAGAGTATACTGTCCGCCCGGACACGGGCTACTGATCAGCCTGATACCCGGATAGACGATGTTGTCCATTCTCAGCTCCAGGCGGCTACAAACACCGAGAAGCCTTAATTCGACCACACCATAGCAGGTGTCCGGTTGTCTTCTCTTGCAGGAAGCACTTGTCAAAGCGCGAGACCAGATCATCCTTGACCCTGATGACCTTCCCGGTTCATGGTACAATGTCATCGCTGATCTCCCCGGCGAATTTCCCAAACCAATAGACCCGGAAGATGGTCCGTCGAGGCTCGAGTATCTCTCGAAAGTTCTTTTGAAGCACTGCCTCCAGCAAGAAATCTCAACTGAGAGATGGATATCCATCCCGGGTCCCGTTCAAGATCTCTATCGTCAAGCAGGCAGGCCACGCCCTCTATACCGTGCGCGACGCCTCGAACGTTTCCTCGGGACCCCCGCAAGGATCTATTACAAACGAGAGGATCTTTCGCCTACAGGATCTCACAAGGTCAACACGGCGCTCGCGCAAGCATACTATGCGGCGGAGGAAGGATGTGCCGGGGTCTCGACAGAGACAGGAGCCGGCCAATGGGGGACCGCGCTCGCCTATGCCGCAAGCCTCCAAGGATTGAAGAGTGTCATATTCTGGGTACGATCGGTTTACGACTGGAAGCCGGATCGCAGGGCGCTGATGCAAATGTACGGCGGAAAGATCTTCGCGTCTCCGAGCAACGAAACATCCGTTGGGCGAGACTTACTAGCAAAGAATCCTAATCACGTTGGCAGCTTGGGAATCGCAGTTTCCGAGGGACTGGAATACGCGGAGAAGAACCCGGGCTACGCCTACTGTCTCGGCAGCGTCCTAAACCACGTTCTGATCCATCAGTCCATCATAGGATTGGAGACTATGAAACAGTTCGACCAGATCGACGAGAAGCCTGATGTGATGATCGGCTGCTTAGGAGGAGGAAGCAACTTCGGAGGATTCATACTTCCCTTCGCGGGGGAAGTCGTGCGGGGAAAGAGAGAGTGCAGATTTCTCGCAGCGCAATCAGAGTCGGCCCCCAACCTATCCAGAGGAGAATACAGGTATGATTACGGCGATCACGCAGAGAAGACTCCTCTGTTAAAGATGTATACTCTTGGTCATCAGTCCGACATGGTTCCCATCAAAGCAGATGGACTAAGATACCATGCTGCTGCACCATTCATCAGCTACCTCAAGCATCTCGGACATATAGAGTCAACGGCTTATCCTCAGGACGAGCAAGGAGTCTTCGAAGCAGCCAAGACCTTCGTCCAAGTCGAGGGATTCCTCCCTGCACCAGAATCCGCTTACGCGATCCGAGCTGCAATAGACGAAGCAATCGAATGCAAGCGCAAGAATCGGACCGAAGTGATAGCCTTCAACATGTCTGGACACGGATTCCTGGATCTCGCGGCCTACCAGGAAAAACTAAAATTCTGATGCTTCCCGACCGTGATCAACAGAGAGAGGGTTCTTGGAAAGAATCTAGACCGCTCCGCAACCATCTCTTCCTGTCCATTCATAATCGAGTCGAAAAAAAAAGCCCATTATAAGCCCTGATCTTGAAAAGGGAGGGGCTCTCTAGATTTCCTTCTAATCGTTCGGGGATGACCCCGCCAAAACCCTAGATTCGCCTCCCCATCCAAACCTGGATTGTGCCCTGATGAGCCTGTCTCGCCCATTATTATTGCCAGACACTGGATAATTCCGTGAGGGGAGGGGGGTCTTGCACAAAGCACCTCACGACGCGAGAGTGCTCAAGTGCGTCCAGATGTTTGAGGAGGTGGTGAATTTCCGCGCATTCCACCCTTCGTGGAATCCCATGAGACGCTCAAAAGCTGTGAGGATCGAGAGGTGATCTCAGCAAGAGCAATGCCTAAATTGTTAGGGGTCATCCCATAATCAATCAGGGGGTCTTGATGTCAGCTCTCAAAGGAATACTAGTAGCCATCTTCCTTGCGACTCTCATGACCATCGTGTGGGCGTTTGCGATTCCTACGTTGGGGGATAACGCACTCGGTTTCGTGCGCAGCGGAACACTTTCTGATAGATCATCTGAGCCCCAATGGGTCCCAAACACGGGCATCGTTGGAAACGTCAGCATCGGCCCCATCAGACCAGTCTGCTTCGTCCCACAAAACAGTACTAACACTGTTCCTTCTACGGGCACATCGACTACGGTGGTGGTTACATCTCAAGCCGGCGAACAAACATCCATCCCGGTCAACTGGTCGATCTGGGCCGGATGCGAGCTGTCCGGGTTATTCAAAGCGGAACTATCACCAGGGATCTACTCCCTTACCCTGTCCAATTGTTTGCAGGACACAAGCTTCCCAGGATGCTCCCAGTCACCTCCCTTCGGAGCCTCCGCGCTACCAATAACCGTTCAGGTAGATCGTGGAAGATTGACACCCGTCAACGTGGAAATTGACACCGGAATTCGCTGAAAGCAACAAGAAGCACTGGAAACTGCTTGGTTTGCACAGGTTCCGGGCAGAACCACATTTTTTTCCGAATCTTCGGACCTATGAAGCGGACTTTGTACTCTTCACTGCTTTCTTGAACAGTTCTATGAAACGGAGAGCCGCCTCCGCATCTGGAGGAGGAACGGTCTTACTGGGGACCTTTGGACTGGTTTTCGAATCGTTTGACAAGGCCGAACATTCCAAGGAAGAGAGCGACTCCGGCTGCTATGTTGACGGCTGAGCTCAGAATCAACGTGACCTCTCCCACCGAATTTATCAATGCAGTTAGTTGATCAGCTGGAAGAGATAAGGAGAGGACGAGAGAGACAACATTTCTGATGGTCAATAGGGTGAAAGCAGCAATAATGAGTGTCCATGCGCGAAACGACCCGGTCAGCTTTGTTACTCGATATGCGTAGAATACCACGCCTGCTTGCAGAATCAACTGGAAAACGGAGATGAAATAGAGCGTCGAGATTACGACAACGTCGACCATTTCGGTCTTCGCCCTACTTTCGCTTCTCCGACGCGCCCCGGAACAGGTCCATGAACTTCTCTGACGCTATCTTTCTTGGCGACCCGCTGATGATCCCCTCGTAGTTTGTGAACGCTGACTCTATCTTGACACCTGTCGGGGTTATCTCGAATTCTCTAAGCCGCTTGTCATGGTCACTGCCACGCATCTTCAATATGACTAGCGCTTTACGCATCGCAGACTCGATCTCTACCGGTTTGAGCGCGACGATGCAATCGACCAGGAAGCTTAGCCCCACATCGGTTACGCTGTAGGATCCTCCGCTTATCTGGGGCGACTCCCAGAGCAGGATTGAGCTGATTCCCCGGGTCTTCAGATAGCTCACGATCCGGTAGGCTTCCATTCTCATGTCATCCTTCTTCACGAACATTTCTAGATGGCTGAGTGAGTCGATAACAAGCCGTCGTGGCTGAACCTCCTTGAGGACGTCGTCCAGCAGGCTACCGTCACCCGACTCTAACATGAGGCTTGGAGAGGTGCATATTACACGGAAATTCCCCTCCTCCTCCATTTTTCGAAGGTCCCAACCAAAGTTCTTCGCATCTCTGTAAATCTGGTCCGGAAGCTCTTCGAAGGTCACGTAGATCCCGGGTTCGCCCTGCTTGACTCCGTTGACAAGATATTGAAGACCGAGGGTTGTTTTTCCTGAGCCGGCGCTTCCGGCGAGCATTACGGCGTCACCTGGCATGAACCCTCCCCGGAGCATCTCGTCAAGCTCGACAATTCCTGTCTTGACCCGTAGACCCTCAGGCGCCCTGCTGGAGAAGAATTGGTCGAAACCTGAGGCTCCGGCCTTCGGACGCGCTGCGGTCATCGCTCTTCACCTATCCTAATGGTTTTCAAGTGATTTGCAACTGACTCCAGAAGTTCCCGGTCTTTTGCACGGTCTAGAAATACAACCTCGGAGGCTCCAATTCTCTTCTGCCTTAGAACCCCCAATACCAAAAGTTCTCTAACTTCGGAGATGATTGCGACGGTTGTTCTGCCAATCCTACGTGCCACTCCATCGACGGTGTCGATGAGTCCAGGGTTCCTGTGAAACAGGACTAGAAGGTCTCCTCTGACTTCTGATCCGAGCAGTGTTGACAAGATCTCGGATCCGCTCATTTTAGCCTGCTCTCCATGAAACAGGTTTCCCTTGCGGTCTCTAGGGATTTCTCATAGTCAAAGCTCGCTTCCGAGTCGTATCGTATGCCCAGTTTCCGGTTGAGATCCTTGACTACGATCCTTTCAAGAACCGCCGCTCCGTTACCGAACAATAATTCCAATTTCCTGTCAAATTCTTTTGAGTTGCTCGCGTCGTCAAGCAAGCCTTTCGACGTGAGAATTTCGAGCACGTTCCGACCCAATGCGTTTCCAACTGCCTCGCGGACCGTGCTTACGAGCACAACGGAGAACTCTTTCTCGGCAGCGAACCTTTGGTCTGGACTCAAAGATTTGGAGACTGATTCGAAATTGTCAAGTGAATTGTTCCAGCCGGACTCACGTACTCGCGATGCCATGGCAGTCATGTCCTTACTTGTTGGCGTATTTGCGTAGAGATGAACTGGTTGTAACCTAGCTTTCGACTTTCGTGTACAGGTGTTTTCCAATCTTGCACTAAAGCGCCAGAAATCAGAAGGGAACAATCAGCGGACGCGTTCGCGGCTAACGATTTGAGAAGGCCGGTGTCGTAAACGCATGCTATTCGATGCTCTCATCCTCTCGCAATGTTGAGTTACAATCGCGGTAATAATTTCCCCGAGACTAAAGTCGTGGGATAAGGAGGATGTTTTGCGGTCCTCGCTAGTCGACATTTTCTATGAGAGTCTCGGTTACTGTTTTGGAAGGGTCCTGGTAGAAACGCTCGGGCCAACAGTACAGGCATCTGTCTACGACCTGCTCGGCCGCAGCGGGATCAAGAGGGAAGAGATTTCCAACAGATTCGATGACGTAGTCCAAGCGTTAACGAAGACTCTGGGAGCCAGCTCCCGTGTGATCGTGCATAGGACAGTGGTCGAGATGTTCAAAGAATATTCCCAGAGACTCGACTTCTCATACACCGACTCCCTACGAGATCGGCTTGCATTGCTGAAGGAGACCGTAGTTGCAAACCATGTCCTACCTCACAGGCTCCGCGACGAGACCACGTTCGACACCGTGGAAAAACCCAGCTGGATCGACGCCCCGAAGGGCCAAGCCTACGGCAGCCTCTATCCTATGAAAAAGGGCGTCAAGACATAGGAATCAGGTTTCTTGATAAGAGAAATCGCTCATTATCAGCCCTAATCCCAAATCCAAGCATGCAAATTCTAGAACAAGATCTTCCACATTTATCCCCCTGGGCATTAAACCGGCATCAGAGTAAGGGCAGAGAAGCCGAATGCCAGCCCGTCCTCAACAAACAAGCCCAAAAATCGCGCCCATACAGAAACATTACTCACAAGAAATTCGGATCCCTTGGGTTTGGCTCGCGTCGCACGACTGGTTCCTCCGGACTTTGTGAAAAATAACTTTCAGTAGCTAGACTTTCGCAGGGTCAAGGAGACTTCGTCGTATCTCTTCCGGACAAAGGGCATCACCGATCTCACATCTCTCGGTCCCTTCAACGGTGTCACCCATAGCCTACC
Organism: Crenarchaeota archaeon 13_1_40CM_3_52_17; assembly: GCA_001918745.1. Lineage (GTDB taxonomy): Archaea > Thermoproteota > Bathyarchaeia > 40CM-2-53-6 > 40CM-2-53-6 > 40CM-2-53-6. The sequence goes on along the minus strand of MNGN01000046.1, from coordinate 9,661 downwards.
CGTCTGCCCGGCCATCTCAAACGGTTTTCCTCCAAACCTCTCCTTCAGATCCATTTGGTCTTTTTCCGAGAGCTTCATCAGCACGACACCGTTTGTCACGAGGAAGCCGATGAACTTTCTATTGTAGAAATAGCAGAGGCAGCCCATCAGAGGTCTCGAACTCACGCCTTTCCAGGTTAGAACCTCCGCATCGAACGCCTTACGAGTCTCGCTCATCTTCTCCTCGTCATAATACTTCAAACAATCACCATGTTACGGATCAAGTATAGTCCCACCGCTCCTCGGTTCTAGTTCTCTGATAACCATTTTCACCCGCGCTGCGCTCCATGAGAGACAAACGTCCCCTTGAAATATGCTAAAATGCAGGATTCCTCAGAGACTTGCCAGTGACTTAGGTGGTAATCGTGGAGCTCCGGATGCTGCCTGGAGAAGTAGGAGCTGCGACCAAGTTTCTACAATCGAAACTTCAAAGGCCAGTTCAAAATCGCGGGAAACCGTATTGAGATCGAGGATCAAGTAGGCCAAGATGTCAAGGTTGCTCCTTCACAAGTTTCTTCATCTCGAAAGACTGACCGGTCATAGACTTCTCAGCCAGTCCGGAACACCCTCAAAATCGTTCCTGACGACGTCTCGGCTCGAGAAGAATGGCCAGAGAATGACAAGATCAAGGGAATCCCCCCTTTTCCTCCGCTATCAGCAGAGAGACTTCCCATGATGGACGTCATATATCCCAACTATACTTCCGACCATCCCACTCTTCCCGGCGAATTCAAGAAAGGATCCCCCCAAATTCCCAAGCCGTAGGATTCCAGCGCCGGCGAGTTGTGTGGTGCAAGGGAACCGTTATAACCCCTCATGGGCGAAAACAGATTGGAACGATGGTTTCGGCGAGTATAATCGAATCCACATGTCACCGAGACCCCTCTCCCGGCGAGGAAGGCGTTTTTTTCCTGATGCTCCTCCTCAGCGCCGAGAGAGAATCAGCCTCGTTGGCTAGAGTGGGCGACCATGAAACACACCCGTTATTAGAAGAGACCAGGTTTGACTCTGAACAATCGCTCTTCCAATTCCCTGCCATAGACTCCGACCAATAGTCTCGTCGCCTGCCCAACGTGGCCGGGTTGACTAATCAGAAGAATCAGCAGAGCAAAAGCTCTGTTGACTTCCACGAAGACGAGATTGTCCGAGCGGAGCCCTCGCAGTCCACACCAGAGTCAAGTGGGATCTGGGTACCAGAACGGCCCTGGACAGCGCAAAGTATGGCGCAGCCTATAGCAACCTTGACCCGTAATCATAGGTTGCCGAGGAACTCGCTCACACAACAGAGTCTGGTTCTTCCCGGCTGTGAGATTTCCGTAGTCGCAGTTTCCGAAAGCATCTCGGCACGAGAGACAGGTTCAAGAGGGAAAATGGAATCATCAAGCAAGATCGCAGCATCCTGCACCAGACCCCAGTCCTACAGCCCTAGGCCAACTCGCGGAGTTGACCAGTTATGAGCGGAAAATCCAAGCTCTCCAGTTTCCGCTGGGCCGCCGCTCTCGTTGCGACCATTGTTGGAGCCTGGTTGGTTCTAAGCCCGTCCTCCGTATTTCGTCTTCACCTTGTCGGAAATAGCATTCTCAAAGACGGATCGACTCTAGCTCTACCATGGGCGTGGCTTGGATCACTCTCTACAATTCCTCTCTTCTACCTACTTCTCCTCGGATGGGTCCTAGGACTCTTCGTCGCGATCGGCGTATTCTCGAAAAGGCGACCCAAAAGACAAAATGAACCGGACGATGAGCTCCGCCTGACCGGCAAGGGTCCAGGTAGACGCCATAAATCCCACCTACGCACTCTTACCGCGCTCCTAGCAGTAGCCATGATAGTTCTGGCCGTAAGCGGAATGACAATATTCCTCGTCCCTCCAACAACATCCAACCCTGGCCAAGGACACGGACCTGGAGGCCAAGGAAACGGTGGCAGCGGAGGACAAAGTGGGGCAACCAGCTACAGCCTCGCCGGTTTATCTAGCAGCCAGAGCCCAGTCGATCAGATTTCAGATTCGAAAGGTCTAGGGTACAGCGGACAGAGAAAGATGGCCGTAGACAGCACGGGCAACATCTACCTTGCATACAGAAAAGCGCCTCCTGGCTTGAGCCAGGACGAGATCTACGTCGCAGTGTCGAAGGACAACGGCAAGACCTGGACCGACTTCGGAGGAGGACCTGTTGCCATCGTCAACGTGCTCCCAGTAGTCTCTGGCGTTACACAGGATGGAGGAACAGGAACAGACCAGAGAGTACCGTCAATCGCAATCGACTCGAAAAATCAGATTCACGTCGTGTGGTACGGACGCGACCAAGTCTACACGGGCGCGAACGAGAGACAGATCAAATACGCCAAGTGGAACGGAGCCGCGTGGTCTCCCTGGATCAACATATCACCTGTGCTAGGATATTCCAGCAGCACATACTGGCAAGAGCACCCCATTATCGTAATCGCCAAGAACGATGTACTACACGTTCTCTGGGAAGGCTCCGACTCTGGAAGTGCCGGCGTACAACAGATAAAACACTCAATGTCAACAGACGCCGGGACAACCTGGACAAGCTGGGAGAACATCTCCCCCATCGACTCACAAGGACAAAGCCGACCTGACGCCGTTAGTGATCAGAACGGAAACCTCTACGCGGCATGGTACGGAGGAGTATCAGGCCAAACTGGAACACGCATCAAATACGCCCGATGGGACGCAGGCTCGACGACTTGGGGTCAAACGCAGATTGTTGCAGGCATCGGAGGCTTCAACCAAAAGCACGTAAGCCTAGCTATTGACAAGTCAAATACGCTAAGGCTGGTCTGGGACGGTCCCGACAACAACAACTCAAACTCGCTCGTGAAATATTCCAGCCTAAACTTGAGCCTCTCCACGCCCGCATGGTCCACGTGGACCAACGTCAACACCGGAACACAACTCAACCAGTCCGACCCAACGCTCTCAATCGGACCCGCCGGAATAGTTCTCGTCGCCTGGCAAGAATGGACAGGCAGCGACTCACTTACCGCGATCAACGTATCAGCCTTCATAATGATGATCGGAGCTGCCCCATCCAAGACACAGCTCAGCAGCAGCTTCTCGTCTAACAACAAGTGGCCCGTGATGGCGGAAGATTCATCTGGCGGAATTGTCCGTATAGGCTGGCTGAGTGGACAAGGGGCACCATACACGATTTGCTACGGCCAGACTTCTCTGAAAGTGTCCTAGACCATCTAATGGGCTGGAGGCCAATTTGACCTCCGAACTCCCGAAACGAAGCTGGCGTAACTGGAAAGATATCACACTAGCAACGACCACAGTCGTTGTCGTCCTCCTTGTCATCATCGTTGTTCAAGTAGCAACCCAAACCCCCCCAGCGCCTACCGCTCAAGGTCCGGATATCGGAAACAAGATCGCAACCACAACTGACTGGCAAGGCCTCGCTTGGGGTGAGACCCAGAAACTCGCCGAAACCAACAACGGAACACTCTACGTCGCTTACAGATCCCAAGACAAAGGCGGACAAGGATACAAGGCCTACGTGGATTTCTCGAAAGACCATGGTGTCACGTGGTCCCACATGGGAGGCAGGCCCATCTCTCCCGGCACTGAGATACAACGGGTTCCGGCACTCGCTCTCGGTACCAATGACGTCCTGCAAGTCGTCTGGTACGGCGAACCAGGACCCTCAGCAAAAGGGGTGGACCGTCAGATATGGTATTCGCGGTGGGTCGCAAACGCATGGTCGACCCCCAAGATAATTCCCCTTCACATAGACGGATACCAACAGGCAGCAGACCCCACCCACTGGCAAGAACACCCTGACATCCTAGTCGACCGAGCGGACCCGACCCGAGTCTATGTAGTCTGGGAGGGAACAGACCAAGCTGACCTTGCAGTCGGGAACTGCGGATCAACAAATTGTGATACTCCGATGTTCACAGTATCCACTGATGCGGGAAATACTTGGTCCTCTGTCCCGGGAGGTCTCAACGGCACCTATTACAAACTGGCTCAGCCCAATGCGGAATCGCACTCCCGACCCTGCATCGTCCAGGATTCAAACGGAATTCTCCACGTCGCATGGTATGGCAATGATCCCGGGCAGGGTGGCCAAAGTCGCATAAGATACGTAACATCTGCTGACCATGGTGTAACCTGGTCCTCGGAGATCGCACCATTCCCGTTAAGCTACGGGCGAGACCAGCGGTTCCCCAGTATGGCTGCTGATTCTCGTGGAAGAGTGTACCTTGTGTGGAAGGAGCTGAACGTAGTGTTCTCGCTAAACCAGACGCTCTTCTCGTTTCTGTATGGTGGAGCGTGGTCACAGCCAACTGTGGTTCACTCTGATCAGGAGAATCAGTTGAACCCGACTGTTCAGGTCGGTGATCAAGGAAACGTCTACGTTGGTTGGAATACTGGTGGACCATTTGATTGGCAGGGAGATCCTCCCAGCCTGTTTGACGGATCGCAGATCTGGCTCGCGAAACTCACCGGGACCACATGGATTGCTCGGCAGGTGACGAATTTCGCGACGAACCGTTTCGTCAGCTTTCCGGTGGGTTCGATGAAGTCTTCAATCGTCCAGATGGTTTGGGTGGAAGGAAATTCGCCTAAGCCGTATACGATCAAGTACACTTCTTTCAGCTTCTGAGGCACCATCTTGGGGATGAGGCCTGGGAGCGTTTCTAGTTCCTACCCAGCCTTGCCTGTTCATTGTTGCCAGGGAGAAGATCTTCACCGGCACCATTACAAACAGCATTAGAAACGTCATGATTATTGCGAGAGATACGTCTCTGGGGACTCGTCTTAGATGGCTGAGACCCTTGAACGAGCGGCCCCCGATGGAGACGACAAGCCAGAGTAGGGGAAGGTTGAACGCGATCCCGAATATGGTCGTTTCTGCTCCGGGGCGCGTTAGTGCAAAATACACGGTGGCCAGGGCGCCGATGGCTAGGGTGTAAGGTGTTATGGTGGCGTGAAACATGCTGACAGGAAGTATCCAGCCTCTTCGCCACGCCCAGCCCTGCCAGAACGCTCGCAGGTTGCCCCTGTAGCTGTTCCTACTCCAACGAACTTTCCTTCGGACGAAGTTGCTTAGTCTTCCTGAGTAGACGGTTCGAGCCTGGGCGGTGCTCTGATAGACCGTTTTGTAACCTCTCGAGAGCAAGAGGTGCGTGAGACGTAGATCGTCTCCGCCTACGCATACTTTGCCTAGAAAGGTCTCGCCAGTAAGTTCCGGAAGTAGAGGAAGCAGCAGTGATCGTCGGTATGCTGCGGTTCTGCCGGAGAGGCAGTTGACGACTCCATCGACGGACATTCCGGGGACGAAGTCTATGTATCTTAGATCGAGGAGCCAGTTCTCGATCCGCCAGATTATCGATCTCTGAAAGTCCTGAACGTTCTGTTTCGCCCCGACGCCACCGACCTCGGGATCGTCGAACGGTTTCAGGATCTCCTCAAGCAAGTTCTTGTCCCAGGTGGTGTCGCTATCTGAGAGAACAACGATCTCTCCAGTAGCCTCTCGTATCCCCCAGGCCAGTGCAGGTCGTTTCCCTGGCTCGTCTGTAATTATCAGCTTGACCTTCGGATATTTTGCGAAGGGAAAATTTTTCTGAATGTTTTCGATGTTCACGGTATCCGCGCTGTCAACGACTAACACGACTTCGCCAGCATTGTTTGCGAGGTAGGATCTAATGGCTCCAAGCAAAACCTCAGGATCTTCCATGTACACTGGCACAACTACCGACGTTGTTGCGGTGTAGTTTCCCTGAAACGGCCTGTAGTTTGCACCGTATAGTCTCCGGACGCCCCAGAGGCTCCATGTGATTATTCCGATGATGCCGAGCGGTATGAACGGGATGATGTCAGGCATTGACGAGGACCATTGGAGCCTTCTTTTCATTCCCCACCCTGTCGTTGACCTGCTTGACTGCGGAGAGTAGCGGGAGATCGGTTCCCTTGGTCTTCATGAACGAGATGAACGCTTCTAGATCCTTCGGAAGGCACATCCCAGCGAATGGGCGACCACCGTATATTCCCCATTCTTTCAGGTCGTCGCGGAGGCCGAGTGCGAGTTGCGGCATGAGTTTGCTTACCTCTTCCGAGTTGACTCCGACCGCTCTGCACGCTTGATCTATTTCGTTGAAGAAGCTGATCTTTGCAGCGTTGAACAGGTTCGACGTGTACTTGATCATCTCTGCCGTCTCGAGGCTGCAGCGAGCGATAGGGGAGCCAAAAGAGGAGTAGAGGGACTCCAGCTTGTCTCCTGCAGTCTCGTCCCCTTCGCCGATCACAACTGCTCCGGGATGGAGGAAGTCGTGGAGGGCGAACTTTTCCCGCAGAAACTCTGGGTTGTGGCATACTCCAATGTTCGGGCCTATCTTTGATTGAGATGACAGTTCGATCTGGGGGATCACTTGGCCCCTTGTCACACCCGGCGGTATTGTGCTTCTCACGACCACAAGATGGTATCGGGGTTTTTCGCGTAGTGCGTTTCCCACTTCGGCGCTAATGGAGAGGAGGGCTTTCGTATCTACTGAGCCGTTGACAGTAGGGGTGGGTGCACAGATCATCGTTATGCTACTCAGGTCTACTGCCTCGCGAATGGACGAGGCTGTTCCGTATCCTTCGAGGCCGAGCTGGGCCATTTTTGCAAGGTCGAGGTCGTAGAAGACTATGTTATGGCCTTTGGCGGCGAGGCCAGTGCCTGTGGCTTTTCCTACTACCCCCGCTGCGATGACGGCTACGCGCAGCCTAGTGCACTCCTCGAACTTGCAAGTCCCTTTCTGCGGCAATAAAAAGATATTTTTCTACGATAACGCGAGCTTGAACTATCGTTCTATTATTATCTGGGGATAGCTTTCTCGATCCATTATTTCCGGCCTGGCCGTCCGCGGCCGGTGACCGTGCTGATTAGGAAGGTGGTGAACATGAAGAGGAGCAGCAGAACTAGAATCGTGCTTACAAGCGATAGTAGTGTGAGGGTGAGGAATCGGAGCGGCAACACGAGGAAGTTCATCGACCGACCGAATATGGAGAATTGTTGAGCGATCGAATCCAGGTGTGCGCGGTGTGCCAGCTGGTCAACTGCCTGGCGAGCAGTTATGCTCGTGTTGTACATTGCAAAGAGCCATCCTGACATGAATATGATCGCGACTAGCTCCATGGCGATCAGCGCGGTCTTGAAAGATGGTTTCACGCCTGACAAGGCTGTTCGATCAATGCCTGTCTAGATTTCTCTGTGAAACCTCTATTTCAGTATAGTTAACGCAAGAAACTGATTCTTCGCCATTTCTTGCTGATCAAATTTAGCATGCTTTGCTCGACCCTCGGGGGCGGTCAGTTTTCGCGTGCCCCGCCCTTCGTGAAACGCTGAGAATCTCACCTTCACCAGCTCAGTGGCGCGACAATCGTTCCTCAACGCCCGGCGCAAGGAGCCAAGGGAGGAAGCCTCCGGAACCTATGACCGGTCAGCGAACAGGTCCATTCTGCCCTGAACACCCAAGAAGTTGCCGAGACACGAAATCGCCCATTATCAGCCCTGATTCCGGAAATGGGTGGAGCTTTCTAGATTTCCCTCTAATCGTTCGGTGATGACCCGTTAAAACCCCTGGATTCACCTCCCCATCCAAGCATGGATTGTGCCCTGATCAACCTGTCTCGCCCAAAATCCCCTCCAGACACGGAATCACTCCTCCAGGGGAGGGGGGTCTTGCATAGCGTATCTCGCGACACAAGAGTCGTCCCGTGGTCCTTTCAGAAGGACAAAATGGAATTTGAAAACAGGTTTTCGAAAAAGGCGTTTGAAAACGCTTTGTTGAGATCCGGTTTTGAAACAGGTCTCGAGATCGCTATCTGAAACCAGTTCCTGAAAAGGGTTCTGAAAAAGGGTCTTGAAACAGCTGTGGAAAACAGGTACTGAAAACGGGATCCTAAAAATCGAATCCTGAAACCGGTACTTGAAACAGGTACGGAAAACTGGATTCTGAAAATGGTACTAAAAATTGGACTATTGAATTTTCTAGCCCCCCGGGGCCTACTTGAGTCTCGCGACCGCGAGAGAACTATGCTTTTTCCCAGGCGCAGAACGCGCTCGGTGCCTCAAGATGTCTGTTGATCGCGACCTCGGCGATCGCCTCCGAATACTTCGCCATCTGCCCCACATCCCAGACGATAGATCGAAGGCCAACAGCAAGATTCACGGCCTTCACGCTACGCATAATATCAGTCGTCAACGACCTCTCGAGTGCCTCGCAGCTCGCAACCCGCTCAATACAATCATTCGACTTTTTCAGATCACCTTTCATCAAAGCGTTGAACGAGTCCTCGATCAACAACCGCACCTTATCGCTATAGTCGAGAATACCCTGCGCAAGCTTCGGATCCACAGCCTTCACATCCCCCTTCAACCGCAACGCCTCCTGCGCAATGTGCGAAGCCAGATCACCCATCTGCTCCAGACTCTTCGCGATGACCCTGTTACCGACAACGTGCATGGGTCCATCAATACCAACTTCCTTCGCCACCCGCCGATCCAACACCGCCAGCAACAATTGTCGTATGATCATCCAGTAGATACGATCAGCCTCCTCCTCCATATGCAAAACCTCATCCGCAAGATTCGGCCGACCCTCAACCACCGACTTCACAGCCGTCTCCAACATCGAACTCAGAATAATCTGCAAACGGCGCATCAACCCATAGATCGGGAACTTTGTAGGATCCACAAAACTCTGTAACGTAACCGATTTCAGACTCTGCTCGACTATCCCGAGCCCCGTCAATCGCCTGCTAACCGCCCTGACCTCTTCCAGGTGGCGTTGCGAGAGCTCTTTCTTCGCAACTATCTGGATCGTATCATGACCAGTCAAATAGTTCGCGGTAATGATTCTAGTGAGGAGGTTCGGAGCATCACAAATATCCGCATCAATAACATAACGGAAGTTCTCCCGCTCACGGGTAAGACCCGGATAAACGGTTATTCCGCCGTCAGGTTCTCGTCTGAAAGTAACAATATCCCCTTGTTTGAGACTAACCTGTTCAACCCAGTCTTTCGGCAGCGATACGATGAGGGTTGAGTAGCCGACTTTCTGGACCTTACGAGCTTCCATCATCTGAGACAAGCCTAGGTTCCTCTATACAACATAGAATTGTAGGGTAGAATATAGAGTTGAGCTTGGAAGTAAGGTCCGTCTATACTGGTCCAGCCAGCTCGAGAAGACGACCGGAAGAACCGGAGTTTACATGTATTTTTTCAGGACAGCTTCTATCTTCGCCTTCGGAACAGCACCCACAATCTGGTCGACAAGCTTTCCTTGCTTGACAACAAGCATCGTCGGAATCGCCATTATCCCGAAGCGACCGGAAACAGCAGGATTCTCGTCGGTGTTCAATTTCCCAAAAACAACCTTTCCCGAATACTCTTTCGCCAGCGCATCAACGATCGGACCGACAATCCGACATGGACCACACCAAGGCGCCCAACAATCAATTACAGTCAGAGAATACTTTTGGACAAACTGGTCGAAACTTGAATCCTCGACTTTAACTGGTTCAGCTGGAAAATCCGCCATTTCTGTCAACTACAACCTTATCGGACTCACGCTGGATATATAGTTCTCACTAGAATTTTCCAGCAAG
>MNGN01000035.1 GCA_001918745.1 Crenarchaeota archaeon 13_1_40CM_3_52_17 | reverse complement strand
CCAATTCGAAATTCCACTTTTCCTTTCCCCAGTTTCGCAATTGCTTCATCACTCATCCCCCTTGAGAAGTCGAGGGCGATGACTTTTCGGGCTACCATAGCGGCTGCTTCCGTCAGAAACCCTGTTCCGGCGCCGACGTCTAGAACGGTGTCGTCGGGACTGATTCGAGCTGCGTTCAACACAGCTTCCCGTACGTCTTCGCCATAGAAGCTCTTTCTCATCACGTCCCATTGAGGAGAGACGAGTTCGAAGTAATCCCGCACTCTGCGCGACATGGGCATCTAAACCATCCCGCTGGAATCAGTTAAAGAATGCGCAGTATACGTTGTTTTCCAAGATACACCGTTTGGCTGATGGAAACTTGGTCGTTGAATCTGATTTCTACAGCGTCCGGCTTCGATTCAAACGCCTCTTCGCGGACCCCGCAATCTTCGAAGACCAGAAGAACGCCGTCCGACGATTTCTCATATCGCCACATCTCGCAAGCAACCAGGTTGCAATCTATCAGATAACAGACGATATTTCACCCTCTGATAACGTTGGGAAGTCGCCTGACATTGCCGGGACCGCCAGGTACATTCACCGCGGAAGGGTCGTTTGTTCAGAGTACCTAGAAAACGCGAACGTGACACTGGAGTATGCGGATTTTGGCAGCGGCCTCTCGCCCGATGATCACCAGGGACTGTGGAAGAGACAGAAATGGGGACGAATGAACTTCCACCTCGAGGAATTTCACCACGAGCACTTGAAGATCGAGATACCTGCTGTTCCTGAACTCTATGAAATGCTTCGCTCTAGAGCTGACCCGACTACACTCGTGGATGTCGAGCTTCCAGAACTTTCGGACAACTTCTTTCGCTCTGCTGTTGGCTACCTAGAAATCCGCCTGAAACAGCTTGCCGAACTGGAGCATCAGATGATCGACATCTATGTTGCCCGAGACTTGCTTCCGGAGGAGAGGGCGGCGTTAGAGAAGAGACTGACCCGTCCGTCGACGCAGTCTACGATTTACATCATGTTGTCGAAAGCCGAAGGAACCGCGCAGCTGTAGCGATGTTTATCCAAGGCAGAAAGTCTATGCTACTTGCTTGTAGGATTCGACGAACTCTGGGTCAATTACTCCCGAAATGACTTTCTCAGAACCATCGGGAAGAATTACCGGTGTGCCTGCAGCGTGGTAGGGGAGCTCGAATCTTTCCAACTTCTCAGGAGATTCGACTTCGAAGAGCTTACGACAGGTGCCGTTCTGGTAGTGGAAACAGTAGATCTTCTCGACACGTCTTTCACCAAATCCGCCAGCTCTTCCTCCGGCGGCATGAGAGTCTTCGGGTAATTGGAGGATGTAGACCGAGTTTTCGCCTTGGAGGGTTTTCAGGTCTACGGGGCTATGTGCAACTAGTATTCGACGGCCTTTTTGGGAGATGAGTTGCGCCAGTTCTTCGAGGGGTGTCATGTTGTCCGGAACTCTGTGGTCACGTAGAAATATCTATGCCGCATCGCTCAGAGGAAGCTGATCGTCGCGTCCTTTCTGCCGATTCGGACCAGTTTCTCGATCTCCTTGCCATCTTCCTCGTTGAGGGGGGTGTAGAGCCGGTTGTCGTTGTCGTTGCCTGAGTATCGGCCGGCTATGAGATAGGCGTCCTTGTTTGCTTCTTTCAGAACAGTGACACGGTTCAGCGCGTCCCTCGCTGTGTAGAGATAGAGAGGACTTGGATCGAACTTCTGAACGTCTTTCTTGGAAAGCCGCTTTTTTTCATTGGGCATTGATTATTCCGCCCGCGACCTACCACATGGTGATCTTAGTTAAGTCTTCACGATAGGATGCGCACGTCATAGCGTCATTGGTATGGCTTAAATGCCGAACGTCAACCCGAATCCCTCTGATCGAAAAATGAAAATGCCCATACTGGTGGTAGGAGTGGTGGTGCTCGTTGCAGGTGTCGGAACCTGGGGCTACCTCTACTCGATGAACATACACCATACAATTCAGCTCGGGGGCTTAGGCCTGGCGGTCTTGGGCGCTATTATCGCGGTTGGAGGCGCTATGATGAAGACGGTCAGTGTCGGGGGTACCACGGGTACAGGACAGTTCGCCTGTGCGAAGTGCGGCTCTAAGTTCGGCTCTGAATCCGCTTTGAACCAGCATACCAAAGACAAACACGGAATGTAGCTCGCTCGACCCGCCCTTCTTCAGAAAAAATCCAAACGTTCCAGAACACTTCCGCGTCCTACCGCCCTCGAATTGTTACTTCTTTTCTTGTGAGTCCGGATATTGTAGGGCTCATCGTAGGTTGCTAGAGTGCTCATGGGATAAGGGACTTTTGAGATTCGGCCTATTCTAGACCTTAAGCTGGCCTGATCTTCGGAGAGATTCAACCTGTCCCTGAGTGTACCTGAACATGATGTCACCGCGCTCTGGCTGGAAATCCCACGGTGCGACTAGTACTGTATCGCCCATCTTGATCCAGACGCGGCGTTTCATTTTGCCGCGAATTCGGCAAACTCGGGTGACGCCGTCAGCACACTCGACCAGTACTCTATCGTAGCCTAGGAGATTTTTGACGGTCCCGTAGAGCTGGCCTGGACCAGGTGTGAGCATCTCGCTGAGGTTGGCCTCGCTGAGGACCTTTCGTTTACCCATATTATCATCGTACTAGGGCATGGCGGTAATATTAAAGGCCAAAAGTCAAGATCGTAATTCCGGCACGATTCAGTTTTTCCACTTGACTGAACAACCGAAAGGTCTTGTCTCTTGAAGAGAAGGCTTTTGGCCCGCGAGCATCGCGTCTAAAGCGTCTCTCAGATCTTTAGTCTTGACCGATTCAGGGTTTCGATTGTCGTCAATTCTACCCTTGTATTGAAGTCGGCGTTGCTGGTCAAACGCGAAAACGTGTGGGGTGCAGACTGCACCGTATTTCTTGGCGATTTCCTGTGTGTCGTCTCTCAGATAGGGAAAATTGAAGCCGCGTTCCTTGGCCCTCTTGATCATGTTTGGATAGCTGTCTTCCGGATAATCGCTGTCGTCGTTGCTGTTTATCGCCACCAGGGTAACTCCTTTCGCTGAATAGTCCTTCTGAATCTGAACCATCCTGTCTTCGTAGGCCTGCACGTAGGGGCAGTGGTTGCAACTGAAAATGACCACCAGGGCTTTCTTGTCAGAGAATTTGTTCAGGCTGTGAGTCTTGCCATCGACTCCTTTCAATTGAAAATCGACCGCGGACGCGCCTAACGGAAGCCCGACTGAGTCAAGGGTTGTGGGAGATGAAGGCATAGGAGAATTAGGATGAGCAAGGCCTTAGAAACCTTTCCAGCCTTGTCCATGAAGATAGGTCGAATTGAAGACGAAAGCCATGGTAGGCGTCTCGGGGTTCAGCTATGCTGGATGGAAGGGAAACTTCTACCCCGGTAATCTGAAGAGTGAGGAATTCCTTTCATATTATTCTCAACGACTCAACAGCGTGGAGATCAACAGTTCTTTCTACGCCCCTCCCAGTTCCGCAATGGTGAAGTCATGGGCTAGCCGAACTGGAGACAATTTCAGGTTCTCATTCAAAGCCCCGAGACAGATAACTCACATTCTGAAACTCGGGAATGGATCGGTCGAAGCCTCGGAGAGGCTGGGAGTGACGTTGAGTTCTCTTAGAGAGAAAAGGGGGCCGGTTCTGTTTCAGCTTCCACCCTACTCGAAACAGGACTTGAACCTTCTGGAAGACTTCCTTGCGAAAACCTCCAAGATTGGAGAAAGAGTATTCGAGTTCAGACATGAATCCTGGCTGAACGATCCCACCTACACTACTCTGGAGAAACACGATGCTGACTTCTGCATCGCTGAAACAGAGGATGTGAAACCAGTCTTCAAAGTAACCGGGAAGACGCCCTATTTCCGGCTGCGAAGAGAATCGTACGATGCGAAGATGATCGATGACTGGATCGAGAAGATCAAGGAAACGGGTAAGGGAAGGGAGTCGGTCTATGTCTACCTACGCCATGACGAGAATGGAGATAATGCTACTAGGGCGCTGAAGATTCTCGAATCATTGGCTTGAGAAAGCCCGCTTGATTCAGCGGTGTTGAACGAGTCCTAAGTTGTTTTTGCCGCTGCTTTCTTTAGCTCTTCGTAGTTCGGTTCCTTAGTCGGGTCATCGCTGACCCATTTGTAGACAACGACTCCATTGCGATCTAGTATGAAGACGGATCTTTTTGCAACTGTATATCCTTTGAGATTTCCGAAGTCTTCGTGGAATACGTTGTAGAGTTTCACAACCTCTCGGTTGTAGTCGCTGAGAATTGGGAAGTTGAGGTTGTTATTCTGTGCGAAGGCCTTGTTTGTGAATGGATCGTTGACGCTTATTCCTACGACCTGGGCGTTGACCTTGTTCAGCTCCTGTATGTTATCACGTAGGGTGCACATTTCACGAGTACATACGGTGGTGAAGGCGCCTGGGAAAAAAGCGAGTAGTGTTGCGCCGTTGGGTTTCAGAAACTCGCTAAGGCTACGAGGTTTTCGATCAGTGTCTGCGAGTGTAAAGTTCGGAGCTTTTTCGCCCTGGTTGACCATTTGACCGTCGAGTCAGGCCGTGAATTGGCGGATGTTTCTAAACCTTACAGCTCCATAATAGGAGATTCGGTCTCGAAGGACGAAGGGGGTCAGGTGATGTCTAAGAAAGAAAGTTGGGGGAGCCTAGGATCGTTTCTAGGCCCACTAGTCGTCGTTGCCTTGGTCGTCGGAGCTTTCGTTATCTTTGTTGTCCGCGCACTCATTAGCATCGTCGGTATCGTGGCTGTTGGAGTGAGCCCCGTGAGTGTTGGCAGTGTCATTGTCAGTTTTTGTTGAGTGAGTTGCATCGTGTTGCGGGTTATGTTTGGCTAGAGCTGCCATGAACCCGTGTGCTTTGCCCACAAGTGATGTGTCGGACTTGTCTTGTTTGTCGTGTCCTTTTGCAAGGTGCTTGCCCTCGTTACTATGGTTGCCGTCGCTGTTGGTCGTTGGGTCAGAACTGCAGGTTGGTGGTGTTGTGTCCGTTGAGCAGTTCGTAGTGCAGGTTGAGCTCGTCGGTGTCGTGCCACCGTTATTGTTATTGCCGTTGGTGTTGCCTCCGCCGTTGCTTGAGGCTTGTAGTGCTGGACCATGTAGTAGGAAGGGCACGATGAAAGCGCCGATTCCGGCAACGATCAGGGCGATAGCGCCCACTTTGCGTTTTGTCGATGAATCCATTCTTTGTTTTTCCTATCTCCCTTTTCTTGGAGTTGAACGCGAGGTGAGAGGGCTGGGTATATGATACAACGATTTGAACAGCCAGAAAGATGTCAAACCCTCACTGTTTCTGCGAACTGTTCTTGAGCCGTTTGATAGGGTGTAAATTCGAGCTATAACACTCGAAGGAATAGGTACAGGACGAGAAGGTTAGGAATTGTCACGATGAGTCCGATCTTTGAGAACTCCACGAACCCGAAGCCTGATCCTCGGCTCTCGGCCTGTTCTAGAACTATGACATTACTGGCCGCGCCTAGGAGACTGATCCCTCCGGACAATGTGCTGGCGCCAGCAAGCGCCATCCATGCCTTGACATCGACTCCGGTGAAGCCTGCTGCCTGCATCGCTTTGATGTAGACCGCGACGAAGGGAACGTTACTCAGGAGCTGGCTGAAGATTGCGCTTGTCAAAATTATCGTTATGATCGAGAGTCCTGGGTCCGACTTGTTGAGAACGGGCAAGTAGGTCATCAGAGTCTGGAGTGCGTTTGACTCCCAGAATGCTTGCATGACGATGAAGAGGGAAATGAAGAAGATGATGATCCCCCAGTCAACCGATCTGAGAATTTCTTTTCGCCTTCCGCTCCCCAAGAATACGATCGTTGCGCCTAGGAGAGAGACTGTTCCAAGATTGAAGACTCCCTGCAGTCCGAAGAGCTCGGCGATTCCGACGAGGAAGAAGCCGAGCACAACTATTCCCGCGGTCCAGCCAGATAGCTTTGCCAGCTTTCGATCCTTGATTGCGTCTAGTGGATTGACGTGGAGTTGTGCGATTGTTGAGTCCGCGAATTCTTTCCGATAGTACCACTTGAGAATCAGGTATGAGATTCCGAGTCCGACCAGCGTTGGAGGGGCAAGGTAGTAGAGAAAATTCAGCATCGGGTTTGGAATTCCTGTTGATAGCGCGACCAGAAGGTTCTGCGGATTACCGATCGCTGTCATCGTGCTGCCGATGGTCACGCCTAGGGCGAGAGTGATGAGAAAGACTCCTGGTCGGACACGAAGTTGCTTAGCCACGGTCAACATTATCGGTGTGGCCATCAATGCCAAAGTATCGTTCACGAGGAACGCTGACATTGTGCTTATTCCGACGAGAACCAATCCGAAGGCTCTCTGCGGAGACTTTGCAACTCGCAACAGTCTCAGGGTAACGTACTCCAGTAGACCAGAGAGATCCATTGCGGCGACCACTGAGAACATGCCGAGAAGGAAGAAGATCACGTTGAGATTGATTGATGCGTAAGCATCTCCCAACGGGATTGACCCGGAGAAGATCATTGCGACGGCTCCCGCCAGCATAAGGGTCCAGATTGGGATACGAAACCATCGAAGGTTTCGAAGAACTATCAGAACGTAGACTGTGGCGAAGATGGCTATTGGAAGATAGTTTAGGCTCAACTTGGGCAGGGGTCCAAAGCGATTCCTTTGAGGCCGAACAGTTTGGGAGGAATCGCTGAAGTTCTGATCAATTTAGGCTGTTCGAATAGTAGAAGAGATGCAGAATTAGGTTCCTGGTACGCCAGGCTCCACTCGGTGGACTTATCCCCTATAGTTCTTCGAGCATTTTCTGGGACCAGAGGAGTGAAGCTTCCGGTTTCTTGGGAGAATCCTTTTCTTTTTTCACCTTAGGCTTGGTAGGAGCTTTCTCTGGCCGAGTTGCCTCTGGAATCAAGCCCTTATTGGGGATAATCGGCTTGGGACCTATAGGGTCCTGACCTTGCCCAATGACAGCGCCTTCCTGATCACGCAGGATACCACTCTCGTAGAAGGCCTTGTAGTGTCCTTTGTAATCGTAGACGAATCCGTCCTCGTCGACCCATGCGATTGTGTGGCCATCGAAGTCGACAATTCTGCGGTCCTTGAGTAATCTGTACCTTGCGGTTCCGTTCTCGTCCCATATTACGTCGATTTCTTCTTCTTCGGCTTCTGGTCCTAGTTCCAAGTTCGTCTCCTTACCCCGCTTATCGTTCAAGCTAAGAAGGTTACCGATGATATTGATAGCAAAGTAGGGAATTAGGGTCCTACTGAGACTTCGGCCTCCTCGTTCAAATAGCTGGAAGACGATATAGAGCGCAATGGCGGTCCAAGGAGGCAGGCACGTCTGTCCTGTCTGCGGGCAAATCGGGCCCTGCATCTATTCTGGTCGGGAGGACGGAGATGAGTACAGGGTTCACAACTGTCACGTTTGCGGTTCGACATGGAAGGAACCGAAAACGGGTTTGGATTATGCTGCCAGGTCGAAGCTGGAACAGCAAGCTCAGCAGATAGCCTGACTAAGACTCTGACCGATCAAGACCCAGATCCAACGTAGATATACAAGTCGCAACGAGCGGCTACCGAACAAAGTTGCCGCGTCAGTCTCGAACGTTCCGGATCAGGACTCGACAGAAAAGGACGAACAGGTCTAGAAAGCGGACTGGTTCGAGTCGAAAAATAAGCAATCCTTTCACGAGCAAACACTAGCCAGAGGAACGAGTCCTCTCGCACGAGCGCATCGATTGCACTAGCTGACCATTTTACCAAAATTGTCAAGCATCGTGACGAAGGATTTCTCCATCGAGGCCAATCCACCAGTCGGCCCGTTTTCGTCTATGACGATGTACTCGTTCGGCGAGTGTGCGAGGGCTCCGTGGCCGAGTCCTCCGATTACCACTGGGAGGTTGAGGGGTTTTCGGTTGAACATCGCGAATGGTGCGCTTCCCGCGATCGTGGGCCATAGTTCCGGGTCCTTTCCCATCTCCTTGTAGGACTTGATTACGGCTTGGGCGGGCGGGCTTTGATAGCTTGTCCGTGAGGATCCATAGCCGGCTTCTAGTACTCGTATTTGGACATCTTTGAATCCGTAGGCGTCTAGATGGTTTCTGATCATGGGTATTACATCGTCCTTTCTCATGTTCGGTACTAGGCGAACGTCCATCTTGACGGTAATCTTGTGGGGGAGCAGAGTCTTTGTCTCCGGTCCCGCGTAGCCGCTTGCTATGCCGTTGATGTTGAGGGTTGGTTCGAACAGGTATTTTTTCAGCGCTTCAATGCCATGGGTGTCGCCGATGAACCTGTCAACCTTCATCTCCTCTCGTACAGCCGTATCGTTGAAGGTCTTCTCCAGCTTCGGGAGCAACTCCCGATCCTCCTTGTTCGGGACCTGGGCGTGACGGTAGAAATCTTGGATCGTCACCTTGTTGCCATCAGGACCCGTCATCGTGGCCAGCGCCTGGATCATCCTCCAGACCGGGCTGTCAACCCACGCCTTGTTGCTTCCATGAATCCCAAACTCTTTCGGACCTTTTCCCCAGGTCGCCCCGTCGAGCTCGAGTTCGAAGAACACGATTCCCTTGACGCCCAGATACATTACCACCTTTCCAGTTCGGTCTTGTGAACAGAACGGGAAGAATACAGCCTTGGCCTGTTGTAGTTCCTTCTCGTGTTTTGAGATGAATTCTGGGAGGTGCCGGCTTCCGAGTTCTTCCTCTCCTTCGACAACGAACATTAGATTTACCGGTAATTTTTGGCGGGTGGCTTTGATCGACTCGCAGGCATTCAGGAAGCCGCGTAGTTCGCCCTTCGTGTTGACCGCTCCTCGGGCTACAAGGCACCTGCCGAATGGGGGAACGTCGGTCAGCGTTCCAGCAAGCGGGTCTACGCGCCAGCCGGGCTCGTCAACCGGCATCGTATCGTACATCATGTAGACAACGATCGTCTTGTTAGCTCCAGAGTCATAGTTGCCGTAGACGACTGGGTTTCCGCTAGTTTCTTCCAGGCTTGCTTTGGCGCCGAGACTCGTCAGGTAGCTGAGGACGAGGTTCGCGCAGTCTCTCACTCCCTTGTTCTCCGGGGATATGGACGGCTGGCGGACTAGCTCCTGGACCTTGGCTATGTGTTGTAGGAGGTTCTTGTCGATGTGGGCGAAGACCTTTCCGCGATCGAGCGGCATGAGTGCCGCCTGAAAGAATGGTCGGGTATAAGCGTTGAGAGAAGCTCTCTACGTCTACACGGTGGAAGAGGCGAACTTGTATGATTGTTGTAAGATTCTCATTATTCGGCGGAGATCCGGTTTGGGTCCGAGTTTGAGGATGACCCATCCTTCACGGTCGTGAACCTCAGGGGAACGAGAGACGGTGCCTTGGCCAATCATGACCTCTTTGAGGTCAGGTGGTAAACGTAATTCAATCCGGTCTGGGCTGTGGATATGCGCGAAAGACTTGCCGCCGACATGCAACTCGATCTCCTCGTCTCCGTGGTCTTTCATCTCGACGCCTGGGACGAGAAGCATCTCGCCCGCAATCATGTCCAGTAGGCTCATAACCCGTAATCTCCCTTCCAGTGATTGGACTTATTTCTTTCCAAACCGGTGTCATCCTAGCGTGAGGAGCCGCGACCATCGCGTCTTCGCGTCAGATTGATGTATCTTCTCAATCTTGGCCAGCCGGTCTTGGCGTATCTGAGACGATCAGGATTATTCTTGACCCACTTTAGCATGTGAAAGAAACTTCTCGCTCGCTTCTCATCTCTTTCAGCGATCGGTTCGTAGCCCAAGTTCCTGATCTCGTCCAAGTAAGCTGTTTCCACGTTGTTCTGAGCGTCCCCGGTAATCACCGCAGTCTTGACTCTCGTCTTTCCGTACTTCTCGGCTAGATGGGGTCTGGTCTCGTCGAACAGGAAGCTACTGCAGATCTCAATCTCCTCATTCTCTCCGAGTTTCATCTCGTCGAGGAGATTGACCGCGAGTTCTGTAGCTTTCTTCTGGTACATCTTCTTTCCGAAGCTCGGGATCTGGAAAAATGTAACGGGAATCATGTCGTAATGAAATTCTCCGGTCTCTTTTCGGTGTGCCCCGACTACGACTCCGTGGAGGAGGTCACCGACACCGGCATCGTCAATCTGGATCGTCAAATCAATATGACTCCTGCTTCAACTCGGAATTAAGCATGATTCGACCAATCATCACTCTTGCGTCGCGAGGGTCAATCGCTAAGACCCCCCTCACCTAGAGGAAATTTGCTGTCTGGCAGGGGTTATGGGCGAGACAGCCGATCCAGGGCACAGACCTGGCTTGGATCACATGGCGTTTTAATGAGTCGTCAAGAACGATTTGCTATGCAATTAAGGGGACGGCTTCCAGATTCGAGATCAGGGCTGACTATGGGCGAGTTCGGATGGTTCTGCTGTTCTTCTGCTTTATCTCGATGGAGAGAGGAATCTTTATATCTCGATATCGGATATCCAATATCGGAAAAGCGATATCGAATGTTTCGCGGATTTGGAATGTTCAGAAAACGCGGACTCAGACCATGGGTCCTCAACATACTGAGAAGATCACCCAAGAACGGGGCGGAGATAATGGACGAGATCGAGAACATGAGCCAGGGATGGTGGAGACCCTCCCCAGGATCCGTCTATCCAATGCTCGAAGAAATGGTCCAGGACGGACTGATCAAGAAGAGAGAAGACGGCAGATACGAGCTAACAAACAAGGCGCAGCAGGAAGAAGAATGGCCGTTCAGCCACCACTTCACAGGCCCACGGTCGATCGATGCAATGCTGAACGAGATCACTGGCTACATATCCTACTTCGAAGACCTGACAAAAACCGACCGTAAAAAGCTGGAGTCGCACAAGGACAAGATAAGAACGATAGCAGAACGACTCACGACGCTGGTCAAGTAGCACCCACGGACCATCTTCACCATCTGCGACCACCTTAGAACTGCTCTAGGGTCTTGATCCCGGACCCGGTTGCTATTACGACGACTTCTGCTGACCTATCGATCATCTTCTCCCAGTAGAGATGGGGCAGAGCAGCGATTGTTGCCGCGCTGGAGGGCTCGAGAAGAAGACCCTCATACTTGAGAGCTTGACCCATGTACTTGCGGATCTCCTCGTCTGTGACTGTCAAGGCGATGCCGTTTGATTCTCTGAGGCAGCGAAGAATCCATTTGCCAGCCAGTGGCTTAGGTATCCTTAGACCGAAGGCGATCGTTTCGGGATTCTTCCATTCGTCCACGTCATCTCTCTTGGAGTTGTACGCCTTGACTATTGGCGCACAACCCTCAGGCTGAACTGCGATGAAACTAGGTCTCCTATCGACCCAACCGATTTTCTCCAGAATGGAGAACATCTTCCACATTCCCACGAGTCCGACTCCGCCCCCGACAGGGTATACGACGTAGTCTGGAACCCTCCAGCCCAGTTGATCGCAAATCTCCAAGGCCATTGTTCCCTTGCCGTCGTGGCGGTAGGGTGTAACAAAGGTCGAGGCGTTGTAGCTTCCTTCACCCCTTGAAAGAGCCTCCGCTCGACGTCCAGCGTCCGCTATCGTACCATCAACTGGTCTAACATTCGCTCCCAGTTTTTGAGAAAGTTCGACTTTTGCCGGATTTGCTTGCCGAGGCAGAAACACTTGACAAGATAGATCGGCAATGTGTGAGTATAGGGCGAAAGAACATCCTGCGTTGCCCTCAGACGACAAGACGATATCCTCGACACCTAATGCGGATAGAGCCGTGACTGCGAGAGAAGCGCCTCGGTCCTTGAACGTTCCCGTCGGGTTTTTCGTCTCATCCTTTGCCCACACGTTTCCTTCAAGGGAGCTGAGTTTTCTCAGAGGCGTGGCTCCCTCTCCGGCTGAGACAATCTTGTCCTTTTCATCGACTGGCAAGAAGGCCCGGTACTTCCACATCGATGGAGTGGGTTTGAGGTCGTCCCTCGAGATCTCGCTGAGAATCTCTGGATTGATTATTGTATCCAATAGCCCGCTACACTTTGAGCACTTCTGAAGAATCAGGCCCTTTCGATAGATGGCGTGGCATTCTGTGCACTGTAGCCCCTGAAAGGCATTCTCTCGTCTCAACTAGACCTGGCAAATGCGACGATGCGATACCCTCTTAAGAGGGGCTTGTATTGAAATTCGATAATATCGAATCTCGATAGTTCCAGTGAAAGAATGACAAGAGCCGTCAACGAGCGAATGGTGAAGAGCTTCCTAGACCTATTCGTCCTATCTCTCCTCGACAACGGAGGAAAACACGGATACGAGATCATGCGAGAACTGAAAGACAAGACCGGCGCCCATATCGGCGCGGGCACACTTTACCCGCTTCTTTACGAGTTGGAGGAACGCAGGTTGGTCGCTGGCGAATGGATGTCGCCAACACGAAGAAGCAGACGCGTCTACCGAATTACGGACCAAGGCGAAAGATATCGGGACCAGTCATACCAAGGATTAGATCGGTTGCTAAGAACCTCGTTCTCGAATTCGAACCACTAGTCGGATATTCTCTTTTAGCGTTCCGCGTGCCGAGTAATCTCGGCTGGATCGCCAATTATCGCCTCACAGAACCGGTCACCCTTTCCCTGACAAGAGACCTCTAGCGACTCACATTTTCTCCCGAACGTCTGCTCCATAGCACCCGTGAGAATTCCACGGCCGAAATGGCAGACCGGGGTCTTGCCTTTTCTGTTCCTCACCGAGACGCCGTTTGTCCATCGTATTCTAGCCATTTTTTTCGCGAGGTCAACATCGACGATCGTTAGTTTTCCCCATCCACCGAGCGTGCCTAGTTGCTCGGCGATCTGTTGAAGATGGATAGGATTCTTGATATTAAGGCCGGATTTTTTCGCCATGCTCATGTATTGAGCCCCTCCTTGTTTCCCGATACTGTATTGGAAGCTAGTAGCTGTGATTGGTCCGAAGCTCTCGGTCAACCTGTCCTCTATCGAGTGAATCAAAGCGACGGGGATAAACAGGAAGCGTTCATTGTAGGCTTTGATCGTTCCCTTTGCCTCGTCGATGTCTAATGCTTGCATAACGTTGCGGAGCCGGTCAGATTTCTTGGTGGTGCTCAGAGGATTTCCCGAGATTGCAAGAGACAGCCCCGCTTAATTGGTCTTGCGAGAAAACGTACGCCCTCGACTCTGATTGCCTCGCCGATCGTTCAATGCTTCACGGTGTCGGACGTGTCCCGTTGGACCAGAAGTCCGACGCGAACGAGATACTGGTTACTCGAACAATCAATTGACCGTGTTGGTGAAGTTGCTAGCTACTGAGATTGCTCCGCCCCGGAAAAGGAATAACAGAATAAACGAGATCACATTTCAAACCATACGGTTGACCATGGGCACTGAGAGTGGTAGGGCACGGTAGCGAAAGAATGATGATAACGAGTATTGAAGCGATTCGAAGAAGACGATACCCTTTGGACAATCGAGAAGAATTCAAAGTTCCTCGGACTCCTATGCCGACGGGTTCTGTTGAGTAGGCCTCGGTGTGTTCGGTTTTTGTCCCCTTGAGAAGAGGTTTCGAAGCCTTCCCAGTAGTCTGCTTCGAAGACTGTCCTTGTGTCCCAACAATCTCTTCTCCCAGTCAACACGGATAATGAGATACGCGGTAGAGAGTACGAGGGCCGCTGACACAATTGAAGCGTAGACGTTCTCTCCAAATAGCTGGTCGACGACTTGCTTCGATTGCCTCGCAACGTAGAGGACAGACAAAATCCAGATGAATTTTCCAGTATAGAGAGCCAGGTATGATTTCAGCGGGCTGTATCGAATAATACCCATCGGAATGAAAGCCGCATCCACTAAGGGAGAGGCTGCAAAGAGAACTCCGACCAGGAATGTGCTTCCGCCCAAGAGTTTTCTGAGAGAGTCAAACCTCTCCTGTTTACGAATCGCTCGTCGAGCCCCATAGCCGAGAGCATAGCTGACAAGCTTTCCCGTGGCCGCTCCAAGCGCCGCGATGGCCGCGATCTGAATGACTCCAAGATAGCTTTCATCCAGAACGACGCCGATTACAATCACCAAGTAGGGTGTCGGAAAGAACGGAATGAGATTGCCAGCAACACTGACAACAAAGACGAACAGAAGGGTGGCAAGAAGACCGGAAGGATGGGAGGACAAAAAACCGATTACCCATCCAATCAGATCGACCATGATGCCAGATCAATCACGCTCTATCTGGATGGGGTTGAAAAGCTATCTGGCGACAGGCCTTCATGCCGAGCCGGCTAGAGGAAAGTTCTTCTGAACGGAATTGTTTCTTCGAATAACCGTGACTGGAAGGGTGTGAAAGAATGAGGATGAAGGATGTATACTCGAAGAAAATCACTTCAGAAGAGGAACAGGGAGGTTACGTGATTATTCTCAAAGACCGGCTCTCGTTCTTCCCGACATTGGGCCGGAGATTTCAGATGCTTCAGAACGGCCGCTCGCGAAGAGCCATGGTAGAATCCTATCCCTGTTCCTGTAGAGGGCCTGGGCTTCCCCACTCACACTTTTTCGTTAGGGTCAACGCGCTAAACTCGGGTGACAGAGTCACGATTCGGAAGGATTCAAAGAGCGGAACCCGTTTTCTTCTCCAGGTCCAAAGACATCCTCGAAGAAGTACCTGAAGCTGTATAATCAGAAGGATAGAAAACCGTCAGAGAAGAATCGTTCATGGTAGAGATCACTTTCTACGGGGGAGCCGGCGAGATCGGTGGAAACATGATCCTCGTACGTGACGGAGACTCGAGGATCATGCTGGATTTCGGCATGAGCCTGGGAGAGAGGGGACGGTTCTTCTCGGAACCCTTCTTGTCGCCCAGGAACGAAAGTGGGCTGATCAGTCTAGGAATCATTCCCGACGTCGCTGGACTGTACAAAGGAGAAGGGGAAGTACCTGCGGACGCTATCTTCCTTAGCCACGCCCACATAGACCATTCAATGTCTATCTCTCTCCTAAACCGTCAGATACCGGTTTACTGCGGCGAGACCACGAAGATGATTCTGGAGGCCATGTCGATAGCTCGTCCAGGAGGCTTCGAGAACGACCTTGAGGGGATACAGTTCAAGACTTTCCGAACTGGAGACAGAGTGAAAATGGGAGGGATAGAAGTGGAGCCGGTTCACGTAGACCATAGCATGCCTGGCTCGTACGGGTTCATTGTTCATACGTCAATCGGGGCCATCGCATACAGCGGCGACTTCAGAGCTCACGGACCAAGATCCGACATGACACAGGATTTCTCGGAGAAAGCGGAGAAATCTAATCCTGAGCTATTTCTATGCGAAGGCACGAACCTCGTCCGCGGCGACTTGCAATCTGAAGCGGAAGTACTGGACAAGGTTGAACATGTGGTTCGAAAGACAAAGGAATTGGTGCTAGCAAACTTCTCGACCGCAGACGTAGACAGGCTGAAAACGTTTTACGAGATCGCAAAGAAGAACAATAGGGTCCTAGCGGTTTCTCTGAGACAGGCATTTCTGTTGCAAACCTTGCTCAAAGACAAACACTTGACCATTCCAAATGTGACGACTGATCCGAACATCGTCGTCTACCAGCGGTCAAAGAAGACCTACTACAAATGGGAGAAGGAGGTCATGAGCAATAGCACGGTAAAGACCTCGAAAGACGTCAAGGACATGCAGGGAAAAGTGATTCTTGCCGCCAGCTCCTATGATATGAACGAGGTTTTGGACATCAAGCCTGGTGCGGGCGGAGCGTTCATCAACAGCAGCTCGGAACCGTTCAACGAGGAAATGGAGATCGACCACGAACGATTCGTCAACTGGCTCAACCATTTCGGACTCCCAATGTACCAGATTCACAGCTCAGGACACATGATGCCCACGGAACTACGGGAAACCATCGCGAAGATCAGTCCGAAAACGCTTGTCCCGATCCATACAGAACAGCCACACCTCTACGAACTCTTCATCAAAGACTTGGCCAAGGTTCACCAGCCCATCAAAGGATCCACGTGGACGGTGAACTAGAGAAACGCGCGAACCGAGCACGAGAAGCGGCAGAATTTACCGACGTTTCAAAGCCTCCAATGGTGAGAATGTAATTCTCCGGGCGTTGAAGTGGGAAGACCTCGACGATTGTGTAGCTTTCATCAATGATTTGGTCGGAGAAAAAGACAGTGAGCCAAACCTCGGAATAATGGCTGATAGAAAACAGACGAGGGAGGAGGAGGCAGAGTGGCTTGCGACCCAGTTGACCGGGATTGAGAAGGGCAAGATTGTGAGCGTTGTTGCAGAAGTGCGGGGACGATTGGTAGGAAACGGATCAGTCACAAGAGGGTCCTATGATGACACCAAACGCCATGGATTCCTCGGGATAGCCATCTCAAGGAAGCATAGAGACCGGGGGATCGGCCTTGAGATGATGCGGACTCTGGTTCGGGAGAGTCGGAGGGTGGGGCTGAAGACAGTTCAGCTGGAGGTCTTTGCAAGCAACCGACGTGCTACGCATGTGTACGAGAGAACCGGGTTCAAGGAAGCAGGCAGGATACCGAAGAAGATGCTGAGAAATCGGAAATTCATTGATAGTATCGTCATGGCCCGAGAATTGTGAGGATCAGAGCCCCTTCCTTACAATTGCGAACCGTTCCAGCTGGCGATGGACCTTGAATCCGGCTTTGAGATACATGCTCAACGAGCCCTTGTAGTTCTCTTCGGCCCAAGGAGTCTCCCAGGCTCGCTTGACGGGATTGGTTGTAGGATAACCCTCCGCAATCTCTAACCTGTCTCGGCGAAACATGTCGCAAGCTGCACTCAGAAGTGCCCTGCCTACACCTTTTCCTCTATGACCGGGGGCCACTAGGAAGCACATGATCGAGCCGATCGGCTCCGCGGGATCGTCTACGACGGTAGCATATCTCCGCATGTTAAGGAAGTTAGAGCGAGCCTGTGCATTACACCAACCAACCGCTCTCCGATTTGCGATGGCCAGCAAGCCGTGGGCTTGGCCTGATCTGATTCGTTCGGCACGTGCCGCTCGATGAGCAGGCCCGGCTTTGGCGGACGAATCCCACTCGTCACCGGGCGTGTCGTAGAATCCGCAGTAGCAACCAGACCATTCTGGAAAATCGGTGAAAGCGTCCTTATCAAAGAAATTGAGATACTCGTCGAGGAGTCCCGGCGTGAGCTCCAGAACCTCAACTTTCACCGTGTGACTCATATCTCTCTCATGTTTCTCTGAGAGAGTATAAGGGCCGCCTTTGAGGACTTGTGGTTCTGTTAAGTCTTCATTGAACGAATTGTCGTAGTTGTGGGTCGTTGACTTAACTTGCCTCCATCGACTTTGAGGATTAGGGTCGCGTTCTCCGGTTCCCGTTCCTCTACCATTGCTTCACCTAGAGGCCCGTTGGGGCTGAACCTCAGCCCTCTCGCAGCTATGTTTCTAGCTGCGTTCTCGTCCCTGTCCATGATGGCTCCACAGTGTGGACACCACAGTCTTCGGTGGGTGCTCTCTAGGGTCTTGTACCCGCATACCGAGCACCGCTTGGACGTGTTCCTAGCAGGAACGTAGATTACCCTCACTCCTTCCCATCGCGCCTTATACTCTATCTGTCGCTGCAGTTCTCCATAGCTCCAGCTGTTCATTCTCGCTCGATAGCTTCTGGATTGTCCGTTACCCTTTCGATAGAGCCTTCTCATCCCAGTTAGTCTTTCCATGACTATACCATATCTTCTATTCTTAGCCTCGTCAACTACTCTCCTGGACACGTTGTGGATTAGTGGCTGGACACGGTTCCTCTGCTTCCTTCCATACTTGCCATGGACTCGTTTTCTTATTCGGGAATCGTTTCTCTTGAAATGGCTGTTGACAAAGCGATAATCGGATTTGATCCTGGTCGCTTTTAACATGTCGAATCTTCGAACGATCTGGTCTGTTGATGCGACCGTCACATTGTCCAGATTACGGTCTATCCCAACGTATCCCTCCGGTTTGATGTCGACCGTTTCTTTTGAGTAGCTTATGCTGAGCGAATGCGGGGTCAGCGTGACCGAGCGAACGTCATGCCCGGAGAGGACTTGGAGAGTGTGATTGTTCAGCTTAACATAGATGTATTGTCGTGGGTTGAGAGGCAGTCTGAGAAGATCACTTTGGATTTTGAACCCGTAACATGTGGTGAGCATAAGCTTCCCAGCGTATGGAACGCTTGTACGAGGGTTCTTTCTCTTGGCCTTTCGATAGTTGCGGAGTATTCCGGTGGCGCTGCTGATCGCCCCGAGTCTGTAGTAGCTGAGCGTACTGGGACTGAGTCTATTATACGATCTCAAAGAGAGAGTCATAAGACTTGAAATATTCTCTTCTATTCCAAAAGCCACGCATT
The DNA here is from genome assembly GCA_001918745.1 of Crenarchaeota archaeon 13_1_40CM_3_52_17. GTDB lineage: Archaea > Thermoproteota > Bathyarchaeia > 40CM-2-53-6 > 40CM-2-53-6 > 40CM-2-53-6. Next base: position 16,856 of record MNGN01000035.1, on the reverse strand, counting down.
CGTTCACCATGCGTCTGAACTTGTCCAAGAGGGATAGAAGTTCGTTTGAAGCCTGATGTTTCTGTCTGACTGTCTTCACCGCCAGCACAGGGCACGCCAGACGTGGAAAACGGGCTCTCTTGCCAAATATCACAGAGAGGATGGCGAACATAACCGCCACCCAGAACCAATTTCATTCAGGACTAGATTGGACAAGCCCATCAATCCGACAAAGAATTAGCAAGGCCTAGAGATACAGGGAATCAGCTCGTCGATAACTTGTTGTTCGGAGCAGTTTGTCTTGACTTGAAGGTAGTGATCACAACTACTGCGATTACAATAACTGAAGAAGCGAGAAGGGTCCGTATCGTCAGTTGTTCGCCAGCAAGGAAATATCCGAGGAGAACGGCAACGACAGGATTGACGTATGCGTAGGTGGACACTCTCGCGCTCGTTGTCTTTGTCAGAAGCCAGACGTAGGATGAGAAGGCTATCAGGGAACCGAATACTATCAGATAAGTGAACGAGACAAGTGATAGGAACGATACGTTACCTGGTTGAAAACCAGCCCATTCTCCAGAGACCACTGAGACCACGAGGAGAAGGGCTCCACCGGCTAACATCTCCATTCCACTGCCCAGCAATGGCGTCTTTGGCAGAGGTGCCGTTCTAGAATAGACCGACCCAATTGCCCAAGAGAGCGAGGCGAATATCAGAACTCCAGCCCAGAGAGAGTTCAATCCGCCACTACCCGCGAGGTCGCCAGGTCCTACCATCAGAACAACTCCCCCGAAGCCCAGGACCAGGCCGAGAACGACGTGAAGAGTTGGGACGATACGGTCCTTTCGCAACAGCTCCAAGAGAGCCATCCAGATGGGAACTATCGTGATCAATACCGCAGCCAAGCTGGAGGGAATCACCTGTTCGGCCTTCGTCACCCCACCGTTTCCCCCGAGCAACAGTAATCCCCCAACAATGATCGCGGCTTTCCAGTTAGCCCATGTTGGACGTTGTGCTCCTCTCAAACGGATCCAAGCGTAGAGCACTCCCCCTGCAATCACGAAACGAGTTGAGGCCATCAGAAACGGTGGGAATGTTTCGATAGCGAAACGAATCGCTAGGTAGGTGGACCCCCAGATCGTGTAGATCGAGAGGAATGCAAGAGCGATTCGCAATCGCACCGTCAACACCGGCAATGCTAGCCCTGGTGACAGAGCCGGCTGTGACGTTCCGGATAAACCATGTCCGCGATAGGAACTCTTTTACTCCATAGCCAGTCTTACGAACAGTGAGCTGTATGTTCAAACAGATTGACTATGTGATGATCGGAGTATCAGACATGGACAAATCAGCTGGATTCTACAAGGATACACTCGGCATGCCTCTGAAGTACGAGACCAGCGAGTGGACTGAGTTTCAGACCGGGGCTACTACATTTAGCACTTCACTTGTCAAAGCCTCGGATCATCTCCGCGACCCCGCAGCGAGAGATGGTTTCCAGAACATCAACGATAGGCTTCACTGTTTCTGATCTTGACAAGACGTACCGGGACTAAAGGCGAAAAACGTGAGATTCGTCATGGAACCAAAGATGCGAGAACAGGAAGGAGTCAAACTCGCTGTCTGCCTCGACCCAGACGGCCTAGAAATATCTATGTCAGAAACTGTGAAACAGTCAATGCGGGCCGAAGCGCACGCGAACTACTGACCTCTGTCCAAAACCGGCGATCGTCATGACGCTGCCGAAAGCCTAACTAGAATTGTCAAGCGTGTCAATCTCGGACGCCCCAGTGACGCTGAAGGATGGAAGAGGGGTTAGGCTCGCGACATACCGGGACGAGGATAAAGAAGGACTTGTGTCCATGTATGCTAGCATGTCACCTGAGGCTATCAAGTGGGGCTTGCCTCCCTACGACCGCGCCAGGATAGAGCGCTGGACGTCCGACCTTACAAACAGGATCATCCTAATCGCCCGATTGGAGGAGAGGATTGTCGGACACTTGCAAATATTCAGAATTCCCGACGAACGGCGCAAAGGCGTCACGGAACTTTTCATTTACATCCACCAAGACGTTCAGAACTTAGGGCTGGGAACCATGATGATGAAGAAAGCGATCGAGCTGGCGAAGGAACGAGGGTTCCATAGAATTGGACTGAGCGTGGTTGCGGATAATCATAGGGCTATCAATGTCTATCAGAAAGTCGGCTTCAAGAAGGAGGGTATTGCAAGAGAGACTTTCTTCGGGGAAGACAATCGCTATCATGATGAGGTCGAGATGGGCCTCCTTCTCCGATGATCAGCTAGCGAGTTCCAATGTACAAGCCCCGGCCCATAAGCCCCTCCGGATCGTAAGTTGCTTCAAGCTTCGCACTCCGAAACGCGTCAAAATACTCGTCTTGAGTGAAAATCCCCAACTCAAGTCGTTCAACAAAATGCTCAACCCGTCTCGGCGTGGCGACGAGATGGTGCATGTCCATTACAGATAATCTCCCCCTTCTCTTACTGATGTTCATACGAGCGATCTTCAGCTCGGGCCGGTCTACGAAATTAGCGTGAACCGATACTTCCCGCCACTGTTGAGGGGTAAACCAAGGTTCTACAATTAGGACTCCGCCAGGCTTGAGGTGTCGGGACATGTTCCGAATCGCAAGACCCAGTCTCTGTTTGGTTTTCACGTGGCCGATAGCGCTGAATAGACATGTGATAGCATCGAATCGTTTGTCGAGCTTGAACGAAACCATGTCACCACGATGGAACAAAATGTTAGGATGCTTCTTCTTGGCGAGTCGCAGCATTCGCGGGCTGAGATCTAGTCCTTCGACTGAATAGTCGTTTTTCAAATAAGTAATATGGCTGCCGGTTCCACAAGCGACTTCGAGCAGATTATTGCCGGTGGAATGCTTGTGTTCCTGGATCAGCAGGTGAAGTTTTGCTGCTTCTTTCTTGTAGTTCTTGAACGAGTAGATCTGGTCGTAGAGTTCTGCCGAACGATTGTACAATTGGCGATGTTGAGAGAAGTTGCTTGTGGCAGATATGGCTTGGGTAGACTGCCTATGGGTGCAGCGGCAGAACCATCGCGTCCTCTGGAGCTATCAATCCGATCGTGACTAGCTGAGTGACGACTTCGAGTATCTGCATCCGAATCTCGGCGGGAGAGACTTTCTTTTCCATTGCGAGTTCTGATGTTAGCTCGTCGATTGTCTTGTTTCCATCGCTTTTCTCCCAGAGACTGGCGATGTCATCGTTCCCAAGGTACCGTGAATTCGCCTCGTTAATCAGGACAATTGTCCCGTCAGGGTTTTTGGCAATATGCCCCTTCTTTCTAGGCTTGAAACTGGCGGGGTCAAATTCGATAGTCACCGGTTCCTGGTTGGATTGTAGACGTTCTCGAGCTGCGGCACTCATCTTGTCAGGCGTCCAAGGTGGATCCCAGACTATATCGACATCAGCTTGCTTGACGCCGGGTATCTTCTCGATTAGTTCCTTAACCTGATGACTCAAGTAAGCGCTGGCGGGGCAGCCCGTAGCCGTGAGGGTCATTCGAACCTTCACTATGTTATTGTCTATGGCGACGCCGTAGACTAGACCGAGATCGACTATATTGACTGGTATCTCGGGATCGTAACAGTTACGGAGCACATCCATCACCCGACCAACAGAGAGCTCTTCGCTCAAGGACTGCAACCGAGGGTCCTGATGGCTGATCCACCTAATAGAGCTATTCGCCCATCAGACATACTAGGTGGGTCACTGGACAATGATACGTGGAGGCCCGGGGATATTCAAGTCCCATACATGTATGTCGCACGTGGAAAGTGGAGAAGTGCTCGAGGACAAACTCGTCGACCATGACCAGAGATTTTGATTTTCGAGAACCATTGAATAGTCTGTAGAGGCCGGCGCTGTCCAGTTGAAACTCGCAAAGCTCGTAACATTCAGATGCCATTGCCCCACTGACCGAGGTCCGACCGTCCAAAAGATACTACTGGTCTGTGGATCGGTCAAATCGACCTTTACAGAACCGGTCGTGACATTGAAGCTCCACATATACGAATGGGACTGAGTCAGAGTCAAAGTGAATGTCGGCGCCTTGGTGAATGAGGCGTTGTCACTAAAGATTAGAGTCGGCGCATACCCGCTGGGGCCGCGTGGGTTGCGCGGAATCGCTGATTGTTGTGAACCGGGAAAAGGGAAGGGCAGGCTTCTAGCTAGAAGAAGCAGAAGTACGAGCACGAGACTTGAGATACCTAGTATCCTCTTGGTATCGTGGGAGACCATCATCTAGTCCTTTTTCGGTTTCTTCGCCTTCTTGCTCGGATATCGTCGACCAAGTTCGGCGAGCTCGCTCTGCCAAGGACGATTCATGTATTCACCGAGAATTCCGCCTCCCTCGGGGTTGGGAAAGCTGACTGGATGTTTTTGGAATTCTTTTTCATTCTTCCGCTGGTTCTGAAAGAGATAGAGCGCGACTATTTCGGAGCTCACCCAGACTCCGAGTAAGAGGGCCCCGCTGTTGAACGGGTTAAGGTTGTACAAGAGGGAGATTAGGCCGGTCGCCATGAAAGCTAAGAGTACGGACCCAATGGCCTCGCCTCCCTTAGGGCGGAGCAATACTCTCTCCACTATGACGTAGGCACGCAATGCTAAGAAGATTTCTCAAACAAATCTCCTACGATACGAGCTTCAGAGTATTCGGTTGAGCCTGTCATAGGCAGCTGGGAGAAGCCGGTTTTCAGCATCGATCAGAGGTTTGAGCTCTCCCGATTTCAATAGCTTGGCGATCCCGGTCCCAGTCGCGAGTTTTCCGTGACGCCAGCTTCGTAAGATAGGGCCGTACTCTCCCTTCAGGCTCTTTGTGACACTCTTGACTACGTTCTGGCCTCTCTCTGACTTACTCTCTACTTCCACCTCGAAGAGTCGTATCTTTTGATCGTCGAAGTCGTAAAGCACTGAATCAATGTCTAATTCTGCTAGGACGGAAGAACCCTCATGGCCGAGGGTAACATCACGTACCTGCCGTTGTGTCTCGCGATGTTGAATGGGAACGAGGCCTTTGGTCTTCAATAGTTCAATCGGGTCTGAAGGAGTTATCTGGCCTGTAGGACTAGAAGGTTGATGCGGGATTTTCAGCTCGGAAACCACTTTTTCAATAGTTCCATGTGACCAGGGAACTTCCATCTCAGATCGGACCATTCCACCCCAGAGAGTTCGTCTAGGATGGGTCTTCATGGTAATCCAGCGATCCTGGTTGTCCGTCCGTATTCTCAGATTCAACTTGCGGTGCGAGAGAAAGTGGTTGGGCGTGTCGAAGTATGTGTCGGCAAGAAACTTCGTCTTCTCACCAACCAATCGATAATCTCCGACGCTTTTCTTTTCAGCAATCTTTCTGACAATTTCCTCAGGATGATCTGAGAGTATGAGGAGGATCGATTCGATCTCGCGGCCGAAACCGAGAGCTTGAGGTAGCTTGACCATCCGAGTCCAACTCATGGTTTGAACGGAGAAAGTGTGGTTACTGAACTTTATCTGACTCACCCAAACCTGCAATAGGGACAATTGACAGAGCCCAAGAGAGGAAGGAGACAACGACGTGCTTTCTCGGACGACAAAGAAGTCGAGACTAAGATGGCAACTTCGCCAACATCCGTTCGGATCCCATCAAAGACAGCGACTTCGACAAGCATCGACATTTTCATACTAAGGCATGGAGAAGCCGGAAACCGAATGACAGTTGCAGAGAAAGATTCCGAACGACCCCTAACACCGGAAGGCCGGGCCGCGATGCAGAAAATTGCCAGGTCATTGAAGGCAATCGGATTGCAAACCGATCGAATCTATACAAGTCCTTTGAGAAGAGCTCAAGAGACCGCTGAAATTGCGGCCAGGGTCCTCAACGTCCCAACATTGGAAGAATGGGACGAATTGAAACCAGATGGAAGTAAGGCAGCACTCTATCGCAAACTGGCAAGACTCGAACAAGACTCCAGACCAATCCTTGTGGGACACGAGCCTTACCTGACCTCGATGATTGGAGAGATCATCGGGACCACGAGTGCTAAAATTGTTCTGAAAAAAGGAGGCGTCGGAAAAGTCCGAATAACATCATTTACCCCTAGAGTCTCCGGCGAACTCCGCTGGCTTCTAACACCGAAAATCATCACTAAGATTTCTTGATAAACCCAAAACGAATCACAATGACTCCGCCGAAGTAAAACGGAAACGACGGGCGGCCCATAGCCAAGTTTGAAAGTCTCCGTGATAGACCTAGGCTACAACTCGCTAAAACTGGTGAACTACGAAGTCAGGCGGGACAAGTCATTCATCGCGTATGGACAGCAATCAGTCCTCGCGAAAGTTGGAGAAGGGCTCGATCAGACAGGCTTCCTTGGAGACAAACCCATCCGACGAACTCTCAAGGCCCTGAAACAGTTCCGCGCAATTGTAGACCTCGAGGAGTCAGACCATGTCCTCCCCGTCGCGACCAGCGCGGTTAGGGAAGCAGGGAACAGAGAAGAATTTCTCAAAGCAGCGTATCAAGAGACAGGATTTAGGTTCAAAGTACTATCCGAAAAGGAAGAGGCAGTATACGCGTTCGAAGGAGCCAAGAGCGCCACTAGCGTTCATGCTGGCTTGTTCTTCGATCTTGGAGGCGGAAGCTTGGAAATGGTCACCTACTCGGAGCCAACGATCAGAAAAATCCTCTCAGTTCCTCTCGGAGGACTGAGGCTAACTGACCTTTACGCCAAGCCAGGCGGATCTTACACAAAGAAAAACTATGCCCGGATGAGAAAACGGATTCTCGAACTTCTGCCGGAGAAAAAACATCTTCCAGCTTCAAAGAACCTTGACCTGGTGGGTGTCGGAGGCTCAGTCCGCGCGATCGCTCGGTATGACCAGATGCGAAGACAGTATCCTCTAAACAAGCTACACAATTATTCGATGAAGAACAACGCCGTGGAATCGGTACACCGCTCTCTGCGCAGAATGGGCCTTAGGACTTTAAGAAAGAACCCTGCGATTGGCCAAGAGAGAAGTCAATCAATCATAGCCGGGTCTCTAGTAGTTCACCTGCTGATGGAGAAGATTGGGTTTCGCAAACTCATCGTTAGCACGCATGGTCTTAGAGATGGAGTGCTCTCCGCTTTCCTCGAGAGCCCAAGCTCGTACCGTCAGGGACTCGTAAACAGGGTTCTGATGCGCGAAGGGACGCTGATTCGCGCGAAAGCTTCCGCCCCGGAGAAGTTGGCGAAGTCGCTGTTATCGCATAGAAACCTGACCAAGAGGGAGTATGCGATCCTTTCAGAGGCTCTCGATCACGTCTTGCCCGACCTTCCTATCTACAATCCGGAGACCTTGTTCTACATTGTTTTGGAGGCTGATAGCGTACTGTTACACCAGGACCAGCTCATCATGGCCTTGTCTGTTGCAAGAGCGATGGGAATGAGGCGGACAGATTGGGCTCAGGCGAGCTACAAGCGGCTCCTCGACAAGAAGAGCATGGAGATGGTGAAGAAAATTTCGGTCCTGATACAGCTTGCTCAGCTCCAACAGAAGACGGACATCCATCTGTCCATTAGTTCTGAGCGTGGAATCCCTCGGCTTCACATAGCCCAAGGCAAGCAACCTATTCCAAAAGTGCTTATGAAAGATGTTCTTAGAGACCTCGAAGACCTGGAAGGCGCCTTCAATCTCCAACTTGCCATGTAGCCACCGAAGAAAACCTAAGTAGCCTCACATCTCGAACCCAGCCTTCCCTTGATTACTCGCGACTCTTTCGAGAACGAGTACGACAAATTCGTGAAAGCTCTGACTCGGAGAGTCAAGGCCTACCTTCGAGATCCAAATGCTGAGAATGTTCACCGGCTTCGAACCGCGACTCGCCGTCTGCAAGCCGCCTTCACATTGCTTCCTAAGACGACACGGAACCAAAACAAAGTGCAGAAAGCCATGTCTCGTATCAAGAAGTTGATGAAAGTAAACGCTAGCGTGAGAGACCAAGACATTATTCTCTCGAAATTGTCAATGTATAAGCAGAATCGTACATTCGAACGACTGACAGAGGATCTGAGGAAATCGCGCAGGTCCCATCTGGAGCAAGCGAAAGAACTAGCAATGTCTATTCAGAAAAATACGGGACTTCGCGTAAAAACGACGGACCTTTCCGACTCATTACTGGAGAAAAGATACAACAAGGTTGTGAGAAAACTGAGCTCGAAGATTGCCAGCGAGCTGCCGTTAGTAAGAGAGGACCAATCTAAGGTAGAGGAATTACACATCGTCCGAAGAGATTGCAAGCAACTCCGTTATGTTTTGGAAATGGGCGAATTTTCTAAGCCGCCGAAGCCGCTTGTAACGCTCCGTTCTTGGCAAGATCTACTTGGCGCGATACGGGACCACGATGTGATGCTCGCGTACCTTCGGGGACTCACCAAATCCTCGGAAATACAATTGGCGTTAAACACTGAAACCGAGAGTAGGAACAACAATTATCGAAAATTCGTCGAGGCCTCGAGAGAGAATCCAATTTCTAGATTTGCTGGCAAGCCTTGAGATCGTTCTAGTTCGGCAGGCTCATCAGCCACTGGTTCTTGGTCAGGGTCGTGGGCTCCAGTGAGTACTCTTCTATGAGATAGTTCGCCATGGATGCCACATCGTTGATGCTCAGCGTTTCAGTTCTCGGAGAAGGCGAGTTCAGAACATCCTCCACCTCCAACTGGTACAGCTCGTGGCCTCGATGCGTGCTCCTATCCATCATCACCGCGTACTCCCGGTTTCCCCCGTTCCGCTCAACCATGAAGTACTTCCTCCTCCTCGTGAGAATCTTGTAAGGCATCTTCAACATGTCCTGCCGAAGAGGCTCCTCAACTTCCCGCCTCTTTATCACGTTACCCAGTCGATAGGGATCTTGGACGACCTGAAAGTTCTCCTTGACCGTCGCGGACCTTGCTTGACCACTAGTTTCGAATCTCAGATATTCATGCGTGGGTACCTGAACGTAGTGGTATAGCTTACCTGTCTCCATGACATTCGGGTAAGAGTCAGAGAGTTTGAACCCTTCGATTTTTCCTTCAGATAGATCGTTTCTTATCCTGGGGAAAATGTCCTGGTCTTCTGCGTCAAGCGCAACTTTTGCTTTGATCTCTGTGTTGTGGCTCGGTTCCTTGTATGCTTCGCCCGATTTCCTAGCGCGGTCTTCGACGAGATTGAAGATCGTGGCTTTCTTGGAAATGCCCTGTTCCGCGTTTTCTTTCCTGAGGAGACCGTGGATTTTTCTGACCAATGGAGAACTTGTTCTGCCGGGCGGAATCTTTAGCTCAACAATGGCTCGGTTCGAGGCCCCTAGCATTGTCCCTGCAAGTCCCTCGAATGTGAAATACCGGACATCTTCATCCATTGTAACCCGCGCTCCTTGATCACTTTCCAGAAAGTGATTCCTAGAATAGCTCGCGGCTGCATAGAGGCCCAGTTTGTGTGGAATCCCGACTTGGCCGAGCCGGCTCATTCGCTTTACCCTCGACAAGATTTCTTGAAGAGGCAGCATCTCGTTCCGTCGTTTGTGTCTGATGAAGCGGCCGTGTTCTGATCTGGTGTTCTTTACCTCGAAAATCCATTTGTCGCTCAGCTTGAGTTTGAACCGTTCCTTGAACGGTTTTTGCTCGTATCTCCTTCCTCTGATCGAGTAGGTGAATGGGACTTCGTGCTCCTCATTGTTGAAGTACAGTGTTTGGTTGACGGGGTTGGGAAAACTGTTCAGGCTCATTAGCTCGAAAAGGCTGAGCTTGAATCTCTCAGCTTTGCGAGCATCGATGTAGTACCGAATTTCGGCTCTGACTTGACTTTTCAGATATCGCAGCTCCTCTAGCCATTGTCTTCCTTGGAAACGTTGGGAAAGAGAATTTTCAAGACTCGGGCCTCATAAACTAACTGAGCCTCGAAATGGGTGTTCACAAGTACCGGGCTAAACTGCTGTCCTCTGTAAACTCTGGAGCTTCTCAAGGGCGCTGAACTCCGGATTCGCCGCCGGCAACTGACTGTTTGGCAAAGGGCCCAGCCTATCTATTCGCTATCGTCGCCTTGAACTCTCAGGATTTTCCGAACGGCTCTTCTGTCTGGGATAATGCTGAGATTGGAAATCTTAGATTCCCAATACACTCGCTCTGCCTCTGTGGACCGGATTCTACCATTCCACTTCTCCACGTGGAAGTAGTGAATTCTCTGTCTCTCGCCATTGGTCGCTGTGACCAGACTCTTCTGTACAAGTTTAGCCTTCTCGACGTCGACTCCGAGTTCTTCCTTCATCTCTCGTTTCAAAGCATACTCCAAGGTCTCACCGGGGTCCACGTGACCGCCGGGAATCTCTATCAATCCCGGATCCGCATCGTCGTCATCTCGCCTTTTTTCTACGAGGAACTTTTTCCTCTCCACCAAGATTCCATCCACGCAGTCAGCGATCGTTCTTCTATGACTTTGGTCTCTGTCCACATTCTCGTTCGTCCATTCTGTCCATAGAACGTCCATGCCAGCTTTTCTCATCTTACCATCACGAATTAGGTTCAGCGCACGCGCTTTGTTGTACTTCGACCAATTGGCTCTCGACCTACGCGGAGTAAATCGTACACCAAGTCTTGTTTGGCCGATTCGCTTGACTCTACTGTCAATCCAGCCATAGCATATCGCCTCTTCAACCGCTTGGTCGAGGAAATCTCTGTATGAAATTAGTGGTGTTTCGGAGAGTTTCTTATCGTAGAGAAGCCAGATTTCTCTTGCAGTTTGATGATTCCTTGCTAGCCATGCTCGCCACTTGTCTCGCGAGGAAAAATTCAATTTCTTACTCTTGGCAGGCGTGCGGGTCCAATCTCCCAGGGAAGAGATCCGAATGCCTCAGACGAACCAGAGGGAGGGCAATAGGGTTTAGCTAGTAGGGAGAGCAGAGCCAGAGTTTTCTCGATTTTCGGATGAGGGAGTGCTCGGCCGCTCTTCGGCGCGCGAGACAGGATCCGAATTCGAATGCGAAGGCTCGTCATTCGGTGTCTGGTCCAGCTTGCCAGACTCATGCCCCTCACACCACTTCGTAAGCGCATCGACAGCAGCTTCGCTCAGGGAGCCTCTACCATACCCATAGACGTTCATAGCCAGCCTTCTGAATCTCTTGTCCAGCTCCTCGGACAGGTATACCTTCAGCTCGGCCATCGGGTAGTCATCTCCTTCTCACTATAGGGACAAAGGGACATGGCTATGCACCCGGCGTAACGGTGAGAGGCGTCGGGGAGTTAGGCCACGGGCTAATCCGTGGGTAAGCTAGTCATCTCTTGGAAAAGTGGTTTTGAGATGCCGACCAGTACACAGGACCCGTTCGGCGGCTTTCGGCCCATAATGCCTTCTGTCATACGATTGCTCGTGGGAATCATCGTCCTCATTGTGGTCCAGAGCATTGTCCTGGGTTTCCCAGGAATCACCCAGCTAGTCCCAGGAACAACGTTCAGCATTGCTAGCTTCGTCATCTTTACACTCGGGCTAATAGTTGCCGCGGTCGTCTTGAAATATGGAACACAACTTGCCAACGCCGTATCGGACACCTACAAGACGTACAAGGCTTACGCACCGGTCCTCGCTTGGGTCTTCCAGCTGATGGCTCTATACATCCTCTACAGCGTCATGCAATCAATGGTCATCGGATTCTTCGCAAGCGCACCGTGGGCATACCCGCTGATTTTCCTCGCAATGGCTCTCATACCGACCGTCAAAGTGGTAGTGACAGTTGTGCACGCTCTAGAAGGCCAGAACGCCCACAAACAAACCATAAGCAAAGACCAGTTCTAGCTCAGCACGGCTAAGATCAAGCCATGACTACGAAGTTGGAAGATCCAACCCCCAATATTTCTTTCATAATCATTCCGGTCATTTTATCGACTCGAGCCTTATCCACCTCGGGCCAAGGGGGTAGAAAGAGATTCGATGCCTCGAAAACCCAAATACTCAGTAAAACCGCCTGGATTCAGAGGGAAATTCTACCAGCCTCCTCGGACAAAGGCAGGGGGCCCTCGAAGATGCGCAAGGTGTGGTAAGATGACGGTGGTTTCAAGGCATGGACTCTGTCCAGATTGCAAGAAGATCCTCGGCAAATGGGTGTAAGGGTTCGGCCAACTTATCGTCGGGTACCTCTCCAACCTATGAACTGGGTTTCGACTCTCGTTGTTGACCCTTTTGGCTGTCAAATCTGTCTGGCAGAACTACGCTCCAACACGAGCCGCTCTAGGATTACTGAAGATGTTCAGGGCGATGGTCAACGATTCCATCCGAATTGGTCTAGTGAACGATGCGTCTTCGCTGAGAAAACTCTCACTTCTCTCATATAATCAGCTTGCCCATTATGACTCTCCCAGTTGTTACAAGCTCTGCGCTATTAGCAGAGCAGCAGGCATACTTGCTTCCAGAAAAAAGTCTCTGAAGAGAGGGTTCGCCACAAAAGAACCTATACGATCAAACCACAGCTTGTCTCCTGCTACGGGTTCAAGATAGAGAACGGATACCTGCATATTCCGGTATCGAGAGGTAAACGTTTCAGCATACCCTTAACCAGGCACACGTTAGAGGTCATTTTTCAACCAGGAGTCAAAGTTTGTTCTTTTCACCCTAACCCTGAAGAGATTGAGCCTCTGTATCGCCCGCGACGTTGTCACAGTAGAATGCGCGTCTACCGTAGGCGTGGACCGTAATCTTCGTAATCTTACGGTTGGAAACGACCAAGAGACTCGTCACCACGACCTCTCAGAGACGGTGAGAATCGTCAAGACTACACTGCGATCGCTTCTTTGAGACGAGAGGATACCAGGATAAGAACGGGCATAACGTCGAAGTATGGAGAGCGTAGAACTTCTAGGACCAGTCATCTCCTCCACTCTGCCACGAAGACAATTGTGGCAGTGGCGGCCCAGCGAAGACAAGCAATCGTTCTGGAGAACAGTCAGGGCATACGTTGTCTCTACCGGAAGGGAAACGGTCAAAACAGAAAATATCGAGGTAGAATGAACAGCTGGAGTTTCAGCGAGGCCCAGCGACAATTAGAGTATAAGGCCAGATGGATAGGACTCCCAGTCATTCGTTTGTCTAGGCGTGAGACCGGAGGTTCTAGTGTGTCTTGTCCGAGATGCGGGGAGAGACTCCAATCGGACAGGAGGTTGGGACGTAAGCTCTGGTGTGGTAAATGTCGAATAGTAATGGACCGGGACATGGTAGCAGCCGTTAACCTGTCTCGGCAGGGACGGGTGAGGTTCGCACGTTCCCGGCCTCCCATCATCGAGGCACAAGGCGGAGCAGTTGAAGCAGTGAAGGGGAACCCGACGCCTGCGGTAATCCCTGGAGTCGATGCCCCGAAGCTAACTCAACTAACAAAGAGTTAACAGAACCGGTGTAAGAAATTTCTACATTCAGCCAGCTTTAGTTTCACCCATCTCAACATTGGATTGGAAAGCTCGAAATAGACCGCCAGTTGCATACTTAGAAGCGCAATCATGTCCCAAGAGAAGCGGCTTAGGTTCCGAATTCGGACCCGTGACCAGGAAATCGAGCTTGAAGGAGACTTCGAATATGTCCGAGAGAAGTTCGAGAATCTAGTTGAGAGCTTACGACTCAAAGATGGAGTGGTACCAGCGAGACCGGAACCAGTCCAGACCCTGGAAGCCTCCGAGCCCTCGGACCTACTGAGAGGAATAGTGCAGTTTAGTGGAGAGGGACGACCCTATCTCACTGTCCCCGCGGATTCCCTGTCAGCAAAAGAAGCGCTCGCACTAGTCCTTTATTCAACCCATCCGAAAACATTCGGCGACGACGAACTGAGCACTCTTCTGGGATCCTCGTGGAAGACCACCAGCGGAGCTGTCGTGAGGGCACGAGCGAGTGAACTGAAACGTGAAGGCAAACTGATTGCCGAGAAGGGGTCCTATGTCCTATCTGGAGCTGGGGTCCAATGGGTCACAGGAGAAGTCATCCCAGGCCTCAAGAAAACTATTCAATGAAGAAGAGGATCCCTTCGCGCCTTTCCCTTGATCAAGTTTAATCTAGCACAGTAAACGCGCTATGGGCTGGTATTTTGCAAGTACAAGAAACGGCGACCCCTCCGAAACTGATGGGAATGCAGCTCGTAACCGAAGATGACTACCGTAGGTTCGTCGCCGAGAAGCACCACGTGAAAATAGAAAACGTGGATGTCGAGATAGGTCGACCCTGGCGAATCAAGGAGTTTGGGCCCCCGAAGGATTACAAGCCAGAAGAATTTACTGTCTGGAGCTTTCCCAGTAGAGGCGACTGGGCGACGCATTCTGGTAATTATCGGGGAAATTGGAGCCCCTACATACCACGAAACTTGATCATAAAATACTCCAAACCTGGAGAGCTTGTTCTCGACCAGATGTGTGGAAGCGGAACCACTCTCGTTGAGAGCAAACTCCTCGGCCGAGACGGGATTGGAGTGGATGTCAACCCGGATGCCGTTATGGTAGTGCAAGACCGTCTGAGTTTTGACTACAATACCCTTGATAGACCACGCATCGTGGAGACCCGAACCTATGCGGGCGATGCGCGAAACCTAGATTTGATCGGTGGGGAGACTGTCGACCTTATTGCGACCCACCCGCCTTACGCCGGAATTATCTCGTACAGTGGAAAGCGGATATTGGACGACCTCTCGCGTCTGAAGCTTCCTGCCTATATCGATGCGATGCGGAAAGTCGCGGCCGAATCATACAGAGTTTTGAAAAACAACCGATACTGTGGAGTTCTCATTGGAGATACACGAAAGGGACGACATTACATTCCAATCTCGCTTGGAGTTTTGCAGGCGTTTCTGAGCGTGGGTTTCATCCTCAAGGAGGACATCATCAAGCTTCAACACAAGACGATGACGACTCGACAGAGATGGCGGGGACATAGTTACGACTTCTACAAGATCGCCCACGAACATCTCTACGTATTCAGAAAACCAGCGCTCGACGAGAAAACAGCGCCGCTAAAGTACAGTAAGAAATGGTGGTAATCGGTCGATGAAAGATAGCGTCTTCGGTTTAGATAGACGCCGATCTCGGTTTGACCAATGAGAAGATAGAACCATGACTCTTCCCAATCCCGTTTGATATGAATAGCTCGCGCTTAACTCTCTTACTAAGGGTGAGATACCCCGGGTTAGGAGCGGGAGCGTACCCATGAAACACGGTCTCAGGGGCCGCGTCATACCACGCCCTTGCCTCTGAAAGTGAAAAGCTAACCAACAAGTCTCGATCTACACGCAGCTCTCGTAGTAAACGATTTTCAACTTCGTCAGTTGGTTGGTTGCCCTTAACGAGTTCCACGTATTCCGCGTAGAGTGGGTTTAGCTGGGTTTCTGTGTTGAGCAGGGCGAGGAAATAGTAATAGACCTCATCGGCAGAGCTTGTAAAGAACCAGCCGGGGACATCTGCTTTTTGTCTAACGGGCAGAGTACCACTTGATGAAACCTTTCTCGATCTATCATATTGGAGCTGGCTGATAGTTTCAAGTAGGATGAAACCACTGTCTGGATTGCATAGACCTCTTATCTTACGGGATGGATCAGACCCAATGTATGAGTCAACCTTGAGATCGATTGTCTTCTTCTGGGCGTTTGGCAGATTGAGAATTAGATCGATGCCCTTATCGTAGAACTCCGGGTTGGAATGCACGTCCCGAAGATCCCTGCTATCTTTGTCCTTCGTCAAGTACCGTTTGACTACCGTCATTCCAAACCATTCGAACTTCCTTGCCACGCGAGTAGTATGGACGGAATACTCTGTCAAGAAGACCAGAATGCATTAGAAACTAGAAGACTTATCTCTTACGAGATTTCTTTCGAGGAAACCCTCTAGCCTGAAGTGCCGGGAGTCTTGCTGACGATACTAGCTGAGTTCTCAAGTTGCCTGTTGCGGTACAGAAGGTATCCGCTAGTCAGGCTTAGGCCTGAGAAAATTATGGCGGCAGAGTAGAAGACCGCCTGGACACCACCTAGGTCGTCGGCTATTCCGGCTAGTACGAGGCCGGCGGCTATTCCTGCGCTTAGCATGAGGCTGTACAATCCCATAGCTGAACCCCGAAATTCCTTAGCTGCCTTGTCCCCGATGAACGCAAGGATGGAAGGGACCAATGCTGACCCGAGAAAGAACAAGAATCCAGCAACAATGACGATGGGTCCGACTATGTTGTAGGAGTCAACCCAAGATGTGCCGCGAGGAATGCTGACCAGCGGCCCGAAAACCTCCGGAAGAACTAGAAGGAACCCTATTTCACCTAAAGCACCCAGGGCCATTGTCTTGGTACGGCCGATTTTGTCAGACAACCGCCCGAACAAGAGAGCCCCTGCCCCGAGAAGTACGAGCCCGAGAAGAATGGGGAGTGCAGCCTGTGAAAGATCTGTCTTTCCCATCCTCGCGGCAAGCCTAGGCAAGAAGATGTAGAATCCCAGAACCACCGTGAGAGCGAACCATACCGGAAGGATAGCCGCTACATCGCTTGTGAGGCTAGAATACATCTGTTTCAGACTTCGTTGTTCATGCGCTACGTGTGCAGGTTCACGAAGGATGAGAAATACAGCGACAGCTGAGACCCCGAGAATAGCAGAGACGACTAGGAAACTCGCGCCGAGGTCAGCGGCGAAGATGCTGCTGAACGCGACACCGAGGACTATGCCAACCCCATACCCTCCTAGGTTCGCCAGATCAAATCCACCCATGCCAACCCCACGATTGGTCACAACTGTAAGATCCGTGATCATCGTCAACGAGGCAACCGTTACCATAGCTGCTGCCAAGCCTTCCAATCCGTGGGCACCGCCCACGAGCGCAAGATTGTTGGAAAGCCCGATCACTAGGCT
>MNGN01000047.1 GCA_001918745.1 Crenarchaeota archaeon 13_1_40CM_3_52_17 | reverse complement strand
GTACGACACAGGCTCAATCCTATTACCCGCGACTGGACCCATGTAAGCTGGGCATGTCGAATCCTCTGGTTCTGCATCATGAGAAGATGGGTGCCCACATGGGACAAGGCCGGATTCCCCTCTCCTATTCCAGTCCGGCTGAAGAGTACTGGGCCGTTCGAAACCACGCAGGGCTAGCTGACATTTCACACCTCGGTCTACTACGAATGACCGGTAAAGACAGGCTGCCATTCCTCAACGGACTCGTCACCAACGAGGTCTTGAAGCTGAGCGAGGGTACAGGAGTCCGCTCAGTGCTCCTCAACACAAAAGCCAGAGTCCTGGCGGACCTCTATCTCTATGCGAGAGAGGATGATCTTCTCATTGACACCGGTGATGTTCTAGGAGCCACTGTGAAAGACATCCTCGACCGCTTCATCATCACGGAAGACGTGCAAGTCAAAGACATCACCTCTGAATTTGTTCACCTAACACTGCAGGGGCCGCAAGCTGCTGAGACCGCGAAGGAGCTGTTCGGCCTAACATTTGCAGACATGAAACCATTGCAGCATAAGATGATAGGGCCTACACAGATCGTCGCGCGTGACTGGACCAATCAATCTGGTTACGATGTGATTATTCCAAATGACGAGGCTGAAGCAGTTTGGCAAGGCTTCCTCCTCAAAGGAGTCACCCCGGTCGGGCAGGATGCTCTTGAGATTCTCAGGCTTGAAGCAGCATATCCTAGGTACGGGGTCGACGTAGACGAGAACACGATAATCCTAGAAGCTGGGTACAAGGACGCCATCAGCTTCACCAAAGGATGCTATCTCGGTCAGGAGGTCGTGGCCCGAGCTACTCATATCGGTCGAGTAAACAAGAACCTTGTCCAGTTTCACACCGACTCCGATCACGCGCCAAGTCCAAAGTCGAAATTTCAGGGCAATGGCAAAGAAGCAGGATACGTCACTAGCGCTGCATTCTCGCCTGGACTGAAAGCCGTCGTAGGTTTAGGCTACGCGCAGAGAGACTTTGCCAAGGAAGGAACCAAGCTAGTAGTAGAATCCGCTCACGGTCCGTTGCCCACAGTAATAACCAAGCTAGTCTAGTTCTTGTTGCCAACCTGCTTGAAGCAGGGAAGATGCCAAACTTCTAGTTGCGTAGATGAGGTCTTCCGAAAGACCACTGTCTGCGTGTCAAAGGAAATATTCTTCCTACATCCTACGCAGAAATTTCCAGCAATATTAGGGGTATTTGTGAAAGTCATCCGCATATTCTCGGATTCTTGCCCCAGCTTCTGCAGCTTGCTATCAATGTAAGCTCTAAACGCAGTAACCTCGTTGTTACGCGGATTCACCTGCAATATCTCATTGATCGCCTCCTCAGCATCCCCTAGAACCTTAACAATCTCCTGGAACCGCTCCAACATCTGTTTCGTCATCGCACCATCAACCATCAACACACCCTCCCCCAAAGGCTGAATCGGCTGCGGCAACGAGCTCAGCTCACTGCTAATACTATCCGCAATCTTATAGCAAAAGTAAGATCGAAGAAACAGAAGCCCCTCAGACGCTGGATGAGCATTCAATCCGTCATTAACCACTTCCAACGCGCCTGCGAAGTTGGAACTCTCAGCTTCCTTCATAGCTGGTTCAACAAAATGTTTAGTCTCTTCCGGAGTACACTTCAAAGGAACGTTGAAGGCACCTGCAGTAGCAGCCAAAGGTGAACAGCTCTTATGACAGGCAGAACGAAAAAATGTCTTCCGTGCCCGCCTTACCATTCCTAGAGTACTACGGTCCGTGTGGATTGTCCACGAAGATTCCGTGAAGATTCGCGAGATGGACGCTAAGTGGACGATTTTCGGAGCTTTTCCTCGATGCTCTTGAGCTCCCCATGCTCCTTAATTCTGATCTTTACGTCCATGCTGAACACGAGCCCAAGCCGTCGGAGGAAAGCATACAATTCTTCCCCCGAAATGGGACCCTTCAGTCTTCCTTGAGCGACGAGGGCGGCTATGCTTGACTCCAATCGTTCAATCTCGGCAGGATAGTATCTTCGCGCGGTTTCCATTACTTCTGCGCCCCTGCCAGCCAAAATTTTCCGAACTGCGTCCCGCGGAGACTCTGCAGGCTTAGGTTCTGGAGCTGCAGCTGATTTGGCCTGCGACTGTAACATCCTCCGGCGTAGTTCAAGAACTCGCTTTTGTCTTTGAAGTTCCAAGTCCGAGGACATTAATCTAGATCATTCGAAAAGGAAATTCTGACCTGGTCTACATAAGGCTAGTTTTTGGGAAGAGTTTCGCCCAACCCAATTGCTCTCTCATAATCGTAGATCGCCCTCGCAACAACAGTCCACGCTTCTAATCCATGATCGTGGATTCGGTAGGATTCCTTGACTTTGGAGAGCGCTTCTTCGGAAAAGTGACCTCTTGGAAACCCTCCTACCATTAATATCGGGTTGCGATCTTCATTCAACTTCACCGCCACTTCGTCCATACGCTTAGGAGTCCCCTGTGTTGTGAGCGCTATAGCTTCTCCTGATATTTCGTCGACTAGGTCTCCAATCGTCCTGTGTTTGATCGACAGGAGCGGGCGTCCTGTTGGAGGAACCACTCTCTCTTGGTAGAGCTGTTCAAGTAGCGAAGTGAAGCGGTCAGTATTCCTAGGAAGCCTTGCCTTCGCATCGACCTTGATAATTTCGTTATCTCTTGTGTGCACGAAGCAATTCAGTCCCCCTGCCAGACTGAGTGGTGAACCTAGCGCAAGCAACAGAGAGAGATGAGGGATGTCTGGACGACCTCTCCCAATTCCGCGAGGCCCCAGCCGGAGAATCGCCGAGTGATGATAGGTCTGGTCCAAAATGAGCGTGTGAGGATCCTTTCTCTTCTTTTGCGCCCATTTCAATATCGCAGGATGGTGGACCAGTTCATTAGGCACAAGTTCTATCGATGACTCTGCCAGAATTAGTGAGAGGACCAATGCAGACCAATCACACGCTGCCTAAGCCAGGTTATGAGGTTCATTGGAAATAGGCCCATGAGACGGAGCTACGGAAAGATGCGATCAGTGGTTTCCTCAGTGGCGCGTGAACGCATAGAAATCCTTCTCCATCAGGCCGAAGATGTCCTTCCTCGAGATGTTGAGTTGTCCAAGAGGTATGTTGGACTCGCCAAGAAGATTTCCAAGCGGACCAAAGTCAGAATTCAACGAGAAAAAAAACATTATCTCTGTAAGAACTGCGGCCGGCCACTGGTTCCCGGAAAGAATGCGAGAATCAGGCTTCGTCCTGCCAATTCAAGAATCGTCATATCGTGTCTTGGCTGCGGCGCATTTCGAAGGTATCCATATAGAAAAGCAGCATAGTCACGCACTTTTCGATGAAGCCTTATATTACGCCACCCTCGCCTTCCCGACGAAAATCTAGAACCCACTGAGGACACTACGAAAATTGCCCACAGCCTTCGAAGTCCCCGCCGAGGAATTAATCAACAAGCTAGCCAAGCATCTGAAAGAAAGTGTGAGCGACATCACTCCGCCACCTTGGACGGAATTCGCGAAGACGGGGGCTCACAAGGAGAGGCCGCCCCAGAACCCGGACTGGTGGTACTTTAGGTGCGCGTCGCTTCTCCGAAAAATGTATGTTCGCGGCCCCGTTGGGGTGTCCCGATTGCGAGTCCAGTACGGAGGACGCGTGAGTCACGGAAACCGGCCAGCTCATCACGTACCGGCTGGAGGCTCCGCGATTAGGGAACCGCTGCAACAGCTTCAGAAGGCCGAACTCGTAGCAGTGGATGGGAAAAAAGGCAGAAAACTAACGAGGGAAGGAATCGCGCTCCTAAACCGCACGGCAGCTGAAGTTGTCAAGGAATTGAAAGCCCGGGCTCAAGAGGCCCCAAGTTAATGTCCAATGGAGACTACACGGACGAGGAGCTTGAAGCATTACGTCGACGAAGAATGGCCGAGATGCAAAGGTCAGCTTACGATGAGCAACGCCGTTCACAGGCACAGCAGCAGGTGGAGCGGCAGAAACAATCAATCATTCGTCAAATCCTCACGCCAGAGGCAAGGCAGCGGCTTGCCAATATCCGAATGGTGAAGCCTGAGTTCGCAGAGGAATTGGAAATGCAACTCATCCAGCTTGCCCAGTCTGGCAGGCTCCAGACACAGATAACGGATGAACAGTTGAAGAAAACACTAGTCCAACTACAATCGCAGAAAAAAGAGATCAAGATCCGGAGAGCGTAGATGGCCCGCCACAAGCCCTCGGGAAAGAAAAAGCATCTATCCCATGCCTTGAAACAGGCGCAAGCAGTTCCCTCGTGGGTGGTAGCTAAGACTGAAGGCAAAGTCAAGAGAAACCCAAAGCAGCGACACTGGCGAGAAACAAAGATCAAAGTGTAATGTAGATGGCAAAGAAAGAATCCGCACTTGAAGATGATGCAGACATAGAGCCATCAGAGGAGACCGGACCCGCGAAGCCCGAGGATGAAAAGAAGGAATCCACGGAAGAAGAAACCGTGGGGCTAGAGGCAGAGGCGAAAGCACCCGAGGCACCAGACGCTCCAGGAGTTGAAGAGGTTGCTGAGGAAGAGGAAGAGATAGAGATCGTTGAGGAGAAATTCTATGATCTCAATCTACGGCGTATCTGGGCGGCTCCGAGAGAAAAACGGACGCCCAGAGCCGTGAGATACGTTAGACAATACGCTGCCCAGAGAATGAAGACCGATAATGTCTCCTTAAGCGAAGAGACAAACAGTCTCCTCTGGAATAGAGGAATCAGCAAACCGCCCCGAAAGATTAGGATCCGCGTCGTCAAAGACAAAGAAGGCAAAGTTATCGTGTTTCCAGGTGAGGGAAAATGAATAGTGCCTATCATTCTCTCTGTAAGACTCGGTAATAGCCGAGAATAACGCTTCGAGCTTAGCTCTAATCGCTTCAATATGGTCTGACATCAACTTCCATACGGAAGTACAGGCTGGGGCTTTTACGGAAGGACGAGACAGTCTTGTTCTTCCGCAAAGTCTCGGTCGAAGGTCAGCACTCGTTCGCCTACTGACCTCGCGGCCGCAAGCAAGAGTCCGTCTAGAAGACCGAAATCTCTGAAGCCTGTCTTCCGTCGCTCATTCTTGATCCTTGAGCCTTCCAAACAGATGTCTTCGTCGAGTGGAATAATGTTCGCAAGCTTCTTTACTTCTTCTATCCTCTCTTTTACAGGGACATTGTTCGCAAGGCACCAGTCTGATAGTTCGGCGAGCTGGACTACAAGCACGTAGAGTTCTTCTTCCCCAATGTGTTTCTGGATCAGTTTGAACTCCTTTGAGGTCTTAGGGTGTCGTAGAACTTGGATAATGGCACTGGTGTCGAGAAGCAACTAGAATCTGTCCCGTTTCTCTCTTACAAACGGCCGGGCCTTTCGGTCCTTGCCCGCGATACTTTCCAGTCCGGTCTCACGCGTAGCCTTCGGAATCGCTATTGAGAGCTTAATGGTGTCTCCTTCGCTTGCACCTGATTCCTCTAACAGCTCCTTCGGTATTATTACCGCCATGGAATTCCCTACTCTCCTGACCTTTCCGGTCAACACGCGGGACATGAGCATAGTTATAACGTAATAACTATTTAAGCCTGGCCCGCAAGAGGGCCAGAATCCAGGTATTTGACCAATGCCTTAGGAGGGAGTTGCACCACAGATTCGGTTCTCTTCTAAGACTGTCTCCAAGAGTGATGTGCTAGAGTGGCAAGAGATCGACCACGGCTGATAAGCGCCGGTGCACCCGGTAGGGTCACCAGGAAAGTGGGTGGTATCGATCACTTTCTCTGTGAGACTCGGTCATTGCCGAGAATAACACCTTGTGGCCGTCTCCCAAACGACTGAAAAACTTGAGGATCGATGGACTCGGGGCACGCTAGGAATGAGATCCGAACCACGGGTCCGGTTCCCTTCTAAAGAATAACATTCAAAGAATACGGAGGCCGGTTCGAGATTATCAGATGGCATGTCATCGTATTTTCGAATCCCACCTTCCATAAAGCTGGTGGGGCTGAACTAGCAACGGGTCCCGGGACTGGGGTCCCGATCACGATCGAAGCGTCAAGATAAGTCTAGTGTGAAGCATCGGAAACCAGTAAATGAGACCTATTCAGGTTCGAAGACGCGGAATGCTCATCGCGTTCTCAGGAGTAGATGGTAGTGGTAAGTCGACCCAGGCTGCTCTGCTAGAGGAGAGCTTCGAGAAGGTCCACGTGGGCGTCGTGAGAATTCGGAGCCGCTGGCGGCCAGTATTATCCTTGCCCATGCTCATGATCTTGAGAAGGCTAGGGTATGCGAGAGTGCATCGGGCAGGCGGAGTCTACATTGTCGAAACGCGACTGCCAAGTAAGGGCGGTCTAACATCCCTTTGGTGCATTCTCACGCAGGTCGAGAACATTGTGAAGACCGGTGTAAAGCTTGTTTTCCCACTGCTTCTCGGCCGGACAGTGATATGCGACAGGTATGTGCTGGACATGGTAGTGGATGGAATGGCCGGGCTGCATGACCCGCCTAGTCACACGAGACTGAGTTTCCGGCTTCTACAACTCCTTCCCAAGCCCAGTTTTGCATTCTTCATGGACATTGACCCTGAGGTTGCGCTCAAGAGAAAACCTGACCTTCCAGCCTTGGAAGACTATGTTGAGAGGCTTCAGCTGTATCGTGAGTTGAGTTCTCAGTGGGGCGTTACCGTGGTCAACGCACGAGTCTCCGCGGAGACAATTCATAGAAGCATTTGGAACATCATCTCTTCTGGGCTCCCACCGGGCGAGGAGCTAACTCGCCGTGCTGTGTAAAAGTTTCACAACTGCCTGGCTAGGTCAGCGATGGGTTTTCGGTCCTAGATCCAGTCAAATCACGGTAGAACTCTTTCATTTATTCACGGTCAAGTCTCGAAGCTAAGGCGTAGCCCGAAATTACCGAAAATCATTACCAAAACCAAGACTAGGGAACCAAATCCATCTTCCTTTGGGAAGTTCAGTATCTCGCAAGATTGGTACCAGCAACTGTTTCCGTAAGACTCGGTCATACCCGAGAATAACCCCTCAAGAACGCTTGATTCCGAAACGGCTGAAGGCTCTTTTGACATCACGGTTTCAGTCTGAGCTTGTCTTAATGGAACTGGGAATGCTTAGACCGGTTGTGAAAGACGTGGTGTGTGTTTTCCGACGAGGGGAGTATTGTCCCCCGGTGCAGGACAGGTATCTTTTTGCTATGCGAACTATGAAAGCAGACAATTAGTTCTTGATGGACAGGCTGAGCCTGAAATGAAACGAGCGCCTCGGAACACTCCTCTTCTAATATCTACACGTACTAAAATGGACTGAGAACCCTTCTAGGTATGAATCCTCATTTTCGACCCTATGGAGAAGCCATGTTGCTTGTACTGTTGATCCCACTTGGTTCTGGCTTGCTCTCCTGGTTTGGACCAGCCCACGCGTCCTACATGGAATCCTACCTCGTGAGAGCAGGGGACACTTCAGCAGCTTCGGGGGGCGTCTCGGATACCCAAATGTTCACGCTTCTGGCAGACTGACAGTGAAGAGTTGTTGCGGTCTCTCTACCAACGACATCATGTTTGCGATCAGCAATCAGGACTTCGGAGCTAAGGCCTTCGGGGTAGTGGTCCAGACCTTTAGCTTCGAATGGGACACAGGAAACAATACCGAGTACTCCATGATCTTCAACAACAAGTTTGACGCCGCGAGCCCAAGCTATCACGACAAGACTGTTGAGGTTAGCGTGACCGAGGTCGGTCCCAGCAACTCGGTTAACCTCTATTTCTTAGTTGAGGTTGTTGGCATCGCTGCGGTAATCATCGCAACGATCACCGCCTCCACAATTCTTGTCCTACTACGCCGGCGCAAGTACGAGCCTTCTCGAGGGCCAACCTCCTACGTTTATGGTAGAAGTAGGACGTCCATGATGTGCTTCGCGTTGGAACCGGGGTCTTGGAAGTATTCCTCTCGCAGGTCCACACTCAGATGACAACACTCAGCCACTACCTCGGTCTGCCATCCGTCCAAGCTGACAAAGACGCAACGTTAGAATACGTAAGCGGATGGGCTTAGGACGGGTAGAGGAACCAGTGATCATTCTCTCTGATATCTTCGGAGACCCGAACGTAGGGATCTTCGTTTTCGCGAATGATAAGATCGCAATATTGCCCGCC